>PBTE01000109.1 GCA_002726515.1 Planctomycetaceae bacterium | reverse complement strand
TCCATCACGAAGTGGCAGGAACCGTCAGCGAACAACGCATTCACACCGCCCGGATGAAGACTCGATGCGGGTCGGGGACCCCATCGACCAACGGCCGAATCGTCCAGCCAGTCGATTTCGTCAGCTCTCGGGTCATTCGGCCTGCGAGAAGCATTGGCACCGCACATCGCGGAAGACTCCGCCCAACGGGCACAGCGCTGTCTGCTGGCGTCCTTAAACCAGGCATTTTGCAAATAAGACTTGCCACGAAACACCTCGACCGACTGCACCGTGTGACTGGTTCCATCCCGAAAGTGCTTGATGTCGATGTAGATTTCGGGCAATCCACCGTCACGAGACCGATCCCGCTCATCACGCGAAAGCATCGCGGCGTAGTTCGTCCCGGCAACTTTCCGCTTATCAACATTCAGGATGTCCTGGCGAACGACCGGCGTGATATCACTGGGGCAAATATAGATCGGTATGACCCGCTCCTCGTGCTTCCAGTTCTTACCGGAACCTCCCCTAGGAAGGCAATGCCACCAGGAATCCATGTCGAACAGATTATAAAGCTGCTGTTGTTCAACAAATGGTAAAATCATCACTCGCCAGCTAAGACTGTTACCAACATACCAGGGAGCGTTGGGGCAAGGTGTCGTGATACCCTGTGCTTGCATCTCCCCCACCGACACCCCGGTATTTCGCGATGCTGGAAACGTCTGATGCGTGCCATGATAGGCGTGGAGCCCCAATCCAATCTGCTTCAGATTGTTCACACACGATGCACGCCGAGCCGCCTCCCGCGCCATCTGTACGGCCGGTAACAACAGCGCAATCAAAATCGCGATAATGGCAATCACCACCAGCAATTCAACGAGCGTAAATCCGCGCCGCGTGCGATGCGACCTGTCGTCTGGATGAACGCTACGGGGATGTGAAGACTTGCATACCATCTGGTGAAATCCCTAAAAGATGTGTGCGGTCCAGGCCAAGATGAACTTCCGTATCGCCACCTTATCTCTCCTTCGACATCAGACCATCAGCGCCCCGAACGCGAATCCAATGGTCACTCATCGACATTCCAGGGTGCACTTCCACCTGGGGCATATGACAAGCAATGCAACCCTTTTGTGAAGACACCTTGCATGACACTTGTTGAGCCGGTTCTGCAGAGTGGCAACTCAAACAACGAGTCTCGTAGTGCTGCGCATCCCGTGAAACGGGACGATGTGGATCGTGGCATGTCGTACAACTCAAACGGCCCTCGGACTTCCGATAACAGGCTGTCTGCAAAATTCCAACCGGAGCGTATCGCACCAGCTTGAGGTTATCGGGTTCGAGCGGCGACTCCAGCATGTCGGGGCGACGATGACATTCTCCGCACCGCCGGATCTGCTCTGTGGCGGTCCAGCTGATCGCCGTCAAACCGAGCGTGTCGCCGATCGTCCCGTGCTGCATCTGCTCGACATGTCGACGTGCCGGACCGTGGCAGCTTTCGCATCCGACATGGGGCTGTAACTCGGTGAGCTTCAAACCCTCCCTGCGGTAGGTTGTCGTGTGACAGCCCAGGCACCGGTCCAGCAGCTCGGGGCTGCGAACGCGCCCAAAGTGTTCCACTTCCTGGGTCACCGCCTGTCCTCGATGGCTGGGTGTCAGGCCGGGCTCGTGGTCTTCTCCAAACAGCGAGACGCGATGTTCAATCCCCACCGCCCGGCCATCGGTACCGGGGACCAAGGTCATAAAGCTAATCGCATGGTGTCCGGATCCCAGTCCGAAATGTAGTGGAAACGCATCATCCGGGAAGCGTTCGGGCAGCGTCACTGAAAGACCACCCGGGCCAGCATGGTAGTGAAACGTGACCCCACGTTCGGGATCTTTAAATTGCCGGCCGTCGACTTGAGAGTCAAACCGCCCGTCATCCGTCCGGTAAAACGTTCGGGCGTGGCCACTCCGGGCATGCTGGTTCACCTGGCTTGCATGACAACTTGCACAGGCCTGGCTTCCCACATAGTCTTCGTGTCTTGCTTCCCGGGTGGAGGCGGGCAGGCGAGAAACCGGCATTCTCACCGCTGGTTGAACATGAAGAGACAACCACACAACAACACTGCCCAGCAGAAGAACGGGCAACAGGCAACCAACAACGAGTTTTCGTGTCGGAAAGACATTGCGCTGAAGAGGGGATTTGCTATTCATTCTCTTCATCATTTTCTAATGATAACCACACGTTCCAGGGTCCATTTGCCCCATTGTACTCCACAAGCTTCTAATCGATGTACCGGTAACCGGATCCCTGCCACGGGCAGTTACCAATTTCCAACCCACCATTCTGTTCAACGTCCTCGGGGCCGCTACCATGAGTCCTGGCGGGCTTGTCCCTGACTCTCACGAGGTATCGTTTCGTGTCCCTGGCGAAAATTTAAAAGTCCGCTGCCAGTCCCTTCCCTTCTCGCTAGACGCCTGAGTCCTGTATAATCACCTCTGGTGACACCGCCTACCAGAATTTTGTTGTGGCTCAGGTCCTGCCAGCTCCCTCACCGGCCCGGTCTTTCGAAGGTTTAACGTGTCGACTCCCCTGATCTCTGATGCCAAAAAACGCTGGCAACAAGAGCTTGCCGCCGCTCCTTCTCGTCCTCAGCCTGCAACGACTGTTAGCGGCCTTCCAATTGAACCACTCTACACAAGTGACGACCTGGACAATTTTTCGGACGAGGAACAGCTGGGGTATCCCGGTCAATATCCATTCACCCGCGGTGTGCATGCCAATATGCACCGCGGTCAACTGTGGACGATGCGACAATTTGCCGGCTATGGTACGGCGCGGCAGACCAATGAGCGATTTCGGTTCTTGCTCGAAAAAGGACAAACCGGCTTGAGCACCGCCTTCGATCTGCCAACCCTGATGGGCCTGGACAGCGATCACTACCAATCACGTGGTGAGGTAGGACGATTGGGTGTCGCCGTCGATACGATTGATGATGTCCGTCAGCTCTTCGCAGGCATCGACCTGGAGCAGGTTTCCGTATCGATGACGATTAACGCGCCGGCATTTGTCATCATGGCATACTACGTGGCGGCCGCTGTAGATGGCGGTTTCGATCCCCACAAGCTGCGAGGCACACTTCAAAACGACATTCTGAAGGAGTTTCACGCACAGAATGAATTTGTCTTCCCCCCCACGCCTTCCGTTAAACTCGTCGTAGATGTGATCGAGTATTGCACGAAACACGCGCCTTTGTGGAACACGGTTTCCATCAGCGGTTACCACATACGCGAAGCGGGTTCTACGGCCGTTCAGGAGTTGGCTTTCACCTTGGCTGACGGCATGCACTATGTCGAGCAGTGCCTAAAACGCGGCATGAACATCGACGACTTTGCACCCCGCCTCAGTTTCTTTTTCAACGCACACAACGACCTTTTCGAAGAGCTTGCCAAGTACCGGGCGGCTCGTCGTTTGTGGGCCGATTTGATGAAGAACCGATACCACGCACAACGCGAATCTTCATGGAAGTTGCGATTCCATGCTCAGACTGCCGGTTGCTCGCTGCAAGACAAACAACCGGAAGTGAATCTGATGCGAGTGGCCTACCAGGCCATGGCAGCCGTATTAGGAGGCTGCCAATCATTACACACCAACAGCATGGATGAAACACTGGCCCTGCCCTCTGAACATGCAGCCACGCTGGCATTGCGAACACAACAAGTGCTGGCCTATGAAACGGGCGTGACCAACACCGTCGATCCCTTGGGGGGCAGCTATTTTGTCGAAACACTCACCGATCAGATGCAGCAACAGGCCGAGGAGTATTTCGAACGCATTGAGCAGCACCACGGTATGGTGGCCGCCATTGAAACAGGATTCTTCCGCCGTGAAATTGGCGATGCGGCCTTCGCCTATCAACAAGCTGTCGACGCAAAACAAAAGGTGCTCGTGGGAGTCAATGATTTTCAGCAACCAGACGAAAAGCCGTTGCCACTTCTGGAGTTGGATGAATCGGCCGAACGTGATCAATTGCAATCCCTCCAACAAATCAAAAAACAGCGGAGCCGGGACGACGTTCGTCGCACCACGGACGAGCTGAAACGAGTGGCGGAAACCGGCACAAACGTCATGCCTGCACTCATGGAAACCGCCAGAGCACGTGTCACCGTGGGAGAATCGATGCAGGTGTTAGAAGAAATATTCGGTCGTTACCGACTTGGCGCGGCCTGGTAAAACAATGTCTTTGCGTCTTGACTCCATGAACGAAACAGATCGCCCTCAACGAATCGTGCTGGCCAAGATTGGCCTGGATGGCCATGATCGTGGAATCAAGGTCGTGGCGAGGGGACTCCGTGATCACGGATTTCACGTCATCTACGCCGGTCTGTGGCAGGCGCCTGAAGCGGTGGTCCAGGCGGTCGCGGACGAAGACGCAGACTGGCTGGGGATCAGCATCCTGAGTGGTGCCCACATGACACTGTTACCGGATCTGCTCAACTTGCTGCAGCAACAGGGAACGGAAAATGTGAAGGTCATGGTGGGTGGGATCATTCCGGAAGCAGATGTCCAGAAGTTGCAGCAACTGGGAGTCACAGGAGTTTTCGGTCCGGGCACACCGATTGAAGACATCGTTGAGTTCCTACGTGAACGGAGATGACGTGAGCGATTTGAAAGAACTCTTCGAACGGTTTCGCCAGAAAGACCGTCGAGCGCTGGCACGACTGCTTTCACATGCGACCCAATCGGAAGGTGCGGAAATCATTCGCACGCAAGTAACGCCCAGGCCAACCGGATCGGTCGTCGCCTTGACAGGCAGTGGCGGAGTGGGAAAAAGCAGTCTCGTCGGTCGAATTGCAGAAAGGTTGCGCAACGACGGAATCCAAGTGGCCGTTCTGGCCTGTGATCCAGAAAGTCCCTACACCGGCGGGGCCCTGCTAGGCGATCGCATTCGCATGTCTTCGCTTGCATCCGACCCCGGTCTATTCATTCGAAGTGTTGCGACCCCTGGCGGCCGTCAAGCAGTCGCTGAAAATCTCGACCTGATGTGTCAGCTTCTATTGGAATACGGCTTTGAAATCGTGCTGATCGAAACCGTCGGTGCCGGCCAGGCAGATGTGGCAGTGCGTGAACTGGCGGACATATTGGTTTTGTTGCTGCAGCCGGAAACGGGTGATGAACTTCAGTGGGAAAAAGCAGGGATTTTGGAAGTGGCCGATGTGGTCGTGGTGAACAAGGCAGACCTGCCCGGTGCTGACGCCGTGATGGCTCAACTCCAGGGTCAACTCAACCTGCCCGGTTGTCGCCCCGTTCCCATATTCAAGGTCAGTGCGACTCAAGGAGAAGGTCTGGACGAACTATGGAAGGCCGTCCTGGAGTTAAGAACTGAAAGCTGACCGGTAATTGGAGGTACAGCATCACAGGACAACAAAATATTTTCCGGCAACTTTGGATTACAGCTAGAGCACGGGTTTCCGTGGGAGAATCAACATGCCCAGCGGGATGAAGAATCTGGACGACTACCGCCAGCAAAGAGTATCCTTCCGCTGGGAATCTCCCGAAATGTTTAACTTCGGCAAGGACGTCGTCGATGCTTGGGGAAAATCCCGCCCGGACAAAGCAGCTATCCATTGGGTCGGCCAGGACACGGAGCAGCTCATCACCTTTGCAGAAATCTCCGCTCGATCCAACCAGGTAGCACAAGCGCTGATCGACTTGGGACTTCGACCTGGTGACCGGGTGCTTGTCATTTTACCGAGAGTGGTTGCCTGGTGGGAATCACTGGTCGGCATCTTCAAAGCCGGTCTCGTTGCGTTGCCGGGCACGTCTTTATTAACTTCCAGCGACCTGTCCTACCGGACTCAAATCGCCGAAGTGGCAGCCGTTATTACGGATGTTACCGGGGCGGAAAGAATTGATGGAATTCATGATGACCTGCCCTGTCTGAAACACCGAATCCTGTTGGGTCCAGAGCGAAACGGTTGGCAGAATTACGAGGGCATTGTCAATTCCGCGAGTGCGACATTCGAACCCTGTGACACGCGTAGTGATGCGCCCGCATTGATCTACTTCACCTCCGGTACCACGGGCATGCCGAAGATGGTGTTGCACACGCATGCCAGCTATGGAATCGGGCATCAAGTCACCGGACGATTCTGGCTTGATCTGACCGAAAATGACTTGCACTGGAACATTTCGGATACCGGTTGGGCCAAAGCGGCCTGGTCCAGTTTGTTCGGACCCTGGATCTGTGGTGCCAGCCTGTTTGTTCAACATACCGTCGGTCGATTTGAACCTCAGGAGGTGCTGACCCTCTTGGAACAATATCCTGTAACAACGATGTGTTCCGCCCCTACGATTTACCGACTGCTGGTACAACAGGATCTGGATGCATTTCAACCAGCAGCGCTGCGGCACTGCGTGGCAGCGGGGGAACCCTTGAATCCGGAAGTGATCGATGTCTGGCGCAAGGCAACGGGTTTGGAGATTCGTGACGGCTATGGACAAACTGAATCTGTCTTGTTGTGCGGAAACTTTCCAGGGGTGGATGTGAAACCCGGATCGATGGGATTGCCCACCCCGGGGATTGACCTGGCAGTTGTTGATGACGAGGGTCATCGGCTACCTCCAGGTGAAGAAGGACAGATTGCTGTTCGCGTCGAACCCGACCGGCCATTGGGTTTATTTCGTGAATACTGGAAGGCTCCGGAAGAGACCGCCGAGGTGTTCCGACACGGTTGGTACTACACCTGTGATTGTGCCACGGTGGACGAGGACGGTTATTTCTGGTTCATCGGTCGGTCCGACGACGTGATTACGAGTTCTGCCTACCGCATCGGTCCTTTCGAGGTGGAAAATGCGCTCCTGGAACACCCCGCTGTGGTCGAAGCAGCGGTGGTCGGGAAGAAAGATGCCGTGCGCGGCGAGATTGTCCGGGCATTTGTCGTGTTGGCCGCCGCCTACCAGGATCGCCAGGACCTTGAGACAGAGTTGCAAGACCACGTAAAACGCGTGACCGCACCGTACAAGTATCCGCGTCAGATCGAGTTCGTCGACGAACTGCCAAAGACAATCAGCGGGAAGATTCGCCGACTCGAGTTACGTCAACGCAAGTGACCGGTGGCGCAGCAGCCATCTCGAATTGTCTTGCGTTTTGCGCCTGTCCGACAAAATGACTTCGCCACAGAGGCGTGGAACATTTCAGGAAGTATGCGTGATCCGCAACTCAACATCCTGAGCAGACGCCGAAACTCTCGAGTGACTCAAGCATCACTGTCTACCGACGGGTCTTCGTCTCACAACTCAGGGCCGAACGCCGGGCCGTTGCCTCTGCCACTTTTGCTGCGCGGGAGAAGTCCGGCGGGGGCTTTAAGAGAACCCCTAGTATACCTCGTCACGCAACCAGGGAAGTTTGTGATCGGGCAATCCGTTTTCACGCTGTGATTTGCGTATCATCTCGTGGTAGAGCCTTTTGAAATCCAGGTGGACTGAAAACTTTTTGAGTTCCGCCTGATCGACCCATGGCTTCACCGGATACTTTCCATTTTTAAACTCTTCGTACTCCGCCAACACCGCCGCCCAGCGAGCTATGTGATTTCTCGTACCCTGAGCAATCATCCCCTCTTCGACCGTTTGTAACTTGTTGGAGAGTGCGATAATCGCTTCGTGTTGGTGCAATACAACGTACCAGGCGAAAAGCTTGTTCCAGGTGTACTGGCCGACCGAATCGGGCTCTGTCTCACGAAGATCGTAATACTGGATGGCTGACTCATCAGATGTTAAGCCGGAGATACCCAGCAAATTATCGGCGACGATACGTTCAAAGGACTTGTTCGCGATGATTCTGTTGCCGCGGTACGTGGGATGGCAGTAGTCAACAAACAAATCAAAACCAGGGGCAACGCCTTCGGCACAACTTATGAATTCCCGTTCCAGATCGACCAGGTAGACTTGTTCCTTCTCACCGGCAATCTTCCGCAGTGTCTCATTGATGACATTCAAAGCCCGGAAGGGGCCGTAATCCAGCTCTTTCGCCTGCAGGTACATGTCGAAGGAGCTTTCTTTTTGTCCTTGCATTTCCAATGCTCTGCCCAGAAAGTAGCAGCTTTCTGCATGCAAAGGCTCGACTGAAATGACTTTACGAAAAGCGACTTCGGCTTCTTTGTACTCACCATCGAAGAAGCAGCCTCGCCCACGGGTAAAGTCCTGCAACCATTTCACTCGCTCAGGGCCTTCGGATTTGCTGAAAGAAACGTGGGGGCGCCAGTCCCGCAGGTTCGCCGGGATGGTAAACAGGAGTACGGGAACTTGCCAACCCAGGGCTTCATCGATGATCGCCCGTATGTTGTCTTCGTATTCCGAAAGAACAATCTCGGTTTGCCCGGGTTCCGCTCGCAGGTTAGATGCTTTCTTTTGAATCGTATCGTCGTAAACGGCAATTTCGACCGTGTTGTTGAGCACAATTTGTTTCGTTTGCAAAATAGAACGAGACAACAGTTGACCAATTCTGGTCTTCACAATGAATTGTCGAATTCGCCACGTCATCCCCGAGCGCGTCGCATACCTGCGAGCTTCAACAAATTCATTGTTTCCGCTGTAAATGATCACCAGGTCGGGTTGCAACTGTTCGATCTGGCCGATAAACGTTCTCAGACGATAGGAGGCAAAACCCGATCCCCCGAAGTTGTAGACCTCAACATTTTGATCAGGCAGATTCTGAACAAAAAGATCCTGCAGGTAGTCCAGATAGGAATTGCCTACGGCGTGTGGCAGCCCGTTGCTCGCGGACCCGCCGATACTAACAATCCGAAAAGCTCCCTGCTGCTTATCACGGGGTATTTTTATTTTAGGAGGCCGAAACGACTCGTTAGAGGCAACATAATACCTTTCGTTGTTAATCGTCTCTTCAGTAAAGCTCGCCGTACTTCCTTCAATCTTGACCGCCGGCTCGGTTTCAAAATCCAAGGGTAAAATCCGCAGCACTCCCTCGACTGCCATGAAAAACATCGCGGGCATCACAAACACCAAGAACAACTTGGCTAACAGTTTTTTCCGGCGTGGATTCATCGATCCACCACCCCTTGTCGTACTAAGGTCGGCATCCGGTCGCGATTCGGTGTCATCATCAACCATGAATTGTTCTCGTCAGTTGTGCCGTTAACCGAAGATGACTGTTGTCTATTGAAATTTGCAAGTGCCGGAGAGTCGAACGACATGCGGAACATATTTGACAGAAATACCCGAGTGCCTGGCTGCCCGCCGGGGACACGATCTCACTGCAGGTCTCCAGATTGAGCTTCCCCTGGGGCAGTTGAGTGCCTGTCAGACAATTTCGTGTCACATCACTTCCTGTTCCAGATGCCGGTTTGTATTGGAAATTTTAATTCTCTCGTAATACTGTCGCAATAGTTTCATTTCTCTTTCTCGTCGTCAAGCCGACCCCTGTTTTAAGTAGCTCGTTCCCCAAACGTTTGGACTTTTTCAGTTGAAACCAGGTTGTGATTTTCTTGTATTCTGGTTCCCACCTAGTGATGCTCTCCAGGTGGCTTACATCACGTTTTACCACTCACTCCTTCTCTGTAAAACAATGAAGTAATCAACACGTCAAAAAAAGCGCCACAACAAACCTCCCTCACTACAAAAGCCTAGCTTACTGGTTGTACTTCCGTACAATGGAACCCGGTCACTTACCTGGATACCACAGGCCAAACCACCAAAGGCACTTGATGAAATACTTGAAAATAATTCGCTTTTGCGCCCTGTCATTCGCGCTGTCGCCCGTCGAAACGGGATCCATCATAGCGGAGGATGCACCCGTCTACAGTTTGCCTCTCCGGGTCACCTCTGTGTCGACCGAATCTCCCACGTGCAAATCCGCTGAACTTGTTGAAGTCAGGAAGATCTGGGACGTGGCCGACCACAACGCTTTCACCGATATGATCTACTGGCACGAACACTTCTTTCTGGCATTTCGCGAAGGCACGGTGCATGCCGGTTCGGGCGATGTGGGCAGGGTTAGAATTCTCAGGTCTCGCGACGGTGAGTCATGGAAAACGGCCACCCTGATCGACTCAACATCGCCGCAACTCAACGACCTGATGGGCTGGGACACGCGGGAAATCCACTTTTCTGTGACGCCCGACGATCGGTTGATGCTTGTGGGAATGCTCTATCAAGACGGTGCCGGTGGGACGTTCGTGGCCTTTGCTGATGGACCCGATCCGGACGACTGGAAAAATGTCGCCCCGCAAAAAATTCTGGATCCTCCCTGGTGGCTCTGGACGACCAAGTGGCGTGGTGACACCTGCTGGGGTTTTGCCTACGAGAGGCTCCCCAACAAAGATCGAACCTACGTCGTGCACTTCATGAAAAGTGGCAACGGTAGCGACTGGCAGCGGCACGTATCGAACGCGATCAACATGGGTGGTCAATCCAGTGAAACAGCCATTCGATTCGATGCCTCCGGCAACGGGTTTGCCCTCAGTCGCCGCAACGACATCAGTGCCTTGCTGGGAAAAAGTTCGGGCGACCTGAAATCGTGGACGTGGTATGACCTGGGGGATGACTTCAAAGCCTTCGGTGGCCCAAACCTGATCGAGACTTCCTACGGCTGGATCGGTGGCGGTCGCATGCATGACGCAGGCGCCAACCTGTCACTGACTGCGATCGACGTGGACGACCCGAAGATGCACAGAATTCTGAAACTTCCCAGCGGCGGCGACTGCAGCTATCCTGGCTTGGTTTGGCACGACAACCTGCTTTACGTCAGTTACTACTCCAGTCACCAGGGCAAGGCAAGCATCTACCTGGCGAAAGTAAAGTTAAAGTAGCCAAGGTCCGGACTGAAACCCGTGTATGCCCGGGAAACATCTGGAAACACAAGACCCTTGTTCCCCTGCTCCTGCGTACCACCTGCCAAACGGACCAAGGACCAGGAATCGCCCGGCAGATGGCCGCCTGGTGCAATCCGCAAGACTCTCGACACGATTGTCGATTCATCTTAAAACCACTGATGGAGTTCTGCTCGTCGCGTGGCTCACGTCGCTCCTGCCCGGGGAAATCCGCTTGGTGACCACATCGTTTTGCTTTCACAGAAAGATAAGAATGGCCAATATTTCAGTCATCGATCGACACGTTGTTTATGAAAACCCCGCGCCTCACAATCAGGCCCGGCATGCTTACTTTCCCGGCCTGGTAAAATTCCCCTCAAACGATCTGCTCGCCCTGTTCACCCTGGGCGAAGCATTCGAGGCGGCGAACTGCACAACGTCAGTCTCCCGCTCCCAGGACCAGGGCCGCACCTGGAAATTCGAAGGGCCGCTGCACACACGGGATGCAGAGCGCCGTTATCATTCGGACTACTTGAAACCGACCTTGCTGAATGACGGCAGACTGATCGCCATGGGATATCGTTTTCATCGTGACGATCCCGATGAAAACATTGTCAATCCAGACACCGACGGCGTTCGTGAAGGTGACAACCTGATTTCTTTCTCCCACGACGAAGGTCGCACCTGGTCCGATCCACGAATCGTGCCGAGATCCTATCCGGAACTAATCGAACAATCTGGCCCCACGATCCAACTGCGCCGGGGAACCCTCTTGGGATGCGGCTCTTTATTTCCCCGTTGGGACGGCAGCAACCCCAGTGGTTCGGTAGGTGCGTTGCTCAAGAGCGAAGATGGCGGTGACACCTGGGATGACCACACTCGATTCTTCCAAGACCCCAAGGGACAGTGTGCCCCCTCGGAGCCACGGTTGTGTGAAATGCAGGACGATCGGGTGGTTGCGCTGGTCTGGATGCACGATCACATCAACAACAGAAACCACACCAATCACGTCACCGTTTCCCATGACGCCGGCATCACTTGGTCGGACCCGATCGACACGGGAGTTCCGGGGCAAGCATCCAACTTGATGTACTGCAAGGATGACCTGCTGCTGACCATTCATTGTCACCGTGAAGGAGACAACGTCGGGTTGTTCGTGCGTCTGGTCGATCTTGCAAGGGATCGCTGGCAGACCGTCGAAGAGAAAAAAATCTGGGGCAACGCCCCGGCGATGAAAGCGGCAGCTTACTCCTCGATGGGACAAAATCTGAAATTTGGCCAGGCTTCGTTGTTGCCCTTAGAAAACGGAGAGATCCTAGCCACCCACTGGGCAGTGGAAAGTGGCCAGGGCCGCGTCCTGACACATCGTTTACGGGTGGAGTTGTCGTGAAGGGCAATGAAACGTCTTCACAACCAGAACGCCACAAGAAAAACCACGACGTCCTTCAGTTGGTGCAGACAACCCCCGCCGAAAAAAGGTTACCCTGCACGGGGTGCCTGTCAGCAGACGCTCCGGCAACAACCTTCCAACGCCTGCTAATCTTTGGTGAAAGCGAATCTCTGCGGTTTTGAGACGGACTCCCAGTCCACAGCCTGCATGATGATCGAATGTGTCAGCGAACCGGCGTTGAACGCGATCCTGTCATGCTGCATTCCCAAAGATTCGTCCGCGAATAATTCGATCGGCAAGATGGGTGATCCGAATGGTGGTACCGAACCGGGAACCAACCCGGTCAAGTCCAGAAGTTCTTCGGCAGTTGCAAACCGGACCTTTTTGACCTCAAACTTCCGTTTGACGGCCGCCCAATCCAGTTTCCGATCTGCAGGCAGAACAAACAGACGGAATGTCTCATTTGTTCGCAAAACAAGTGCCTTGGCGCCCACCCCCAGTGGTTCTCCGCGGGCGCGCGCTGACTCTTCCGACGTATGGGTGGGTGCATGTTCCACCTCTTTAAATTCGATTTTCGCAGCTTGCAGCATTTGACGAATCTGTTCGAGCGTGTCGCTACTCATTGGAAAATCCAGGCGGGGTGAAAATATTTCTCAACTAGTGTGCGGCGTCGTAATGCTGTTTCAATAGATCTTCGCCGAAGTCGCCGTCGAAGTCCCGCCAGACGGAATGCGCATGGTTGCCAGCATTCTGCGTGTTGTCATATTCCAAGATGAAGGTCGGACCTTGAACGCGATAATAGTGCTTGTCTCCGCGTTCAAGTCCTCCCGCCCATACAAAATGAAGTTGGTCATAACCTTCATTTTTAATCTTCTTAAGCGCTTCCCTGGCAAGTTTCCGACGCAAACGAACCACGTACACCCGCACGAGTCGCTTAAGAACTCCCGCTTGCCGCTTCCCCATTTTCGAAGCACTCAACCCCACCGGTTCCAACGGCTCTGCCTCGCGCCCGGGCCCGTTGATAATATCGGCCGGTGCCACATCCGAGATGATCGCCAACTGGCGCTGTTCTTCATTCAGCGACAAAGCCAATTGCCGGGCCAAATCTTCTTCGGCAGCCAGGACGCGCAAACCTTTGCGAGGACCTTCCATCACTTCCGCGGGATTAGTCCCGAAGAATGAAGGTGTAGAAGACACCTTTTTACCATCCACCAAAGTAAAGTTGACCGACAGATGGTGCCCTTCAATCCGCCAGCCCCATGTTTTCATAGTGCTGGGTTCTCCGAAAATGGAAACGTGGTACAGCGACGGATCACGACGAGGACTTTGATTTTCCATTTCGTGCAGAATTTGTTCCAATGTCATGATCTGCATCGACTTATTGAAACCGGCATGACTGTGAGCGCTTTGCAACAACGCATAGGCGAGTTGTTGCTGATCGGTCCGCATCTGTTTCAGTGGTAATCCAACCCGTTCCTTGGGAATGAAATGCCAGTTGATACGTTCTCCATCATCAAAGGAAAATCTGGCAATTGCCTGCTGCTGGTCGTCGAGCCCTGCCAGAAATGCGTTGGCTGCTTCGGCCATGGCCTCGGCCGGAGAATGGGCTAGAACCCGGGTCGTCGCATTGGCCACGAGTAACAACACGACACCCCAACCAAGTATCAATCCCCGTCTGCCTGTTTGGATCGAGTGTGATGGCATAAATTTCTTTCGGATAGTTGCCGTAATTCGGTCGTTTGCGCCCTTCGGAAAACAAAGCAGCAGCATGAAGCCCTTGAAGTTTAACTGCCAGTGGCTTGAATTGCTACTGGCGAGAACCCGCGTCTTCCGCCAATCGGGGCATGCGCACAAAACTGGCTCGGTGTAGGACGAGGTCCCTGCTTAGCAGACGCAGTCGAATGATTTACAATCCCTTAAGTGACAAATTTCTAGCTGATATCAAACCCTCCTGATGAACGAGCGACAAACACCGACCAGTGTCCGTCATTTTGTGGTTGCCGCCACGGCACTCATGGCAGTGTTGTTGTACTTGGACCGTTTCTGTATTTCGATGGCAGTTCGGTTCATTCAAGAGGAGTTGCTGCTGACAAGATTTCAGGTAGGCGTGATCCTGTCATCGTTCTTCTATTCTTACGCGTTGGGACAGGTGCCGTCCGGATGGCTGACTGATCGTTTTGGCGCGCGAAAGATGTTGACCATTTATATTGTCCTGTGGTCGCTCTTTACAGCCTGCACCGGAATCGTCTACGGATTTTTCGCGTTGCTGGTAATCCGTGTTGGTTTTGGCCTGGGCCAGGCAGGCGCCTATCCCACGGCCGCTAACGTCATCAGCAAGTGGGTACTCTTTTCGGCCCGCGGAGCTGCCAGTGGAATCGTGTCGCTCGGCGGGCGATTTGGCGGATGGCTGGCTCCTATTCTGACGGGTTGGTTGATCGTTCAATTTGTTCCCTTCAATGTGCCTTCGACACTCCGCCCCGAAGATCTGCTGGACGTGTCTCGACTCAGTCACGAATTGACTCAACGCGCGGCAACTTCCACGTCCGACGGCGAACAAACGCCCGCCGCGCGCATTCTCTCAAAACTTTCCCCAAGCAGCCGTGCCACGGTGGCCCGAAACGCAGTCCGCTATGCCAGCGAGGTCGAGAGAATTAAGCAGGAGGAAAAATCCTCCCTCGAAAAGCACCGAAAACAAAGTCCTACGGAATTGGTGGCGCCGTCCGATGATGACATCAGCCGTCTATCCCGGGAACTCAACCAGATTGTCATCCTGCACCCCGGTTTCTTTCAAGCGTCGGATGCGGAACATTTCCCCCTGGAAAGTGAAGCGCGCAGACTTTTCTCCCTGGAGCAACCGACCGCCCAAGAGTCACAGCGCCTCAATCGACTCGTCCTGGAGGCCATGCATCGGGAATCCGTCCTGAAAGTCTACGGGGCGGGTTGGCGGAAAGTGATGTTTGTGTATGGGGCCTTCGGTTTGATCGTGGCAGTTGTCTACTGGCTAGTGGTTCGTGATCGTCCGCAAATACATCCTCGCTGCAACGCTCAAGAAATAACGTGGATCGAAAATAGTCGCCCGTCGGATTCCACAAACCCGCATGGCCAAGTGGGAATGGTTCCCTGGCGAGAACTACTGACCAACTACAGCATGTGGTGCAATTGCATCTCGCAGTGGTGGACTAATTGTGGCTGGGTATTCCTGGTGACCTGGCTGCCCACTTACCTGGACGAAGAACATCATGTTCCGATCGCGATGCGCGGCCTGATGACATCCATACCCGTGATGGTCGGTTGGTTGGGAATGTTCTGCGGAGGATTTTTGACCGATCGCCTCGTTACGCTGATCGGATTGCGGTGGGGACGGGCGCTGCCAATTTCCCTGTCACGATTCTTCGCGATGGCCGCTTACTTGTATTGTCTCACCAATCCTTCTCCTTGGGCCGCCGTCGCCGCATTTTCACTGGTTGCGTTCTCTACCGACATGGGAACTCCTGCCGCATGGGCTTTTCAACAGGACGTAGGAGGTCGCTACACGGCGTCCGTACTCGGTTGGGCCAACATGTGGGGCAACTTTGGTGCTGCGGCTGCAACCATGCTGGTGGGCTGGCTGGTCGATCGGACTGAAAGCTGGAACGCTGTTTTCATCGCCTCTGCCGTGGCTTTCTGTTTGTCCGGCCTGTTCGCCTCACAGATCGATGCAACCCAACCCATTGCGCCCGACACGCGTCCCCCAGCAGAAAAATGAACCATGCTGCTGAGTTAACCGAGGAAGCGTGATTGACCGAAACTATCTCGAACGCATCTCACAACATTTCCGTCTATTCAAGCACCACACGCAACCGCGTCCATCGGATCCCGCAGACTCCCTCTTCTACACACCAGTGGACAGCCAACACGGTCTCGTTGTCTAAACGCAAAGCCATCGGGTAACCGAATTGGATGCGGCGAATCTCCTCTTGACTACTGACCTCTGAGTTTAACTCCAGCATGGTCCGGGCGTTCCACAACGTGCCCTCAAACTCAAGCGTCCAACTGCTGTCGACCGCCCGTACCAAACACATTTGGACACTTTGTTCACCAAAACGACGATTGTACAACACCAGGAAACGATCACCACCGAGCCAAATCGGTGTCATGGTCTGACCTTGAATCCCCGTGGTGTGAGGTCCATTCCAGGTGCAACCACCATCCGCAGAGAAACTGTAGACATTCTTCAAATCCGTGTCGTTTTCAAAATCCTGCAACCAAGCGATCGCCAGCAGTTTCCCGGAACCACAGGTGATGACTTTTTGTTCCAGGTAACCATGTTTTGTCTGCGGGTGTTCAAATATTGTCTGCATCTTTGGCCACGTTTGACCCTGATCCTCCGACTCGTGCAATACGACACGTTCCCCGTATCGACCCGCATGATACGATGCGGCTGGTGCCAACCAGCGGCCATCGTCGGTGATCACGATCGGATTGGATATTTCATAGGGTCCCGGCATCTGCATGTCAATTATCTCGGCGGGTGACCAACTGGCACCTCCATCAGCCGATCGACACCAAACGGCATCACAAGCAACCTGTTTGGAACCCGCTGCCGTCTCCTGGCTGTGACCCCGCTGGCCATAGGCCAGTATCGTACCGTCGGAAGTCCCACTAAGACGTAGATGATTTGTTGTCAGTAGATCGGTACTGGGTCCCAGAACCACGCTCTGATGCCGCCAGCTGCGTCCTCCGTCAGTGGAAAGTGAGCATTCCGTTCCACCCCGGGCATGGGGCCCACCACCCACATTGTAACCACAAATGATGTCTCCACCCGGTTCGAGTTGGACCAAAGTAGGAAAGGCCGAATCACGTCGGTCCACGTGCCCCGATTCCAAGACTTCAATCGTTTTCATACGGCAGATCTCCCTGGCCTTTGGAAAGCATTGCTTGATTTTGTATTTGCCTGCTCTGTCCCGGAGCGGCGACCCCCGACGTTCTCGCTTGCCACAACCACCTGAAACGATGCTGCCGCTTCACTCTTGCAACATTTCTCATTACCCCGGATCCGGCGCTTCCGCTTGTTGACAACAACCTGTCTCACCGATGTTCGAGCGTCTCCCCGGTTGCCGGTTGGAAGCCGGACTGCAACACTGGCAAGTAACCAGCGCGTTGTCCCGAACCAGGCTTGCGTGACGTTGTTCCTGGCCGGCGGCAACCGAATCAACAATAATACATAACGGGGTTGCGGGAAGGGTGGTTGAGAACAAGGAACACAACATGTCTTCAGCAACGTTTTATCTCCGATCTTCGGCAGCAGTACAATGGGTACACGACTTCGGCCGTCGTGCGATGAGTGGTGATAGACCCATCTCAGGAACAAATCTAAAGCCTCGGATGACGGGATTCGTATTCATTCTGGTCGCCATCGTGCTGCTCACACCAGCATCCGGCCAGACCAACGGGATTACTTTTCGTCGACACGTGATCAACCAACAATCCGAATATAGCGCGGCAGCGGTAATCGACGTCAACCGTGACGGCCAGCTGGATATCGTCTGTGGAGGTCTCTGGTACGAAGCGCCCACCTGGAACCAGCATTTCGTACGTGAAGTGGAACACATCCGGGGACGGTTCGACGGTTACTCGCACCTGCCACTGGATGTGAATCAAGATGACTGGACCGATGTGGTCACTGTCAATTTGCGCAGCCACAGCATCAAGTGGATCCAAAACCCGGGTTCCGACTCCGGAGCCTGGAAGACCCATACCGCTGGTCATTTCGATAACATGGAAACGGGGCGTCTGATCGATGTGGACCGTGATGGACAAATCGACGTCCTGCCCAACGGCACTCAATCAGCCGTCTGGTGGTCGGTCGAAAGGGGCAACCATCCGCGCTGGTCCCAGCATGACCTGCCAAATGAAGTTGCCGGGCATGGAATCGGATTCGGTGACATCGATGGCGACGGGCGTGGTGACATCGTCGGTCCTGAAGGTTGGCTGAAGGCTCCGCTGAATGCGCGGACCGATCGCTGGCGTTGGAACCCGGAATTTGAACTGGGATCCGCCAGCATTCCTATCCTGGTCGTAGATCCGGATGATGACGGAGACAATGACGTCGTGTGGTCTATCGCACATGGTTTCGGACTCTACTGGTTGGAGCAAGTCCAAGTCGACGGAAAGCGTCAATGGATTCATCACACCATCGACACCAGTTGGTCTCAGTGTCATGCACCTCTCTGGGTTGATCTCAACGGCAATGGCCGGATGGAACTTGTGGCTGGAAAACGCTACATGGCACACGAAGGTCGCGATGCGGGTGCCTACGATCCCCTCGTCGCTTATCGCTACGAATTCAGCAACACTACCCGAACCTGGCACCGCAATCTCATCTCGTATGACGAACAGGTCGGTTTCGGACTGGACCCGAAGGCAGAAGATCTGGATGGCGACGGAGACCTTGATTTAGTTGTCTCCGGTCGCAGTGGTCTGTACTGGTTGGAAAACATACCCGCAAATTCCGCCGGTAACCCCCGCGTACCCGATTACGATACCGACGATCCACTGCTGCTGGTGCGCAACCACGCCGGCCTTAAAAAGCCTGTTACTTCACCATTCGACTGGGGTCGCCGACGGGCACATCTTGTGACTCAAATGCAACATCAATTGGGACCACTTCCTCCGAGTTCCGAACGCGTCGGACTTGATGTCCAACTGGTTGAGAAAAGTACAACTGAGCACTACACTCGCCAAAGCATCACTTTCCGGGCCAGCAGCCAGCGACGGGTCGATGCTGACCTCCTGATTCCCTCCCATTCTTCGGCAGGAGCCAAGCTTCCCGCCGTACTCTGCATCCGGGCAGTCGGGACAAAGGATTTCGAAAACAAGTTGACCACACAGCGGAGTCCGGTCTTCCAGATGGCTGAAGATTTCGCAACCCGGGGATACGTGTGTATCGTTCCTGCAAGCGATCCGACAATGGACCTCGCTCAGGTAGTGTGGACCAATCTGCGAGCCATCGATCTTCTCGAGGCCATGCGCTCAGTTGACAGGAATCGTATCGCGTGTGCGGGACAGGGGCCGGCTGGCCAACTGGCCTTGTTGACAGCGGCCTTGGATCAGCGTCTGGTCGCCACCATCGCCTCGGAAACTCTTACCTCCGTCAGTGGGCTGGCAACTCCTTTGCGCATCGAACAAATCCTGGCTGCGATAGCACCTCGGGCGGTTTATTTTCACACATTGATTGCTGAACATCCCACCGCCAAGAACATTTCTCAGGCAAAGGCCGTTTATCAGCTGCGAGAAGTTGGTGAGTTGCTACACACGCCACAGGGCGACACCACACTGGCGCCGCAGAAGGGCCGGGAGTGGCTCGACCAACTCTTTAAACCAACTGATCCAGGATCTTCTTGACGATTACAGCGCTGTTCTCTTTTCAAGAACGCGCTAATTCAGCCAGGTAGGCACCGAGGCCTGACTGCCTCGTTCTGGCTGGGTGAACCGCACACTGGTTTGAGACTGCAAAACCAGAAGAACCACAGCCATCAGAGATTGGCAAGCCGCCGATCGGCATCGCCAAAGCGCGGTATCTGCACTCCCATACGGTCCATGAGAGATAGATATAGACTACACGCGCGACGATTTTCGTCCCCGTTGTCCAGATAGTTCAGCACACGACCCGTTTCAAGCGTCCCGCCACCTCCTCCTGCGAGTACCATGGGCATCCGATCCGCCTGGTGACTGTCGCCATCAAATAAATTCGAGCAGAGTAATAACAGTGAACTGTCTAACAGCGACTGCCCGCCTTCATCAATCTCTTTCAACCGCTGCAGAAAATGTGCGAACTGTGCGACGTGGAATTGATTGGTTTTTAGATACATTGCCTCAAGCACTGGATCATGACCATTGTGCGTCAGGTCCAGGTGCAAACTGCCCTTCACTCCCTCGAGGAAACCGAAATTCATCTGTGACAGATCGTTGTTGAGCATGCAGGTTGCGATTCGTGTCCGATCCATCTGGAACGCCAGGACGATCAGGTCCAGCATCAGACGCATGTGTTCGGGTACATCCTGGGGCAGTTTGTCTTGCGGACGCGGCATGTCAGGTTTGGAGAGGGTCGGTTTCCAGCCTTCCAGTCGCTGGTCCACGACAGCCCGGTCAATCCGTTGTTCAATGTCACGGATCGACTCCAGATATTCGTCCAGCTTGACACGGTCCGTTGATGAAACCTGTTTTTTCAAGGACTTTGCATCAAAGAGCACCTGATCAAGAATACTGCGATCCAGCTTCCGCTCGCGTCCGTTACCGACGATTAAATCAAAGGTGCGCGAAGGATAGATTTCTTTGGTCGCCGGCCTCGTCGCTTTCGCCCATGAAATGCAAGAGCCGTAAATCATCGAGATCCCGTCTTCTAAACGGAGTTCGGTCGGTTCAACTCCCAATACCAAACTGGGAATCACGGTTTGCTGTCCCAGTCGCTGTGCAAGCACTTGATCCATCGTGCGGCCCACGCGCAGGTCATTTTGGTCAGAGCTGACCCGTGCTCCGGATAACAGATTGGGCATTCGGCCCAGGTGAGCGCTCGGGTTGTCAGCCGCTTGCGCATTGAACAAGCCGTCAACCACAACAATGTCCTCACTGTACGGCTGGAGCGGCTCAAGCCCCGGTCCGACTTTCATTTCCGCTCCACGGCCTTTCGCCCACCAGTGGACCGGTTCCACACCGTTGGAAAAATAGACACAGGCAAATCTCTGCGGCGGCTTGGAATCCAAAACATCGACACGCTTGCCAGATGCTGCCCGAACCGATAGCGACGGCAGCCAGGGCAGGGCCAGACTAAGGCTGGCTCCGCGCAAAAAACCACGTCGCGAAATCCCTGTCGACCAGTGGAAGCGTTCGCTCATTGTGATGTCTCCACATGGATTAAAAAGCAGGCGACCGCAGCCATTGTTATCATATTCTAACAGTTGGGTCAGGCCCTTGAACCATCAATTGTCACCACAGAATCAATCAATCCGGTTCCAGCAATCTCCCGACCGTTTTATGTTCCAACTTGCTGTAGCTTGCCAGCGACAATCCAGACTCTTTGACACGTGATTATCACGGCTGTTCCATCATCACCTCATGGTACCGGAACTGACGACTGCCAACGAGGTATTCCACCAGTTCTGATAATCCCCCGCCCCGGGCAAGGTGATCTTGCATTTGTTCGACCAACGGCAGGTCCCCGACGGATTCTTGACGACCCAGCGCGTAGCCTAAAAGCTTGATGCACAGGGTCCTGTGAAACCGGTCTTGCTGGCTGGCAAGATATTCGTGCAGGCCATCATCTCCGGAAATCCGGGTGCCGTCCCATAATTCCCCCGAATTGTCAATCGGGTTTCCATCCCGGTACTGGTCTCGCCAACGACCAAGCGGATCAAAACCTTCCAGCGCAAATCCCAGGGCGTCAAATCGCGAATGGCAATTGACACATGCTACGTCACGGCGGTGGGCTACCAGTCGCTCTGGAACGGAAAGGCCGTCGGCCAGCACATCATCAGCAGGTATCGAACCGGCATCCGCCGGCGGCGGGGGAATCATCGCCCCCAGCGTACGCCGGAGCACCCAATCGCCCCGTTTGACAGGACTGGTTCGTCGCGGTGCCGACGTCACCGTCAGTACAGCACCCAATCTCAGCAGCCCACCACGATGAAATCGGCCGACATCGTCGACTTTCTGAAGAACCCGCTCATCCGCAAGGTCGACGTCGACCCCGTAGTGCTCCGCCAGTTGCCGGTTGAGAAATGAATAATTGGCAAACAAAATTTCATTTGCCGGACGATTATTACGCACAATATGGTCGAAGAATGCAATCGCTTCCTGATACATGGACCGTTTAAGACTGTCTATAAATTCCGGAAACATTTCCGCGTCGACCCCACGATGCTGATCAAAACGGTAAAAGCCGAACCATTGACCGAAAAACTCAGTGGCAAAGCGCTCCGCTCTGGGATCCTTAAGCATCCGCTGAGACTGCTGAACCAATTGTTGCGGGTCACTCAGTTCACCCTCATTAGCCGCACGCCTCAGTTCTTCATCGGGCAGCGAGGACCATAAAAAATAACTCAGCCGGCTAGCCAGTTCAAAATCAGACAGCGCGGTGGTTTGCTTTTCTTCTGTTACGTGTTCGGCACGATAGAGAAATTCGGGGGAGACAAACACACGCGAGATCAGGGCCCTCACCGCCGCACGATGTTCCAGTTTCAAGTCCGTGCGTAACGTTCGATAGTAGGACCGCAGACGCTCTGCTTCCGATGCCAGTAACGGTCGGCGCCACGCACGGGCTGCCAGATGAACCACATCTTCAACATGTCCATCCTGAGCCGCTTCAAACGACGCATGAATCGAGTGAAATTCGCGATGTAAATTCTGCACATGGAGACGTGCCTCGGTGGGAAGGCCGTCGACCCACGCCGTATCCAGGTTCGCCATATTTTGCTCACCCAATTCGGTCTCAAATTTCCGGGCAATGAACCTCAACCACCAGTCATGGAACTCGAACGATCCAAGCACATCGTCCCACGCTTGGTCGAGACGTTCGCGAACAGCGCCGTCGAGAACATTGTTGACAAGAAATTTGTCGTCGCGATAGTACTTGATTCTCGAATGGAAATTGTTTCGTTCCGGGTTGTTGTATTTGGAGTCGATCAAGGGAGGAATCGGGTCGCGGTCGGATGGTGCCGGCTCACCGTGAGACCTGGGGGGTAAAAGCCGGGCAAACTGAAAGATACCCGATCTCCAGGACTTGAACTCCGCGCTGGTATCATTTGCCAACAGTCCCGAAACCGGAGGAACCCCCGGAGGTGCTTTCAGCAGTTCAACCTTACAGCGCACGATGCAATCTTCGCCGAAGGTGGTATCGATTTCTGGTGTGATCTGCAAAAGAGCCGAGTTCACCCCGGTCGGAATCGGCAATTCCAGTACCAGAGACTGCATCCCGACCGTGACCAAGTCATCCGGTCCTATTTTTCCACCCCGTGGATGGAATCCAAATTGTAGATCCTGTTCAATCGGTAACGTGACCAGCTCCCGCAGAGGCTGGAGATCCTGCGTTGCCTGGTCATTCAACAGAAATTGGATTTCGGGGTTTCTCCAAATGACGACGCTGTCCGGATTCGTGTTCTTCATCGCCGGTTCGATCGTTACGGCAATCTCTAACGTCGTACTCTCCTCCGGCCACGTCAGATCCATTTCAAACGCATGAGTTTTTGTTGCATGAAAGAGGTCTTCTCTTAAAACGGGCGATTGTTCCGGGTCATCCGCATTCTCCGCAAACCGAGACTGCCAGGTGTGTACCTGTTTTGTGATCTCGTCGCATTGCTGACGAACTTCAAGCAACAGTTCCTTATTCGGACCCTCTGGAACCGGCAACCGCCGCCAGGAATCGACAATCTCTGAAGTCGGAAATAACAAATCGTCCCGCCGCATCAACTGGTAGATATACTCGGCGAATCGAGGCTCGATTTCTTCGTCATCCGCCAACGAAGAAAGTGAACTGTCGGGACAACCGATTTTCTCGCGGTGCTTGTAGCGCCAAGCTACAAAAAAGGCCCGGGGAAATTTTTCCAGCCCAAATGCCTCACCAAATTCTCCAGCCGCGGTCCGAAATCCGTGGAGCCGGTAGATTTTCTGAATCCGATGGACTGCGGACAGTTCAAATCCAATCGTCCCGGGATCTTGGTAGAAGGTCAACGGACCAGCCCCCAGAACAGCCCGATCCGCAATTTGGCGGGCCGCTTCGAGATAACGTTCCAGGGTCGAATCCTGAATAAATTGCACAATTCCCGTATTGGTAAAACCCGCTCCCCCCACAGCATCGCTGCCGAAACCTTGGTCGAGCGCAAGATCCAACCCGGTCAGGTCGCGAACGGTGTACGCGTACTCTGCACTTGTAAGCCGGCGAATGACCACTCTGCCCGGATCACCCGCATACTGATCCACCGCCTGGCGCAATCCGGTACGAATACCGGCAAGCAATTGTTGCCGCTGCAGGTCGTCCGGTTGCATCTCCTCCTGTGGAGGCATCCGTCGCTGCTGCAGTTGGTCCGTTACTCTTTGCCAGACTCTGAAATGCGGCGCCAAGGAGGTCTCCGTTGCCAAAAGTTGGAGGTTGACTCCCGCTTCCGCATGATCTTCACTGTGACACTCGAAACAAAATCGTTCCAGATGACCTCGAATCCCACCAATTGCGCCTTGTTCTGCAATTGCGAACTGGGCACTCAGGCCCATCAGGGTCCACGTGATGGCAACCACAAACCGTGATGAAACATTGAGAGAACACAGAAAACGATCTCGCCCGCTGACCGCGTCAGCGCCAATTTGTCGGCGTCCTGTGATCACATCTCTGAGTCGCATGGGTCATTCCGCTGAAGATACCAGTCATTTTAAGCCAAATAGCGGGTACTTCAACCGAAGAATCCCACTTTCCCGTCAACTCCAGCGGCCGGCTCTTGCCCAAATCGTTACCCTACATCCCCACATCGTTTGACTGGCCCGACGCCTCCCCTGGCCAACAGGCTCATTCAATCGCAACGGAAACTCAAGCTCTTCACGCTGAAATCCATACCCCAGCCCGGTGAATTTCAGATAGTGGCTCGGTATACTGTAGCAAATCTCCTACATGAGGGTACGGATGTCTGCACTACCCATTCGAGCGGCCGATCAAATCGTGGTCGGCTTGGGTTTCATATTGTTGATTGTAATCGGATTGCTCTGCGCACGCCGGAGTCAGACCGATGAAGGGTATTTTTTGGCGGGCCGTTCCATGCCCGGCTGGGTCGTCGGCTTTTCAATGATGGCCACGATCGTCAGTTCCATGACTTTCCTCGCATTACCAGCCTTTGCGTTCGGCGAATCAAATTGGAGGAATTGTCTGGCGCACTTCACTTACATTCCTGCCATCGCTATTGCCATCTTTCTGTTCATCCCTTTTTATCGCCGATCACGTGTCAGTTCGGCCTATGAATATTTGGAAAGGCGGTTTGGATTGTGGGCGAGGCTGTACGCTGCCGCGAGCTTTGTGTTATTTCAATTCTTTCGCGCCGGAATTGTACTGTATGCCGTTTCGCTCGCAGTCCAGTCCATGTTGCAACTGGAGGCTGACTCCCTGCCGTGGATCATTTGTATCGCGGGCGCGATCGTCTCAATCTATACAATTGTCGGGGGTCTCCAGGCCGTCATTTGGACTGACGTACTACAGGGCATCGCATTGATCGTGGGAGGCTTCATCTGTTTGCCAATCATCGTCATGCAATTACCCGGTGGTTTCGGACAGCTTTTGCAAGTGGCAGCGCAAGATGACAAATTCAACCTGGGAAGTACAGAACTGACCCTCAGTGGAAAAACGGTATGGGCCTACCTGCTGGCCGAATTCGTCCTCTTCATGCAGCTGTTGGGAACCGACCAGACGAACGTGCAGCGGTATGCAGCGGCCAAGAGTGACAAGGCAGCAACTCAAGCAGCCGCATTCGGATGCTTGCTGGCGGTCCCCACCTGGCTTTATTTTTTGTTTCTTGGCACATGCCTTTACGTTTTCGTCAAGGTGGTACCTGAGACCGGACTCGAAGGACTGAGCGCAGATCAAGTCTTTCCCCGATTTATCCTCACACAAGTGCCCGCTGGCCTGGCTGGTTTCATGTTGACGGGACTTTTCGCATCGGCCATGTCGACACTGGATTCGAGTATCAATGCGGTCGCCGCCACCGTGACGATCGACTTTTACAAACGGCTGTGGGGCAGGCAGCGGGATACTCGGCATTACGCCCTCGTAGGCAAGATGATCAGTTTACTTTTTAGCATCGCGATGATCAGTACGGCTTGTGCCATCTATTACACGCGGTCGTCCGAAACACTCGACGATTTACAGCGAACGTTACTGTCGATTTTCAGCGGTGGGTTACTGGGGTTGTTTCTGCTGGGATTTCTGACGTTGCGCGTCGATGGTCGAGCCGCCCTGGTAGCGACGATTGTGACGGCCTTCAGTGTCGGCGGGTGGCTGTGGGTCGATTCGGCCCTTGCCGACCGTTTCTTTCCATCCTGGAAAGTGCAAATGCCCGACAAGCTCTGGGTAGGTACGCTGGCGAACACGCTGCTGTTTTCCGTGGCTTATGGAGTCAGTTGGATCGTCGTGAACCGACATGACCGTCCTTTAAACGGACTGACAATCTGGACGACCACCAAACAACACACTGCAACAGGGGAATAGTAATGTCAAACAATCGACGAACCTTCCTGGGTACCACGGCGGCCGCAGCAATGACCTGGAAATCTCGGGCGCAAGCCTCAGGCGCAAATGAGCGTATGCGTATCGGTCTGATCGGCTGTGGAGGCCGCGGCCGCTTCGATGCGAGTCTATTCTCCGTCCGCGATGACGCCGAAATCGCTTACGTGGCGGATCCCCACCAACACCGCCTGGCAGAAGCAGCCAAACAGTTCGCCGCTACAGCGGTGGCGACTGGCGATTTTCGCAGGATACTGGACGACCAGTCGGTCGACGCCGTCATCGTTGCCACGCCAGTGCACTGGCATGCCCCGGCGACCATCCTGGCTTGCGAGGCGGGCAAACACGTCTACGTAGAAAAACCATGTTCGCACAACATCCGTGAAGGACGTTTGCTGGTCGAAGCGGCTCGACGAAACCATTGCGTGGTGCAACACGGAACCCAGGTGCGGAGCACCAGCACCATCGCCGAAGGAGTGCGCCTGTTGCGTGCCGGCCTGATCGGGGAGGTCCTGGTTTCCAAGGCATGGAACATCCAACGCCGCGCCGGTAGAGGACCTGCCTTGTTGCTGGAACCGCCCCCGGAGTTGGATTACGACATGTGGCTGGGACCGGTGCCACCAGTACCCTACCACGACACGCTGTTTTCAAGATGGAACTGGTTGCAACATTTCGGCACGGGAGAAATAGGGAACGATGGCATCCACGATATCGACTACGCCCGCTGGGGCCTGGGCGTCGAATCACATCCGACGTTTGTGGCGGCTGCTGGAGGGCGTTATTTTTACGACGACGAGGCGGAATTTCCCGATACCCAGCAAGTCAACTTTGAATACCCTGCCACCAAACTTTTCGATAAGAAACGGCTACTGATTTACGAAGA
This sequence comes from Planctomycetaceae bacterium, assembly GCA_002726515.1. Taxonomy (GTDB): domain Bacteria; phylum Planctomycetota; class Planctomycetia; order Pirellulales; family Pirellulaceae. The sequence goes on along the minus strand of PBTE01000109.1, from coordinate 38,710 downwards.
ACGCCTGTGGTCGACAAACTATCCCCACCAATGTGACAGCGGAGTTGAATTTTACGGCACACAAGGGCAAATGTTTTTGAGCCGACGTGGCAAGCTTCAGGTGCGACTGGACCGCAACAAGCAGCACGCCCTGGATGTCCCGCTCGTGCCGCAGGACACCGTTGCCCACGTCGACGATTTTCTAAGCGCAATTCGAGAGGATCGACTACCGAACGCTGACGCGGAAATCGCCCATCTCACGACATCCCTCTGCCATCTGGGCAACCTATCCATTCGACTCGGCCGCGCCCTGAATTTCAACCCACAACAAGAGCGTTTCATCGATGACGCGGAGGCCGATACATTCCTGGGTAGGACCTATCAAGACAACCACTGGGCAGCGCCCCGCGGGATCGGCTGAATCAGAACGCATTCGGTCTGCCCTGTGAACCGTCCACGGGAATCGAAGCACCGTTGACCCATTGGGCTCGGTCGGATGAGAGAAACACAACGACATCGGCAACTTCGAAATCCGTGCCAAGCCTCTCGGCCGGAAATTCGCGGGTACGGAATATTTCAAACTGTTCCGGATTTTCCTTGCTGAACCGATCCCAGGCTCCACCCTCGAAATAGACTGATCCGGGACAGACGGTATTCACTCGAACCGGGTGTTGGGCCAATTCCCATGCGAGCGCGCCGGCGAGAAACATTTCAGCCGCCTTGGCGGCACCATATTGCGCGTTTTGATTGGACGGCTTCCAGCCGGATATGGAAGAAATGTTGACGACGCTCCCCCCCCCACGTCGTTGCATGTGAACGGCGGCAGCCCGAGTCGCTCGTACTGCGTGAAAGAGATTCAAGTCAAAGGTCTGCTGCCAGTCCGTATCGCTGGAGTTCACAAACTCACGAGATCCAACCGAACCACCAACATTGTTGACAAGAATATCGACTCCCCCCAAAGCTTCGGCAGCGGCGTTCACAAAGCGTTCGATCTCGCCAGGCTGCAACACGTCAACAACCAGACCGAATGCTTCAACACCATGGCCAAGCAGAACTTCCAGGGCCTGATCCAACCCTTCCTGACCACGGGCGCAGATGCCCACCTTGCAACCTTCCTCGGCAAATCGCAAAGCGGTTGCTCGTCCAATCCCTCGACTGCCTCCTGAAACCAAGGCAATCTTGTCAGTAAGATGTAAGTCCATCAGCAACTCCGAAAACCAAATTGCAGAGCGTAGAAAACGACACGCAATCTAACTGATTTCAGAAATCCTGTGAACGGGCCGGAGGGCCGACACGCGACGACGCCTTTGAAAAGGACAGATGGTCCCGATACCTCCTGATTTTTTGGAGGGACGAAGAGCTTGACCCAACACGAACACGATACGCACCGTTACCGTTACAACGTCTGTGTCGCCACCCGAATCGCCTGCTACCGGAGCGCCGCAAAGTTGACTCTTAGTCTTGCGGGACGGTGGAGCCCTCACCAGCCAGGGTGGTGCGGTGCATGATGCGTTTGTATTTTCCGACATCCCAGGGTCGGCCCCGGTGAAGGGAAAGGCGATTGTCCCACATGACCAGATCATTCACTCGCCATTGATGACGATAGACGAATTGTGGTTGTGTGGACCATTGCAACAGTTCCTGCAACAAGTCCCTGCCCTTCTCGAACGGCCATCCAATGACATGGGAAGCGTACGACCCAACGAAGTGCACCTTTTCGCCCGTTGCTGAAATCGTGCGGACGAGAAGGTGGCGAACAGGAGGCACTTCATCCTGAAAGGATTTGCTCAACAGGTTAGGAGCGATCCGGGCACGCGAGTGAGCCATGCTGTGTTCGGCAACAAGACCCTCCAGAAGAACTTTTTTTTCCGACGGCAGGGCGGCATACGCTGCGCGCAGGCTGGAAAACTCTGTCTCGCCTCCCTCTGGTGGAATAACTTTTGCCGAAAGAAAAGATGTTTGTAAAGGAACTTCCCTGAATGAGCCGTCGGAGTGCCAGAGTAAGTTCCCTGACTGATACAGCGTGAGAGGGTCCTCCGCTGGTCTGATCTGACCGTCAGCATCGACATTCGCAATATTGAAAACAGGTCCGCCACCGCCAAAGGGATCACTGGGCAAACTCATTTCGAGTGGCCCGAAACGTTCACTGAAGATGACCTGTTGGGCGTCAGTAATGTCCTGGTCGTGAAAGACCAACACGATGTGCTCGTCGAGCGCGTCTTGCAACTGCAGGTAGGTCTGTGCGTCGATGGGCCCAGTGATGTCAACGCCTTCCACCTCGGCGCCGATGCACCCCTCCAATCGGTTGATCTTGATACCCATTCCTGTTCACTCCCTGATCGGCAAGGTCCAAAATACTGGATAACAGTTCCGAGTATACGTAATCGACGGATCGAAGGCAAAAGGGCAACACGCTTGTTTTACGTCCGACCAGGACTTCTTCACGCCACTCCCTGATCAGCGCTGACATCGCCGGCTGATTTCACCCGGTTGCGGATCAAGCAGGGGTCCAACCAATCAGCGACACCGTACGGGGTCACCGGATGATGGAGGCACATTACTCAGACACCAGTTCGACACCATTCAAGATGGGACCAACCGATCCGTCAGATTTCGGTGTCAGAGAAATTTCCAGAACGTCTTTCACATCAATGTGAGGAAATTGTTGAACAACGCTTCGCAACGGGTTCCCCGCCTGCCTGACCACATCAAAGTTGCGCAACACGGTTTGACCCTGCAGGGCCACATCAAACACTCGTTCGCCCTGGAAAACATCGGTTGGTTCGGCAAAGTAAAGGCGGACGGTGTAGTGGGCGCCGGCAGGCTTGGAAACGACGGAGTTTTTTTGAGAGGACTGATCAGCCAGTTTGATCTTCAATTGGCAGACTTGTTCGGCATTGCCCTCGTAGGACACTGCCGTACGTTTCCCTCTTCCGGAAATAACAAAAGCAATGGCGTTTCCGGGCTTCCAACCTGGACGACGAATGACCTCATTAACAAGTGCTTTCAGATTGGGTGTCCGCTGATCGGCACCCATGCTGTCAATCTTTCCCCAGCGACCAGGAGACCATGCCACGGTGGCGGTCGTTTTGGAGCGTGACGAAATGTCATAGGTCGTGGCGTTAAAACTGCCGGCATCATCCGCCGCCACAGCGTGAATCAACAGCCGCACCGGATCCTCGCCTACTTCCTTTGTAGTGAACTGAATCCTGGCATCTTGAATCTCGTCATCTGGTCCGAGTTGAATCTTCGTAAAACGCATCCCGACCAACTGCGGTGAACCATCCTCGCTCAGTTCTAAATCACTGCTGTTTAGATACATCGACCCGTCGGAACGCTCTTCCGCATCGTCACGACCTGCCACGATGGGAATCACCAGTTCGCTTTCCGTCGGTACGCGTTTCGCTACACGGAGCGACACTGTTCTGACGTTTTCCACTCCCGACGAGGCCACCCAGGGGTGATCGCCCGTGTGAATGGCCGACGCATGGCGGCGAAAATAAGACAGCCCATCTCCACTTAGTTTCACCATGACCTGGGGCGATTCGCCACCGACGCTCGGATAGTCCAGCCACAGTGTACCTGCATCGCTCAGGCGATCACCGGGCGCCCCGAAGTTGATGCCAATTCGTCGAACTCGATCCTCAATTCCATAAACACTATTGGTCCAAGTCTCCAGTCCCGGCATGTGGACCAGCGCCAACGAGGTTTGGTTCTGATAACTACAAGAGCAGGTGCGCGTGTAGTCCGGTGCGTTCAACAGGCCGTCCGCCGCGACCAGATTTGACGTACAACTGGAACGGAAGCCACCAAAATTTCCAGTGCCACTTAAACCTGTCAGGTCGTAAAATCCAGCCGCACCTGAACGAAACGTTAACAAGTGCTCACTGGCGATCGCCGTATTGCAACCATAGTTCCTAGTAAACTGCCAAGGGACCTGCTGTCCGGTGAGTGGATTGGCCACCAGTTTGGGAGAACCATCCAGCAAGTTGTACGCGCCGCTGGAACGCTGGTAAGAATTCGCGTTCGTGATGATCGTGTCATGGTGCAGCATACAAGGTCCACTATATGCAAGCTGCAAATCCTTCCAGATCACGGTTCCATCCACACCCTGATAGGCGATCATCCCCTGACCCACCTCATCGCGCAACCGGTCACCGGCTAGAGCACCAGCCTGCAGCAGAACGTCGTACTCCTCGGAATAGCCCAACCAGGTTCCAAAAATATCGGTTTCTCGCTCCCACAGCAACTCGCCTGTACGCACATCCAACGCAGCCAGACGATACTTTTGATCGCGGGACAAACCGCGACGGCGAAGTCCGGCTTCAACGCTTCCCGGTAGTTTATCCAGGCAATAGACACGGCCACCACCAGCAACAATCCCGTTATGAAGAAAGCTGAATCGGGAATCTGCCTGCCACCGGACGCGGCCAGTTTCCCGATCAAAGCCAACCAAACCATCACTGGCCGACATGTCAAGAATCGCCAGTTCCCGTCGTGAAGCCTGGTTTCCTTTTTCACCGCTGTAGTTGGCGAAGCCAAGGCCACCCAGCAGAATCTCTTCGTAAATACCGATAAAACCCCACAAGGGCGGCATCCTGTCTGGCTCCCTGGATGGCATGCTGATTTGGCGCTTCGTGGCGCCCGTTCGGGCATCCAACACCTCACAATGGCTTCCGAGAATGACAAAAATCTCCTTCTCGGTCGCAATGTAGTTCGTGCCGCGCCCATTGGCTCCCGGAATGTGTACCTGGTTGTAACCCGTACTGAGGGGAGTGTCGTTGTAGGTCTTGTCGAAATAAACGCCGAAATTGTCGAGGCTGTCAAAAGTCCGCTTCCAGAGGACGCGCCCGGTGTACGTGTCTCGAGCGCTGAGCGAATCCATGCCTTCAATAATCGTGCGGCCACCTACGACTTGTTCCGGTGGTCCATGTCCGTGCCTGGGTAACACGTCCAGATTGGAACTACCTCCAAACCACAGCACACCCAAAGGTAATTTGACGCGCCGGTCATTCGATTTGACCGTATTCGCGATATTCCCATACTGATGGGTCCAATCAGCGGCGCCTGCCAATGGGCCCACCCGGACAACCAGCAGACCTTCGTCGTAGACAATCGTTTGAGCATTTTCCAGCTCTAACCGTTCTACCATTTTCACAAGGTGTTGCGACTTTTCCCGCGAAGCTGACAACCAGAGGGCACCCCCATATGGGCGAACTGATTGGTAGATCGATTTGAGATCCTGGGACAACTGATCCTGCTCGGCCATAGACGGTCCAACAACCACCAGATTCGCAATATAGGGGGGTGCCATGAATGATCGTGGATGACCCTTGTGCACGGTGATCCGCCCGCCATATTGGCCCGCAGCATCAAACGCCTGGCGAAGCTCTTTGACTCGCTGGTCTCGAGGTTCTACCACAAGCATGCGCAGCTTGGACTGCCGTAGAACCGACGAAAGAAGTCGAGCGTCATCCGCACCGTACCAAATGGCATACCCTTCCGTGGCAGCGGTACGGTCAATCAACTGGGCTGCACTCGCTTCTGAATCGGCTTCCGGGGGTTCAAGTTCAAAGGACTCCCGTAGCGGCTGATCCAGAACTGATTTCTCACCGTAAACAAGTATGCGGCCATCCTTCGTGACTGCGACCAACTTGCCACCACCGGCAAGAAGCCGCAAAACCTGACCCCGGACCGGTTGCGACCACATCACATGACCCTCCTGGTCCAAGGCGGTGATCCTGTCCTTGCCGGCCGCATAGATACGGCTTCCCGCCTGAATGACATCCCCCACAGCATCGACAGCGGTTGAAAACGTGCTGGTTTTCGTTTTTGCCTGCAACAGGCTGCCATCAAAGCTGACCATTCCATTATCAACAAGCACCGGCTCGTTGACGACCTGCTCCGATTTTTTACCACTTTGCAAGTCGCACGCGCGAACACCGCGAATACGCGTATGTACATAGAAATCTTTTTCGTCAGCACAAACGAAGGAACCTCCTGTCCCTTTCCCTCCGATTGTAAAGTGCATGAACTTTCCCGTTGTCCGCTCGAAGGCAGCCGGTACACTTCGTCCACCGGGTACAAGCAACACATTTTGCGTGGCGACCAGTGCACCTTGCGGGGCCACACCTGCAAATGATGGTGACCCGTGCGGCTGCTTGATGTATTGTGCGCTGGTGGAGTCATTCACCCAAATGAGATTTCCAGTTTCCACATCCAAGGCATAGAGGAACGTTCCCATGAACGGCCAGATGCTGGCAGCAAAGTAGACATGACCGTCACGGATCACCGGACCGCCCCGGGCAGGCCAGGCAGAAATAACACGATGATTACCAATAACTTTCTGATTCGATGGGCCACCGCGGAAACGCCACAATAGCCGCCCGTCTGCGGCATTAACACAGTAAAGGTACCCGTCGTCACTGGTGAAAAGCACCTTGCCGTCGGCAGCCACCGGGGGAAATCGCACAGGTCCATCTGTGAAAAACTGCCACAACTGACGGCCTGACTGAAGGTCGACAGCCACCACCTTGTCACGGTCATTGAAACCAAAGAACATCCGATCATTGAAAATGATCGGCTCGAAGACCCGGTCATAGGGCATCAAATCCTGGTTGAGTGGATCATCCCAGACCTGCTCGCGCTGCGTGTACTGATGGACCCAGGACAAGCGGAGTTCAGCGGGTAATTCATGGGGTGAGGCGCCACTGCGGTTAGCATCGTAGCGCCACATGGGCCAGTCGCCGGCGAGTAACCACGGATCCCCGCAGAAGATTGCGACCAGGCAAATCGTCGTTCGTATGGCAAAGCAGTTTAGCGGTGGCATCGACTTTACACGGATAGAAGATTTTTGTGTGTTTATGGAATTACAATCTCGAGGTGCGGCCTGCCAACCAGACTAGCATGCCCGAGATCATCTCGCCAGTCGCAGGACGCCCGGGGGTAGCGGGCGTGAATTCTACTGCTCCTTGCATTGATCAACACTTTTCTTCCATACCCGAATTTTCCGTACCGCAACAGCAACAGTTGGGGTCGCGATGAATATGGACCGTTTGGAAGAAAAAATCGCGGAGGTCATAGACCAGCAACCGGTTCGCCAGAGGCTGACCGAACCCAGCAACCAGCTTGATGGCTTCCATGGCACCCATGCTTCCAACCGTACCCGCCACAGCTCCAAACACCGGAAATTCGCGTTTCCATTCACTGGGAAAACGTGGATAAAGACATCGCAGGCAAGCCGTCCTACCAGGCAAGATCGTCATGATGCGCGCCTCCAGATCGTACATCGCACATTCGACCATGGGCCGGCCAAGGCGAACAGCCTGGTCATTCAACAAAAAACGTTCCTGGAACAGTGGAGCACAGTCCACCACGACATCGGCCTGTTCCACCAAGTCCGCCGCGTTGGTTTCCTCCACGTTTTGATTCACAACAACGACATCCATTCTCGGATTTAGTTGCTGCAGACGACGTTCGATCGAATCTATTCGTGGTGTACCAATCGCGTCATGGGTCATGAGCAATTGACGGTTCAGATCACTGGGCTTTATATTTCCGCGGTGCGCAATCACCAGTCGACCAATGCCTGCCGCCGCCAGTTGGTACGCCACTGCACTTCCCACTCCACCGCAACGTGAAATTAAAACTGTGGCATTCTTCAATTTCTCCTGTCCGGCCTCCCCGAAATCTGGCACCCACATCTGCCATTCCCAAATCGCGCGTTCTTCGTCAGTTAGTCTTCGCTGATTGGTCATGGAATGTTCAGATGTTGATTGTGGCCTGCGATGATCACGAAGCCTCGCCTGGCGGCGGATCGTTTGCCATTCTCAACTTTCAAAATGGTCCTCAATACAAACTGCTTTTCCCGTTAAAACGACGCGGTGGACTTTGTCAACTTTCCTTATTTCTTCATCCACCCAGATTTTCAATGCGATTACTAATTGCCTCCGGGCCACCCCTCACTTCAGATACCCCTCCATCTGTCATCTGGAAAAGTACATCTGCCATTTCTGAGGCCTCGTGTCGGTTGTGTGTGACGTGTAACGTAGTCACCCGGGTATGCTCACGCACGCGACGAATCACATCGTACATCTGGTAACGCGTGTCATCGTCCAGCGCGCTGAGTGGTTCATCCAGAAGCAACACGGCCGGTTCGAACGACAAGGCTCGCCCCAGCGCAACCCGTTGCCGTTCCCCACCGCTTAAACCTGCCGGCTTGCGCTGAAGCAGGTCGCTGATTCTTAAGAGCCCCGCAATTTCATCAATTCTGCGCTCCACGTTCTGTCGGCGCGTTCTGCGCACAACCAGCGCGAAGGCTAGATTCTGATAAACCGTCATGGTCGCAAACAGCGCACCATCCTGGGGCACATATCCAATACCACGTTCCGCGGGGCGCATGTGGGTCACGGTTCTGCCACCGAGTTCAATGCGGCCCTGTCGAATCGGCTTCAACCCGGCAATCGATTCAAGCAATGTCGTCTTGCCACTGCCCGTCTTACCCATCAGGACACCGTATCCACCTTCGGGTACTTGCAGTTGCACCCCTTTAAAAGCAAAGTCGCCTATGCAAACGGAAAGATCCTTAACACAAATCATCTGCAAATTCTCTCTGATTCCAAGACAGCGGTCCGCATTTTCTACCAAACGTTCCAGGGCACATGATCATAACGTTAAATCACGTGAACCCCAAATGCGAGCAATCATCAGAACAACAACGGCAGCCACAATCATGATCATCGACACCGCCACAGCCGCTTCCAGATCTCCCACGCTCAATTCCAAAAACACCGTCGTAGAGAGCACCTCGGTCTTCATTCGGGTGGCGCCGGCAAAGATCAATAGGGGCCCGAATTCACCCAACGATCGCGCCCAGGCTAATGTGGCCGCGGTGATGATACCCCGTCGTGCTTCAGGTAATACGACGCTGGCAAATGCCTGCGCCCGGCTACAGCCAAGCGTTAAAGCGACTTGCTCGCAACGAGGGTCGATCTGATCGAAAGTGGTTCGCAACGTGCGTGTCGCAAAGGCGCAAGCCACCATGAACTGGGCCAGGATTACCGCCGGAATTTGATAGACAACCCAATCGGCTGCCAAGCGAAACGGCCAGAATTGGAACAAGATCAGAAGACTTAAACCCACCACCAGCGGAGGCAATACGATTGGAATATCCAAAATCGCATCCACCAGACTGTGACCGCGAAACCGATGTCGCGCCAACAGGTAACCGATGGGAACCGCTACCCAAAGCGAAAGCAATGCCGTGATGCTGCACGAGATAAGACTCAACCCAATGGAGTACTGAATTGCCGGTTTTCCCAGCGCGGCCAGCAGGTGCCCGGGAGACGTGTAGAAGAGATCCGCGATCAACATGGCCAACAGCAAAAAGAGGTACGCACCCCCCAGCACGATGAGCCCAGCATAGAAAGGCAAGTCGGACCCCACACGATGTGCCTTCTGACCCGGTGACTGCGGCACCCGGGATGCACTGGACTCGTCAATGGGTGTAGCCGGGATCATGGGGCCCCTAGGTCCAACAGGTAGCGAAATCCGGCCGCCTCGAACTGGGATCGTGACTGCCCGATGGCAGCCATCAGCCGCTGAAAAGTATGACGATGAACCGTATCCTGGGCTTCGGCATACGTTTGCACGGCTCGGGCAAGCGGGTGGTCAATGTCGATCACTTCCAGTTCGTCTGCCACCTGCGACGTATTGGCGCGATACACAATAGCAGCCTCAAGGCCCCCGACTTTCAGTGCATTGATCAGCAGATCAGCAGTCGGTGTTGTCGTACTGACATTGGCTTGAATCTCGTGTTCGATCTGTAATTCACGTAACAATTGCCGGGTCAGGGTGCCCAATGCACTTTCATCCGGATTGGCTACCCCTAATCGAATACCAGGTCGGGTCAGGTCCTGAAGCACTCGAATTCCAAGAGGATTTCCGGGCCGCGCAACAATCACCATGTCGGTTTCAGAAACACTGACAGGCTCCAGAAACAAGTCGCTCACTTGCTCCATGAATGAAACATCGCAGGAAAAATATGCGTCCGGGAACACGCCATGTCGCTCTCCCTCGCGCATCGCCTTCATCTGCGTGCAGAGAACTCCACAGCCGTTGTAGACCATGTCGACCTGTACCCCCTCACGTTGTTGAAACTTTTCGAGCGTCGACTGAATGGCAAGACGATTCACTCCCCCGCTGTAAACCGTGAGAGAAGGATTTATCTCCCACTTGTCCCCGTCTACCGCGTCGAATCCCTGCTCCTGAAAGATCAATAGCCCCTTGTCACGCGCCGCCAAATATCGGGCAAACCGCAACGCCACCGTGGGTTGTTTGCATGAAGTCAGGACCCCCAGCACAATCTGTGCTGTCCCCACATCAAGTTCCGGTATCCGAACCGCTTCCAATTCCGAATATTGGGAAACGATCGCATCCCAGACGATACCCGCGTCGGCACTGCCAATTTTCACCGCTGTGGCGATCTCGTTGACGGTAGGGGTGAACACAACTACATTTTTCGACAACGACTCCCAATGTCCCGCAGCTTTCATCAGCTTGCGAGCCTTCTTGCCAACGGCTGCCGCATCCGGATTACCTAATGCGACACGCATGTCCTGGCGCAACAGATCATCCGCGGTACGGATATTTTTCGGATTGCCGCGCGGAACAACAATCACAGGGCGAATCCAGGCGACAGGGAGTGATTCCCGCACCAAACCTTTTTCAGTTGCGAGCTTCATGTAGCTGTCATCCGCCGTCAGATACAGATCACCAACACCCGAAACTTCAAGCTGACTCAAGAGTGTGTTGGACCCGTTGTATTGCAACTGAATCGGCTGGCCGTAGGACTGGCGAGCATACTCTTCGGCAATCAGGTCCACCGGAACACGGATACCGGCCGCGCAGTACATCAACAAGGACCCACTGGAAGTTGCCGACTGTGGCGACAGGGGATTCCAGACCAAAAGTGCAATTAACCCTGCCACAATCACCAGCGACAAGAACGCCAACAACCACAAGTTATGCAATACCCCGGACCTGATCACATCTCACCTTTCGACATAACAGGGTCGACAATCTGACCCCCTGCCATGCGGACCAAACAATCCGCCCGACTGGCCGCCGCAGCGTCGTGGGTGACCAGCAACACAGCGCCATCCGCTGCAGCAAACTCCTGCAAGTGGTCCAGAACGACTTGACTGTTATCTTCGTCCAGGTTTCCTGTCGGTTCATCCGCCAACAGTAACTTCGGCCGGTTCAGTAAGGCGCGAGCCAGCGCCACACGCTGTCGTTCGCCGGTCGAAATTTCCGCGGGCAGGTGCCGGATCCTGTCTCGCAACCCAAAACGGTCAATCAACTCTAACGCGCGTGTTTCCATGCTGCCCCGATCCTCTGTAGATCCGGAACGTAGGCCGAGAGACGCCGCCGACACGTTGTCCAACACATTCAGGTACGGTACTAAATGAAACTGCTGAAACACAAAACCAATGTGCGCCGCCCGTACACTGGCCCGATTTTCAGTCGAGAGAGATAGCAGGTTATGTCCATGCAGGGTCACCGTTCCCGTCTCGGGTCGCAAGAGTCCGCCACAAATCAGTAGTAAGGTTGATTTCCCGCATCCACTAGGACCACACACTGCCGTAAATTGCCCACGGTCGAGTTGTAATGACAAGTCTTCTACCGCGCGCACCGGGTGGTCATTGCAAGAAAACGTTTTGTTCACATTTTCCAGTTCCAACAACATCAAAAGCCTATTCGAGGTTTAAAATTTCCGCGGGATCCTTGCCACTGGCGTAAAACGCCGGCAGCCATCCAGCCATCACTGTCAAGAGCGGTGTCAGCAACAATACCACCAAGAGTACCGTGAACTTGAAAATCCACTGTGGCTGGGCTTGGGAGTCCGCAGATATGAACCAAGTGGCCTCCAAGCTCCAGGCTCCGCCAATGCCCAGCAAATAACCGAACACAGCTCCGACCATACCGACGACCGCCGGTTTTGCCAATAAGACCCCCAACAGTTGATTCGACCGCAAACCCAGTGCCCGTAAAATACCAATCTCCTGCAGACGCTGCCGCACATTTGCAAATGACAAGAGACCCACCATAAGACCAGCCGCAACGATCGTCGAAGGAATCACCGCTGCCGCAATTCGTCGCCATCTCTGCAACCTGGCCTCTCCTTCTGCACTCACGCGCGTCCGTGCCTTCGCACGAGCAATGGCCTTGGTTGCCAATTCAATCACCTGTACCTCGTCTTCCAATACGCCTGAAACCTCGGCTTCGATCTCGGCCAGGCGGTCGACCGACGCACAGTTGCACTCCAGGGCCTGAATCATGCTGATCTTACCCGGCAGATGAAGCATTTGTTGAGCCTGAGCAAGATCAACCCACACGGTAATGTCATCCTTGTTGCCTCGCACAGGATTGACCTTGTTCACCTCGAAATCGACTCCCAGCAGTGTCACGCGTTGTCCCGGTGTCATTGCCAATTCCTCAGCCAGTAGATGCCCCAGATCGATCTTGCCGGGCGGAACAGGGTCCGCGAGGGGTTTCTTGGGATTACGATGTGCAAAGGGCACCACACCGCGCACTCCCATCAAAATCACCTGACGCTTCTGCTCGTGCCAGACAAGTTTGCGCACGAGTGCGGGACGCAGATGGCGAATGGTGAACACATCACGGCTTTTGGCCAATTGCTCGACGTGAGATTCCGGCATCGTTTGAGCTGCAAAGTTGTCCGCATAAAAATCCGCCAAATTCTGGTCCCGTGGCAGGATTAAAATATTGAAGCCCATATTCTTGGTGATTTTACGAATTTCGTCGTCCAACACGCCGACCTGCTGCTGGTTGTATTGATGTTGCGCATCAAACAGCGTGATGGCACACACACCACAGGCGACCGCCAAAATGACCGACATCAACATTAAACAAAAATTGCCCTGGCGATGGACAATTTCTCTCCAAACTAAGTGGCTGAGTTTCATTTTCAGACTCAATCGCTATTGCCCGGCAGCCTTGACCGTCGGGTGGACGAAACAAAATAAACTGGAACAAACGAGCAAGCCGGGCGGGGATTTGGACATCTTCGACCTTGAAACCCCGGCCACAACGGTTGTGCGGAAAACCCGAAACGAACACCAGGAAACCCGCTTTCCCACACCTTTCTCCGTGGCCGCAGTTCCACAACTACTGCAAACGTCCTTCAGGCCCATTGGGACCATTGGTTTGACGATATTTGATCAACACAGTGCCAACGGTCACAACAAACAACCCCAAGGCCAGGATAACCACTGTCGACAGGTAAATCCGTTCGTTGGAAACCTTCGCCAGTGGCACATCTTGCACTTCCCCGTTGGCATCTTCCACAGGATGCGTCGGTTCCTGCTGTGTCACCTCCGCGGGTAACGCTTCATCGGGCAACTCGGCCTGCGGTTGTTCTATTTCTAGAGACCCCAAACCGGTCAACTGCAGAGACGATTCGTCGCCGTAATCCTCGTCGGCAACAAAACTCTCCCAATTTGCTCGGACAAGTAAGTCGGCACCCGGATTTTGCGATTTCACTTCACAGGAGCAGGCGCCTACGAGAAATTGGCAAGACTCTTCGATGTTCTCCTCGTTGATCCCCCGCCCAACCAATGCAAAGTGGGACCGCGCCCGGCCAAAAATGGGAATTGCAACAGGTTCATCAAACTCGTGGAGATCTATCTCGCTGTTGATAAGCATCGATACAAAGGCTCGCTCGTTCTCGACTTTTCTAGAAACCCGGATCAATTCGAAACGAATCGGCGGGTACTCCTGGTCATCTGAGGAAGCCGACGCGTCGGTGGGGAACAAAGAATCGATTTCATTTTCGATCGGACCCGGCAGCTGGAGTGTTTTTTCAAGTTGTTGAAGTCGTCGCTTGAGCACTTGCTCTGCCGCATCATCCTGCAGTTGGTTTCCCGATTCAATCAGTACCCAGACAGCCGAATCACCCGACAGAATCCGCTCAACAATCACGCGCCGCAGGGGCGAATCGAGCAACGCCTGCACGGTTTCCGTGTTGAACGGAGCACTGAAAGCGAGTCGATCCGTGTTAGTAAACGCCGGATAGCGGACCAACATCCACGGTGACACGTCCGGGGGGTCCACTTGACTCAACAGTTGTTGATCCTGCTGCTGCAACGGTTGGTCCAAAGCGACAAGCCGGACATTGATGTTGACCGGCGAGACGGGATCCTCCCGGGCCACTTCAAGTGATCGCAACAGTTCCAACTGCTCGTCGTTCAACGATTGACGGTGCAAAACGACCAGCTCGTAATTATCCGGTTCCCAGCGTTGGAGTGCGTATCGGAACACGGGAATGTTGCACGCGTGAATCCTTCCCACATCCAGAGCCAGCTGGAGGTGAATCGCCAGCACCGCCATACTGCAGAAACTTCGCATGATTCAGATCCTTTTATCAGGAGTCAAACCGTTCGTAACGCTTCACTCCAATAGTGCTGCAACTTCACTGTAGGTGTTTCAGGCGTCTCTTAACGCCATGCGCCCCTTCCAGGCCCCCCGGACGAGTGGAAATCCCGAATGACCCAACTGTTAAATTCTATTCCTTTTCTTCAACAATCTCCACGCCCGTAATGCCCGGTTTTTCGGCGCCGGCAGTTGGTGGGATCCCTCCGGATTGTTGCCGGCGGACACGTACGGAAACGGCCAGCGCAGCACGTGTGGTTTCCCTGCGGCAGCATGGAAAACACCGGAATCAACGAGCCATCGGCGTTCTTTGAGTTCAAAACCGAACACTCGGTTCCCAGCCGTGAGCAACATGGTAAGCTTGGTCTTTTTAGAGGCTCAAGCAACCAGGATCAGCTGCCCGGGGAGACATTTCCTGAGATTTTACCACACTAAAACTTCACGCTGGAGAAGAACTGGAACAGATTTTTCCCCGGTTTTCGGAATCCGATCCGGCCGAAAGAGCGGAACAATTCAACTGGCCACCACTCCGGCCGACGACAGGAAGGCGGACTCCCGGCGGTCTCTGCGCCGTCCTGTATCTCGCCGGGGTCGTCTTGTGAACAAGATCGGTCGTTGATTCGCGCCGGCCGTCCATACCAATACGATAGAAGCAGAAAAACCAAGTGACGAAAGGCTCGATGCAACGGCAACACCATGGCAACTGCCACCTACCACAACATTTTGAAGCAGATCCGTGAGGACTTTCCTCGGCCCACATCGGATCCCAGGCATGACGCCTATCTTGTCTTTTCGATACTTCGCGCACTGGACCAGGTGGATGCGATGAAATCGGAAGCTCCCTTCCTGGCCAAGGATCATCACCAGGATCACGAAGCGGCCCAGGAAATGCAATTGCCTGACGACATCGCGGACGTTGAAAAGGTTACTCAATTGTTAGTGAGTCAACTCCACGGCATGCCAGTTTGGGGACACCCGTATTCGCAAATGAACGTCGTCGCCCCACCGTCCATCCCAAGTATTATTGGTTCACTGCTTCCAGCCATCTACAACCCCAACCTTGTCTCGGACGACTCGTCGTGCGGCGTGGGGATGGCTGAGGTGAATGTGACTGCGATGGTGTCCAGCTTGATTGGATACGATCCGGCCGAGGCAACGGGCGTGTTCACGTTTGGTGGAACGGGCACGCTTCTATACGGCCTGAAGCTGGGCATTGAAAAAGCGTTTCCCGGTGCGATGACTAATGGAGTTGGACAGAACGGCATCATCCTCACCTCATCCCAAAGCCACCACTGTCGCCTCAACGTAGCGGGTTGGCTGGGGTTGGGGGAAAAAAACGTGATCGAAGTGCCCACTGATTTTCAGAATGGTATGCAGATCGATCAACTGGAGACGGTAGCGCGACAGGCAATAGAAAACGGAAAGAAAATTGTTGCGTTGGTGGCAACGATGGGAACGACTGACGCCCTGGGTATTGACGACCTGGAAGCCATCTGGCTTCTACGGAATCAGTTGGTCGACGAATACAAGCTCGACTACAGCCCACACATCCACGCCGACGCCGTGATTGGTTGGGCATGGTCGGTGTTCAACGACTACGACTTTGAAAAGAACGAACTGGGTTTCCGTCCGCGCACGCTGCGAGCGTTGGCTACCGCCTGTCGCCGCGTGTCAAAATTGCATCGGGCCGATTCCGTCGGAATCGACTTTCACAAGACGGGTTTTGCTCCCTACGTCTCCAGTCTTTTTCTCGTTCGTGCGCGTCAAGAGATGCAACGACTGGCACGCAGACGCGATGAAACGCCTTACTTGTTCCAGACGGGCGAACGACATCCGGGGCTTTACACGCTGGAAACCTCGCGCAGCGGTGGCAGCGTACTGGCAGCATATGCGAATCTGCACTTGTTTGGAAAAACGGGCATGCGGACAGTACTGGGGCATATCGTGGAAATGGCAGAGCTGCTACGGGAACATTTGGAAAAATGCGAGTCGACCATCGTACTGAACAGCGGCAACGTCGGCCCGGCCACACTTTTTCGTGTTTATCCCGATGGTGTGGACACGGGCACGATCCTGGAACGTGAACGATCCGACCCTGCTGCTCGTGACGAGCTACGACGACACAACAGTTACAACCGCCAGATATTTGAAACCTTGCGCGAACAGGCAATGCAGGGACGGGCCGTTCACATTTCCATGACAAGCTCTTACCGGAAAACTGACTATGGCGAACCGATCGTTGGTTTAAAGTCGTTCGTTCTTTCTCCCTTTATCGATTCGCAGCACGTGGAATTGGTTGTGCAAAACGTGCTGGAAGCGAAAAAAGTAGTTGCTGGTCGAAATCAATCTCGGCGACCGGGTGTTGCGGTTGGGGGACTGTGACCGTTCCCCAGTATGGAAGGTCGACTTTCGTAGATCGCTTGTCCCGCCGGCAGCCAACGGCATTAAGGAAAACGGTGACAATCGCGCGGACTTGCGCGTCCAGTGGCAACACGGCGTCCAAAACGTCGACGGGAACATTGACAGGCTGTCCAAGTGGTTTAAACTTCCTGTCAGTTGGTAGCAAACGTGATGCCGTCATATGCAGGTACTTGCACACGGATCGGTTGCTCAAAACGGCGGCCAGACCGAGCAAGTGATTGCCTGGAGAGATGACGGCAACGTGGGTCAACCCTCGAGCATGCCCATTCAATGCGGTTTTGCATTCAAAAAGATCGCCCCGTATCCGATCTTCTTTCGCTGAATGTGACACGAGAAACAACCATCCTGAGACAGGCGTCTGAAATGCGACACTCTGGTCGAACTTCCGTCGTAGTAACCCAATACAAAGGTGTTGTGATGAGACTGGGTCCTGCAATCGTATTTGCTTTACTGTTGTGTGCGCCCATTACGGCGAGTGAACCGATCGACATCGGCACGCGGCTGGAACTCATGATTGACGATTACCTGATCGGCTCCATGGACAAATCGCTGCACCTTCAGCTACACAAGCCGATGCGCCGCAACGTGGCCGTGGTCACGGACGAACCGTGGGAGGGCAATGCCTGCGGGTACAGTTCGTTCTTTCAGGATGGCGATCGCTATCGAATGTATTATGGCATCCATCACTACGTGAACAACAAAGGAAAGCTGGTTTATCCACACCAACCATACACTTGCTATGCGGAAAGTCGGGACGGGATTCACTGGACCAAACCCAAACTTGGACTCGTCGAATTCAACGGATCGAAGCAAAACAATATCGTTCTCGCCGCCGGGAGCATCAAGGAGATACCAATCGACCCAAGCCATATCGCGGTTTTCAAAGACGCGAACCCGCAATGCCCGCCTGAGGCAAAGTACAAGGCGGTCATTCGTGCTGGAAATGCGGATGCTCTTTACGCCCTCAAGTCGTCGGACGGTTTTCACTTCTCCCCTCTCAGCCATCAGTTGATCCTCACGGATGGCGTTTTTGACTCACAGAATCTCGCATTTTGGGATTCTGTGCGCGGCGAGTATCGAGCCTACTTCCGTGATTTCAGTTACGGGATTCGCGGCATCAAGACGGCCACTTCGCAGGACTTTCTGAACTGGAGCGAGTCAGAGTGGCTGGTCTTTCCGAACGCGCCCAATGAGCACCTCTATACCAACCAGATTACACCCTACGATCGCGCACCGCACATCTTCTTCGGATTCCCCATGCGTTACACTGATCGTGGCTGGGTCGATTCCACGGGCAAGTTGCCACATCCCGAACTTCGCCGCCAACGTGCTGATGCGTCGCCCCGTTACGGTAGCGCGGTTACTGACGGGCTACTGATGACGAGCCGTAACGCAATCACGTTCAAACGCTGGGGGGAGGCAATTCTGCGGCCAGGCCCATCCCGGACCAACTCCTGGGTGTACGGTGACAATAACATTTCCTGGGGAATCCTGAATACGGAATCAGATCAACCCGCAGCACCTCCCGAGCTATCGATCTTTGCCACGGAAGGCTACTGGACAGGAAAGAGTCAAAACTTGCGCCGGTACTCGATTCGCGTCGACGGATTCGTATCGATTCAAGCACCACTTGACGGTGGCGAGTTCGTAACCAAACCGCTCGTATTTGCCGGCGACAACTTGGTGATTAACTACTCGACGTCTGGAGCCGGCGGTATTTGGGTCGAGATTCAGGACTCCAATGGTCAACCGCTGGAGAACTACACTGAGGCGGACTGTCACGAAGTCTTTGGCGACGAAATCCAGCGGAAGGTTGCCTGGAAGCGCCGGGACAATGTGAAGCATCTGGCATCCACGCCCGTACGGTTACGTTTCGTACTCAAAGATGCCAACCTGTTTTCGTTCCGATTCCGTTAGCGGCGAGATCGCTTTGCCGGTTTCCGTGAAACGGAGGATGCCGGACCCGTGTGACACAACGGGCAGAAATCATACCGTCTTTGCACCGCTCCCTCCATTCGCCGCCGCCCGGCGGAATCCTTCTGTCCGGATCGGTACCATCACTGTAGATTTGAATGGCCAACTTGCTTAAGCTATGCTCACCCTGCTTCGTCATCCGTCGGGGTATTGCCGGGACCGGTTCACTTTTATCACCCACTGCGACAACACGGATCATGTTGAAACATTTTATTTCCGGCCGGTGTGACAGCAATCGGGATACCGACCACATGTCCGGGATCCAACGATTCAACCCCACGATTCTGTTGTCTGTGATGCTCGTTGCCTGCGGATGCTCCAACGAACCTCTGGACGATCGAAGCCTGTCTGCATTGCAGGAGGAAAGCTCGGTTGCAGGAACACCGGAACAGGAAAACAGGCAGCCAACCTTTATCACAACCAGTCTCACGGCCGACAATCAGGGGGAGCCTCAAAAACACAAACCGTTCTTTGAAAAAGTCGACGTGCTTTTTCCGGGCCTAGGCGACACCTTGTCCCAGGCACCCGTGCCCCGCTGGAAGCGCGACCAGCGCGCTGTCGGCCACATCTACTACAGCACCGGTGAACCGAAGTCTGCCATCATCCACCTGGAAGGCATGACCAGGCAGGAAGTCCAGGCCCTCGCCAAAATACCGGTCGAAATTGACTTTACACAAACGAGGTATCACGAGTCTGACGGGTTCGGCATACACCTGCCGGGACTGCTCGTCACGGCGCGGGGAACAGTGATTGCCGTCTGTCAGAAACGTCATCACTCGATGGCCGACAGCGGCCACCCAATCGACGTCATGATCTCACGGAGCCAAGATGACGGGAGGACTTGGCAGCGTCAGGAAGTCATTTTCCAAGAGCAAGGCATCTCTGCTTTTCTGGGGCCCATCTTCGAAGACCGCACGACCGGTACGGTCTTTGTCGCCTTCTGGAAAATGCCTGAAGGCGTGGTGGACGATCTGGGTTACTTCAGCGAATACGCCCAACAGGGTGGCGGATTCTGGCTGGTCAAAAGTACCGATGAGGGACAAAACTGGTCCGATCCCTTCTACGTCAGACCGCAACCGAACGACGACGGTTGGGTCGCCTGGACCAACAACTGTGTTCACGGCATCCAACTGGTCTCCGAACCCTTTGCCGGTCGGCTGGTTCTACCAGCGTTTCTTTACAAGGAAGGTGAACCCGGACAGGTGTCGGGGATTCGGGGCGGCTTGTTGTATAGTGACGACAATGGAATGAGCTGGCGAGCTGGCGCCGTCCTGCCAGAGGGTTCGGATGAAGTGAACCTGGTGGAAACCACCGACGGAGGCATCTACGCCACTTATCGTAAGAACACGCTTCGCACCGGCAAACGCCATTTTGCACGAAGTGCTGATGGTGGCGCGAGTTTTCACCGGCACGGTCAACATGAGGATGTGAGATGCCGGAACCTGCATGCTGGTCTGGCTCGCTTCTCCAGCACCCGAGATGGAAAAGAAAATATCCTACTCTTCTCCAATCCACCAGGTGGCAGTCCGGCAAAGAATATGACGGTTCGCCTGAGTCGTGATGAAGGCGTGACCTGGCCAATTTCCCGGGTCATCGAACCCAATCCCTGTCGCTACAGCGATCTGGCAGTCACGCCGGACGGAACCATTCTCTGCTTGTATACCAATGGTAAAACGGGTGACCGGGAAAAGATTAGTGTCGCGCGATTCAACCTCGAGTGGTTACAAAACGCGGAAGAGGGAAACGAGTCGGAGAACTAGGTTTCGGTTGAACAATAACCGGGACTTGGTGACATCGGTTGTCCGGTCACGTTCGGCGACTGAGCCCCCATCTCTCACGCCGGCGAAAACGTGAACGAATACAACCGCGCTTTTCCGTAAAAATAAAAGCGGAGGCGGATTTGAGACACGTTGACACCTTGCAAAGTCGCGTGACGCTGCCAGCGCGCAATCCTGCTCGTCCCGTTGGTCATAACTCCCATCGATTCATGCCGACTATAACCCGGAATCGGCAGCAGGGTCTCCGCATCAAGCACCTCAACGCTCACCCAGTCATGCCAGGGCACGACGTGAGACACGTTGACGGACAATTTCGCATTGCCTGGCTCCCTGACGAGTATCGGTTTTGTGGTCATCGCTCCCCGGGTGAGCCCGTCCCGGGCCCGGAGGTAGGTAAAACCGTCCTTGGGTAACGTGGCCAATCCGGTCATGACCGGGCCGGTACGTCCCGACGGGCCGGGAAATGCTGAAGCGGCCTCCTCGGCCATTGCCGAGTAGAAAATCAAAATTTGATCGTTGTGTACAATCAGGCTGCCGCCTCCCAGCACCAGATAACCGCTATCCCATTCCCCGCGCTCGCCACGCGCCACCACAGCGGAGTCCGGCTGAATCCGCTGGAACATCGCCAGCGGGTCGCGGCTGGTGGCCAAACGGACGTCGCCCACACAGATGTCATACTGTTTTTCTAAATCTTCCAGAGGTAATGAACCCCGACGACGTTCGATGCGGCTCAGCACGATTTTCTGTCGCTCCGCATCACGCCGGACATGGTGTCCGTAGTAAGGTCGAAAACGGTTGAAGTCGTACAACATCGGAAAATGATTCCGGTACCGAGTCGTGTGGACGAAGTGGTTTTCGTGTTCGTTACCATCGGTAGCACTAAGTACTTTACCAACAAACTTCAAGTGCTCGATATCCGGCCCTGTGAAACAGGCGTGCTGGCCATAAGCTTTGACGCGGCGCTGGGGAATGTCAGCCTCGTCGATAAAAATGAAACCGACATCCGTACCGTTGACTGGTTCTTGGACGCCGTTTCCTGACCTCTGCCAGTGAATCCCGTCCGCCGAATAGTGAGCCACGTGGCGAACTCGCCTGCTTCCATCGGTGGCAACGTTGATCTCTGCCAGAGCCTGGTAGCGGCGTTGGGGGTCCGGTTCCCCCGGATCCTTGACCACATTGAAATGCCCGGTCGCACGGTCAGGAGCGCGGTAGCACATATTGTTGTCCGTCCGACCCTTGTAGTCGTAAAGGCCCAGCTTCGGTTTGTGCCACTCGATTCCGTTTTCACTCACCGCGTACCCAATCGCCATCCGGCGCTGGGTATTCGCTCCTGTCTCCACATCGTGACCATGATACCAGGCTTTGAAAAGTTTCTCTTGCGCGTCGTAAAACAATGACCCGCCCCATGGGCTGGCACGGTTTCCATCCCATTGATTTTCGGTGCCAAGCGGGAGGACCGGATTTGCCGGATGTTTTGTGGCCTGATTCACCACCTGCTCACAGAGAAGAAGTTCTTCGACTTCCTGCATGTCCAGAAAAAGCACATACGTGTCAGGTGTCGTATCCAAGTTCAGAGCAGCCCGGCCTGTTGGCGTTGGAGAAGCCGCTTGCTCGGCGAATAAGGGATCAACAAACCCGAGACGGCCGTCTGTGGCAGCCAATGTTGCAGCCGCAAAACCGGACTTCAGAAACAGACGTCGCGCTCCACCACTTTCGTCGACAGGTTTAGTCATAATAATGCCTTGTAGTTGGCCTAGGATGTTTCCGTGGTCAGGATCACGTTTTGCGTCTTGTCCTCCCGTACCTCGGAATAGTGCAACACCCTGCAGAGCGACTTCCCCTGTTCGTCCTGAACATCTGTCGGGCGCCGAATAATGAACTCCGCGCGGTCCAGACGATTGTAGGCCACGTGGGCCATTGCCAACCGATTGATCACGGACTCGGCCTGTGAATCGAAATCTGGAATCAATAGCGGTCCGGTGTCAACCTGGAAGGAATTTGTTACGGGCTGAAAGTTCATCGTCTTGATGGGATACTCTAGAAGGTAGCGCCGGTTTCCATCTGGATCGTCAAGTTGCGTGCGACCGACCAGTGGCAGGTTCTCCCCGGTCGCCTTGACGATTTCAGCGGGGGTCAACAGTTGTCGCGTGCGGGAACTCGTGCACACATCGATCTTCAGGGACCGGTAAACGCCACTGACCTGCCGCGCCCGGCGGGGTCTGCCACTGTCAGTGATTGCTTGTCCCATGCTGCGATCTTCAGACAACGAATAAATTTTGCGATATTCCTCATTGGGCATGTGAAACAGGCGGTCTTCTGCATAGACCCACTCGGTCCGGCAGGGCGCAATCAGTACGAATCGCTCCGACTGGCCCGAGTGGCGATCAATCACATCAATCAAAGCGTCCAACTGTACCCGGGCCAAATTCCCATGTGGCATGTTGTGCCGCGCGTAAGGACGTGTGTCCTTGCGGTACGCCACATCCCAGGTCATGAACGAAGACCGAAAATCGCATGCGGGCCCGGTGCCGGTCGGGTCCTGTTTGGCTTCCGCTCCCTCTGCACCCGGCACGTCACTCGCAAGCGGCACGACAACCGCCCCGCCAAGTAACACCGAACCGACACTACTTTGAAACACACGGCGCGTTAATTGAGGCAACCGACTCATTGTTGTTCTCCGATTGACAAGCGTTTACAGCCTGCCTTCATCTATCATCAGGCGTTGGGTGGAGTATACCTGCCGTCACAACGACCGGTCAATTCCTGATCCACTTCGGAGCGACGATACGTCCCAGCGAAGCGATCCAGAACATCCCAGGACCGGATTGGTTTCCCTCAAACACTTTGCGTGATGAGCGATCGGAAGTCGTCGCCCGAACTGAGACACTCCGACAACAAAGACGGCGACACGTCGCCTGTTATTTCAATCGTTGCTAAGTTTTGCTGTCGCGCGTCTTCCACCAATGGAGATCAGGGAGGAAAATGTTCGCAAATACATCCTGCCACCGGAAACCGCCGGGGTAGCATGACATTCGTCTCCCACCTGGTTCCGAGCAAGCAGGTTAAATTCGCCCGCGGCTTCCACGACAACAACTTCTCCGTCTCTGGACGTGAAATAAATTTTGTCGTCGACGCAGACCGGCGAAGAATAGAACTTGTTTTTGAGTCTTTCTTTCCAGTAAAGCTTGCCGGTTTTTAAATCCACACACAGCGCAACACCTTCGTCGCTGACGGTGAACAACATGCCACGGTGTGAAAGTGGTGTCGGGACAAATGAAGTGGATACTTCAAGACGGTGAAGTTCCGTGGGAGCCTGTAGATTTTGTTTATCTCGGAATCCGACGATCACCACTTCATCGGGCACCCCGACGCCACCGCTGGCACCGACGATATACTCATCCGCAATAATGGGTGACGCAACGGAGACATGAGATTTAAAAGCGGCCAATTCCCAGTCAATTTTCCCGGAACGAACATCAATGGCAGTCAATCCCCTGTCGCGACTGGTGAAGATGACGTTAAAAATATCGTCACCCGTATTGAACAGACACGGGGTCGAATAATTGGCCGTCGTATTGCGCAACACCGACCATTTTGTCTTTCCCGTCCCAGCCTCTAAAGCCAGTGCGCTGCTCTCGTTGTCCTGGTCGTTGGCAATCAATAGAAGGCCGCCATGAACGATTGGTGATGCCGCGATTCCGTGCTGCGCTTTGTACGGCCCCAGCGACTTTGTCCACACCGTATCGCCCTGGTGAGATACCGCCTGGGCCACTAATTCGTCATCGGTGGCCCAACAGACGTAGACGTGGTTCGCATCCAGAGCAGGGGTTGCAGATGCGCGACTGTTGAGCTGATGTTTCGAATAGTCCGCCTTAGAAAAATTGTGTGTCCAGATCGTTCGACCATCTTGCGTGTCGATACACCGCAGAGAACATGTGCCGCTTGCTTCGTCAGCCGATGTCAAAAACAGCCGGTTGCCCCAAACGACCGGAGACGAGTGACCAGAACCCGGTATGGCGACTTTCCAGTTAAAATCATCCTTCGTCCAGCGGGAGGGAATCGACTTCGCGTCACTGATCCCCGAACCGTTTGGACCACGAAATCGCGTCCACTCCTGCGCATCCGTTGTTCCCGGAATCGTGGCGACGACAAGAATTGTAACGAACACAGCACGCATGACGTGAAACACAATCAAGACCTTTTCAATGCGGAAAACAGAAGCCATGCCAGCACCCGGCGATGGCAATTTCAATGCCGGCCGGATCCCGAGCCTAGTCGACCACATCGTTTTTTCAAGGTTCTTTCATCTATTTTGAACTTCGCCAGCCAGCGGAGATCGCTGGCAGGTCCGCCGTTTTTCCTGCTGGTCGCCGGCACACGCCTGCGGTTCCAGCTTTGACATCCGGGACTGTCGCAGGACGGTCTTGGGATCCTCCCGGGCTAAAAGCATCAAGCATGCATCGGCCGCACATCGAAATGGTCCAGCACGTTCTTGAGCAACTTCGACCACTGTTCGTCCCGGGCGAGCGGCCACGCGGCCGAGATGCTCGGGGCCGCAAAGACCCGACCACCATCTTCCCGTTCCCAGTAAATCATTTCGCACGCCACGTCATGAGACTGGCTCAACTCCGGCGGCAAGACACGATGGTAATAATCTCTCAATTGACCGTTGCTGCCCAATTGTTTCCAATCATAAACGCCTTGGGCAAGTACATCGATTCCCGGAGGATCCGTTAACCCGCTTGGCGCATCTTCAGGAATCGGTCCGGCTGCAAGCCGCATGAGTGTGGAAACACGCACGTCGGATTCGTTACCAATTGCCTGACGACGAGGGTTGTCCGGGTCAAATCCAAATCGGTCACCATTCTTTAAATTCACACGATTGGGTTTCTGAAACAGAAAATGCTCCGCCTGGGTAACACGAAACGGACCAGCCCCTGCTGATCCCATGGGATTGTAGGACAAAAACTCCACTCCCAGAAGTTTCCAGGCGGGAAAGCCGCACTCACGTGGGACACCACCGCGTCGGCGGTCGTGACTGTGCCAACACTCACCACGCCGCTCCGACCTCAACTGTGCTCCCCAACCGTCAGCCTTGCGACACTCCACGACCGAATGGTCCTCGTCGAAGCTGACACGCCAGTAAAGCGTGTTGCCCGAAAGACAAATGACATTTCCGCCTGACTCCAAGTATTGCCGAACGTGTTCGTACTGCTGTCGGGACCAATACTCGCTGTGGCCGACAATCATCACCGCCTGGTAACCGTCCAACAGGCGTGGATCCTGATGAAGATCGAGTTCACTGTAGGCATCGTAGTCGTATCCTTCCCGTGCGAGCCACGTTTCCGTGAAGCGATCCGCGCGACAAAGATGGCTGAAATCAGCTTGCGGACTCCCCTCCAGGGTATAAGGACCGGCAGTGGGCCAAGGCATGCGCAATCCCAACTGGTACGCCGGTTGCCCCGCGCGGTGGTGTCGATAACAGCAGTACGGCGACCTCGGATCGTCGGGGTCAAACCAGTACCCGTCGGTTCCTACGGAAGCCTTGATGCCGGGCCAGGTGGGGGAGAATGGCGTCACGGAGTAGGCTTTCCACGTGTTGGTCGAAAAGAGAAACGCAACCGGAGCCCGGGAGGCCGAAGCAGATTTCTTGACGATAAACAGCGAGTGATAGAGTCGGCTCTCGCCGTCCAATTGGAACCGAATCCGTCCCACGTAGGCGCCTGACTTGGCGTCCTCCGGAATCCGGTATTGGAACGTTGGTTGCCAACGGCAGTCGTACAGGTCGTCCGAAGCCAGTCGCAAACCGTGGCCCCTGGCCGTATCCTGGTCCGGGTCGTAGCTACTGAACTGCCCAATGTTGGCATCAAAGCTCGGCCCGCCAATCATCCACGTGGCATGATTGATGATCCGGCCGTGTCGGTTGTGACCGCTGACATCGGCGACGTGGTCACCTTGTTCTTCTATCAGGGGCCAACAGGCGAGCAAACCGTCCTTTGCCGGTGGCCGCAGTGCCTTCGCTTCCAAACGTGCTTTGATCTCGGTGGCCGACAAGGCGCGCCCATAAATCGTGGGCATGGCAATATCGGCGTCAAGAAAACCATCCGCTTGACCATCTCGCCCAACGCCACCGACCCGTAACGGCGTGCGCGGCGGTTTGACCCGACCACTGACCTTCCATTGTCCAACCCGCTGGCCGTCGATAAAAATTCGCTTGTGACTGCCGTCAAAGGTTGCTACCAGATGGTGCCACTGCTTGGCTGGTGGAACCGTAAAGTAATCATCCTCATCCTTTTCGCCCGGCCCGGTAAGGGTATCCGGCTGGGTCCCGTGTGTTTCTTGCACGAACTGCGCACCACCAAGATAAAATTCGACAGCACGATCTTCTCGCACATAGAGTCCGTAACCCTCGGGGCGCGTTTCATCGCGCTGGGTGATCACGCCCTGTTTTCCGGTCACCTTCCACAACCGGACCCAGCACTCAAGCGTCAGCGCCCCCAACTCCTGATTTTCCGGTAGGGGCGACTCAACGTGAATGTACGAGCCCGGATGAATGGGCTGCATCACCGGCTGGGAAACCTGCCACGATTGAAGCACGTCATCCTGGCTTGGGCTCTCCACATCGGGCCCAAGCCGACAGACCTGAAACTCATAGGGATGTGTGCTACTGACGTGAAAATCAATCGTTTCGCCCGCCGCCACACTCAGGCGATTGGTGTAAGTGTGTACCCCGTCGAGGGGAAGGGGGCGGTGCGGGGGAATGCACGCCTCTGCCTGTCGCTTCGACTCCGCGCCGGTAATCTTTGCATCGGCTCCCAATACTGTTCCCGCGGCGACAGCAGCACTAGACGATTTTAAAAAGTCTCTCCTGTTCGGATCGGACATATTCGCCTCCTACACTGTGATTCGTTCGAGACCATCCACATTCCATCCCCTACCGGCCACTGGGCGCGACAGGTGTGCAAGGCGTGGCTAGAAATTGGTACGGACCTGCGAAGTGTAACTTAAACCTGTTGAAATTGCCTGTCAAATGGATGATTTCGCCAATCGTTGTTCTGACAAGTGGTAAAAATAAAGGAGCCAACCATCCTACCGCCCCCCGGACAGTCGACTGGAAGTGAACCTGGCAAGAGGAGCGGGACGGCAGGGCCTATTGCCCACCGGTATGGTACTCTCTGACAGTAGAGAAGCGGAGCTACAGGGAAGCACGTAGTATTAGGCTGTCCCTGGAACCGGAACAGAAAGAACCTTTGTGAAGGAACCGATGAAAAATTCGCTTTGTTTTTCTCTTTCCAAGAACACGATTTTAAGTTTCAATTCGACCTGAGTGTCTTCAACTTCATAAGCCATCGCCACATGAAAATTGCTGGATTTGAAACCTATCCACCGGCCTCCAAATCAGATCGCCGATTCGGCTGGTCGAAAGTTGGATCAACGAACGTCCAATAGGTACTGTAAAGTCACAGATCATCCATCCAAACGAGGGAAGTGACGAAATGAAATTACATGTCCGAGCGTTTGCGCTCACCTGCGGAATTTTCTGGGGAATCGGTATTTTCTCATTGACCTGGTGGTTGATCGCGTTTGATGGCGCGACAGGTGAACCGACTTTCATCGGACGTCTCTATCACGGCTTCACCATATCTCCTGGCGGCAGTGTCGTTGGATTGGTGTGGGCGTTTATAGATGGCCTGATAGGAGGCGCAGTTTTCGCTTGGCTTTATAATCAAATATCCGCCCGCTTTTTGGTGCGGGATACATGAATCAATTTTGGACCGCTTAAAAGTGAAACTCGCGGGAAATTCAAGGCGAACCCCGCTTTCCCGCACTTGCAGGATAAAGTCGGCACAGGCTGGTGGTATAGCGTGGAATCAGTTGGTCATCTCAATCCCGTCGATAAGCTGACGGGAATTCTACTTTCAACAGATTTCACTTGCGTCTCCAACGCATTATAATAAATGTCCAGGTTCTCCGTCTGACGAATTGTGACTTGTGCGGGTTCTAATGAAAGGCAGTCGCTGACCGGAAGATACCAGGTCAGTGGCCCACGGTATTCCAAGAACCCACCGTTTCAACGGCGCATGTGTTCTGGCTCCGCGTTCGGTTCGTGTTGAGTCAGTCATTGTTTTATTTCTGTTGTAAAGAATCTCTGACTTTACATCCGTAAACAAAGTCGACAGAATCAAAAGAAGCGTGACTGTCTAAGGCTTATCATTTCTCCACCTTTAAAAATTGAGCTGCTCTGATGAATTCCCGGCCTTTGTCGTTGCGTTTACTCGTGTCTACTGTGACATTAGTTCTGCTGCTTGGCGCGCACGAACTTCGAGCCTCCGATGAGGGTCCAATTTCAAAAGAGGATGCATCATTCTGGGCCTTGCAGTCGCCATCGCGACCCGCGGTACCCGCGGTTCAATTAAAACACCGCATCCGCACCCCGCTGGATGCGTTTCTACTTGCCAGGTTGGAAGCGAAAGATGCCGGCTTTCGTCACGATACCACGCGGCGGGTGCTGATCCGGCGATTGTTTTTTGACCTGCTTGGTTTGCCACCCGTGCCCCAGGAAGTTGACCAGTTCCTGGGTGACTCCAGACCCGATGCCTATGAGCGGTTGATCGACCGCGTTTTAAGTTCCCCAAGGTATGGGGAACGCTGGGCCCGACACTGGCTCGACGTGGCGGGATACGCCGATTCGGATGGTTACTTGGCGGCCGATCGGATTCGCACGGAAGCGTGGCGTTATCGCGACTACGTCATTCGAGCGCTGAATGAAGATAAACCATACGACCGTTTCGTATTGGAGCAGATTGCTGGCGACGAACTGGCCGACTGGCGGCGCGCCGGCGAACTGACCCCCGAACTGGTCGATAACCTTGTCGCCACGGGGTTTCTCCGCACGGCATTGGACCCGACCTACGAGGGCTATTCAGAGCCACTGGAGTGTCACAAGGTGTTGGCCGACACCATCCAAATTGTCAACTCCGCGTTTTTCGGAATGACCCTTCAATGTGCCCGCTGCCATGACCACAAATTCGATCCTGTTTCCCAGCGGGATTACTACCGGCTAGAGGCGATCTTTTTATCGTCATATGACCCTGAACAATGGCTCCATTCGCAAGCGCGCTCCATCCCGTTGGCCACCGATGCCGACAAAACACGAATTGAACAACACAATGGACAGGTCGATGAGCGTTTGGACCGCCTGCGTTCCGAAATCACCACGGCAACTGAAACCTATCGCGCCAGGACGCTTGACGACGTGTTGGGAACACACATTATCCCCGATCAGCGCGAGCGAATTCAAGCGGCCCTGCTGATCGATCCAAAGGAGCGGAATGAGCAACAGAAACAACTCATTGAACAGCACGCTGAAGGGGTGGATCTTGGAGAGGATGCGCTGGCCGATCGTTTCCCCGCGTTTGGTACAGAACTAAGCAGACTCCAGGCGGCCGTTGCTGCGGAAGAGAAACTGAAGCAACCAGTCGTCCAACTGCGGGGTCTGGTCGATCTGGACGACGAACCACGCCAGGCACACGTGCTGGTGCGGGGCGATTTCAACAAGAAAGGCGAACCGGTAGAGCCAGGCCTTCCGGGCGTGTTGACTAAAAACGGAAGACGGCTCCTGATTGAACCTCGCTACAATTCGACGGGAAGACGTCTGGCCCTGGCTCGCTGGCTGGTCGATCCACAGAACCCGTTAACCGCCCGCATGCATGTAAATAGGATTTGGGCACATCATTTCGGACGTGGGATTGTCGCCACGGTAGATAACTTCGGACAGTTGGGGTCGTCTCCTTCCCATCCCGATCTTCTGGATTGGCTGGCTTGCGAGTTGATTTCAGGCGGTTGGAGCCAGAAGCGCTTGCATCGGCTGACACTGACGTCCACTGCCTACCGGCAGTCGTCACAGGTGAATGTCGCGTTGCAAGAGACGGACCCCGACAACATTCTCCTCGGATCGTGGCCGCCGCAACGGCATGAGGGTGAAGTGGTGAGAGACACTGTTTTGCACGTCTCGGGAAAACTGAACCGACAGATGTTTGGCCGTCCCATACCGGTCGCACAGCAGGCGGATGGACAGGTTGTCGTCTCCGACACTGGTGAGGGAAACCGATCGAGTGTGTATTTGATCGTTCGCCGCAGCCAGCCGTTAACCCTGTTGGAACTGCTCGATACTCCCAGGATGGAAGTCAACTGTCCGGAACGAGTCGAGTCAATTGTGGTCACTCAATCGCTCTCGATGCTCAACAGCCCGTTTATGGAAAACAGCGCCCGGGTTTTGGCGAACCGCTTGTTCAGCGAATTACCGGATACTGAGATTGACCGCCTGCGGCGCGTCTACGAGTTGTTGTTCTCGCGCCCGCCGGGGGAATCGGAACAGCAAGCAGTCTTCGATTTTTTGAACCACGTTTTTCACACCGAAGCTGATCACAAGACGGACACAGGCGGTCAGTCCGGGCAACCGTCTGCTCGCACAACGCCTTGGATTCAGCTATGCTTGGTGTTGCTCAACAGTAACGAGTTTCTGTTTGTTGACTGAACGAGAATTTTTCCATGCCGTGCCAGAACTATGATCGGCTCGATCTTAGCGGTCTGATCAATCGACGCGAACTCTTCCGCCACACGAGTAGCGGAATCGCGTTGGGTTCGCTGCTGCTTAACCAACAGTCAACAGCTGCAATGGCCCGCCGACCCCATGATCCCGGTAAGGCCCGCGCTGTCATTCAGCTGTTCCAGCATGGCGGCCCGAGCCATATGGATCTATTCGATCCCAAACCGGAACTGAACAAGCACGACGGAAAACCGATGCCCGACTCCTTCAAGGACCTGGTGCAGATCACCAAACACGGTGGGCTGATGGGCACACCCTTCAAGTTTCGACCCGCGGGACAATGTGGTATCGAATATTCGGAGATCATTCCACACACGGCCCGACATGCGGACGACATCGCCGTGATCCGTTCGATGTACACCGAACACAACAATCACGAACAGGCCCTCTGGATGATGCACACGGGGCAAACCATCTCGGGTCGCCCGACGATCGGTGCCTGGGTCAGTTACGCCCTGGGATCCGAAAACAGGAATCTGCCCGAGTACGTCGTGCTCCGCAATGATTCCGAATTGCCAGTCGATGGAAATCGCAATTGGTCTGCCGGATTTCTACCGCCTCGCTATCAGGGCGTACACTTCCGCCACTCAGGCACACCGGTCATGTATTTAAATCCAAGTCCTGGTGTCTCTGACAAGGTGCAGCGACTACGACTCGATCTTTTGCAAACATTGAACGCAAAACACAAGGAATCGCACCCGGGCATCGCTCAAGAGCTACAAGCGCGCATTGCCAGCTACGAACTCGCTGGTCGTATGCAAGTGTCTGCCTCGGCGGCGTTTGACTTTTCAAAGGAAACCCGGGAAACACACCGATTATATGGCCTCGACAACGAGCAGACGGCAAGCTACGGAACGCGACTTTTGTTGGCCCGTCGGCTTGTCGAACATGGTGTGCGGTTTGTACAGGTATTGATCCGTGGACAGATGTGGGATACGCACCAAGAAAATGCCAATCGGACAAAGCAGTGCTGCTTGGAGACCGACCAGCCGACGGGCGCATTGTTGCAAGATCTCAAACGTCGCGGCCTTCTCGACAGTACTCTGGTTATTTGGGGCGGCGAGTTCGGCCGCACGCCCGTCAGCCAGGACGGTAACGGACGGGACCATCACAAGCAGGGTTTTAGCCTCTGGCTTGCAGGAGGAGGTGTCCGGGGCGGGCAGGCATATGGTGCAACCGATGACTTCGGGTATTACGCAGTCAAGAACCGTGTGAAAGTCTCCGACCTGCACGCCACAATCCTGCATCAGCTTGGTCTCAATCATCGCGACTTGATCTATGATGCGCACGGTCGTAACGAACGACTCACCGCCGAATATGACGCCAGTGTTCTAACCCCGCTGGTGAGCTAGGTCCGGACCAAAAATTCGGAGCGCCATTCGGTTCGCAGCCTCCTTGACTGATTTCGTTGGCGCTCAAACCACCGGAAAGCTATAATCCCAACCACGACTTGCAAACTATCTAATGAGAGGGCCGATGGCTGAAACGCAACGTGTGGCGTTAGGTTTTCTTTTGAGCTGCTGCGTCTTCCTGTCTTCTTGCTCGCAAGATGGCGATGTCGACCAACTCAATCAAGTTCCACGTGGTGCTTCTGAGCACCCGAACGTGCTACTGATTGTGGTTGACGACCTGCGCTGTTCACTGGGAAGCTACGGAGATGCGACGGCAGTCAGCCCGAACATCGACGCGCTCTGCCGCCGTGGCATGCGTTTTGACCGGGCCTACGTCCAAATCGCAGCGTGCAATCCTTCGCGAGTCGCCATGATGACGGGATTGCGACCCGACACGTCCGGAGTTCGGAGGCTGGCAACCCCCTTCCGCAACAACGTCCCCGATGTGACCACTCTACCAGAGCACTTCATGGCCCACGGATATCACACCGTCGGACGGGGAAAAGTCTACCACTTGAAGTTTCCAGATCCCCAGTCGTGGAGCGAACCGCATCGGGTGTCCAAAACACCGGTCAAGTATTGGACGGAACGGCAGTGGGATTTGTTAACCCAGGTGCGTGAACGTCTCCGCAGAGAAGGTCGTCCCGACAATGTCATCAAGAATCTCCGACCACCGACCACTTGTGATGCTGATGTTCCAGACCGTTTGCGCCACGAAGGTGCAATGACCAACGCGACACTCGCTACCTTGCGACGAGTGGCCAAGGGAAAACAGCCGTTTTTCATGGCTGTCGGCTACGTCAACCCGCACTTGCCGTTCAATGCGCCGCGGAAGTACTGGGATCTTTATGACCGCGAAAATCTGCCGGAGGCGAAAAATCCGTTTCCTCCCGATGGAGCGCCCCATGTCGCCATGAACACGATGCACGAACTGCGCTACCACTGCGACTTCACGGAGGTCCCCCGGCCCTGGGAGGGAGTGCTGGCGGAAGCGGACCGTCGTCGACTCGTACACGGCTACCTGGCTGCAGTCAGCTTCGTCGATGCACAAGTCGGACGCCTGATGGCAGAAATAGACCGCCTGGGTTTGGCGGATAATACAGTCGTTGTCTTCTGGTCTGACCACGGATTCAAGCTCGGGGAACATGGAAGTTGGGGCAAGAAGACCAATTACGAAATCGACACGCGCGTTCCGTTGATCGTCATCGACCCACGCATCGAGATGGCAGGGCGTTCCACTTCGGCACTGGTCGAATCAGTAGATCTCTATCCGACGTTGTGTGAACTGGCCGGTTTGCCTGTCCCGGCCCATGTAGAGGGCACCAGCTTCAAACCACTGCTTGCCAAACCGGATTTACCCTGGAAGGAAGCAGCGTTCAGCCAGTTCTTACGTGATCTTGTACCCGAACACGATGAAGTTCGAGGCAACGCGGTGCGCACCAAGCGGTACCGCTACGTGACCTGGCGGGCTCACGCCACCGACGAGTTGCTCCATGAGGAACTCTACGACCACGCGGGTGACCCGCAGGAAAACACGAACGTGATCGACCGGCCCGTCTACAACGAGGCCTTGATCCGGCTGCGAGAACTTCAACAACAGGGTTGGCGTGCAGCCTTGCCACGGAGTCTCAGGCCAGACCTTTGACGTGGTGCACGGTTTCTGTTCTCAATGGCACTCTTGTCTCTTCACGTCGTTTATCTGAGGCGAAAGCTGCTGCTGGCGATGAAACGTGTGCCGCCAAATTTATTGCCGTCAGGCAGGGTATAGTAGTAGGCAGTAAAGATGCGACCATCGTCCAACTGGGCGCCGACGGGATAACCTATATCCCCCGAACTTGCGTCATCTCGAATGACAAATTCCTTACTCCAGGTCTTGCCTCCATTGGAACTGAGAACCCCTCCGATACCCATCGGCATCCGTCGCCTGCCAAAAATCACCAGGATGCGACCATCCTTGAGCAGAATGGGCCATGGTGAGCGATAGTCGACTCCCGGACCACCCGGGTTTTTCCAGCACTCTCGACCATCACCCACGATAGGAACGCCCTGGGACCAATGCTTGCCCCCGTCCTTTGACACGGACATACAGATCGCGTTCTTGACGCCCTGCACATTCTGATCCTCTGAAGAGATGTGTAGATAATAGCAATGCAATTCTCCGCTGGGCAGCAGCACCAGTCCCTCGTAGGTAAACCGACCGGGGAGGGACTGGTCAACAGCCACATGGTTGAGAAAGCTCCAGGTAACACCCTGGTCCCTGCTGCTGTAGACCATCGGACCACCACCCGGTTTGACGTCGACTACCAGCGCCAGCAGAGTCTGGCGGTCTGGCATACGGACGACGGGGTAACAGTTCCTAAGCACAAAAATGTAATCGCCGTCGGGATTTTTATCGCCGTCGGGATGCTTAATGATCGTCGGCACTTTCTCCCAAGTCGCCCCCTTGTCCGGCGACCGCAAAGCGAAACAGACGGGAATGATGTCACGCTCCTTCGGTAGGTATGCCTGGCCGAAAAAGAAAACAGCCTCCGGGCGGAACATGTCGTAGGACTCACGCGGGCTATCCTGCTGATAAAGAAAATTGCGTTTCTCCGCCGAAGATATGCCCTCGTCGTACACGATCACTTCGTTCTCTTCGGCCCACGTCCTCCCTCCATCCAGGGAGCGCTGCAGCAGCACTTTGGCCTGCGTGTAATAGCCTGTGCGGCGATCATGCCACGCGCCCCACAACTTGAGAGAGCGGCCCGCGTCTGTGTCTTCGCGGTAGTCACAGAGAGCGTGGTTGTGCCCCACAACGATCTCCCCTCCGCCGAAATACTTGAAGGTAACCATCCGGGGATGAGCGCAATACCAGTTCTTGCCATGGTGAATCGTCGAGTGCTGGAGATCGTAAACGTCTGGGGCCTGAGGTGTCGTCAAATTCACCGTTTGCTCAGTCCGTGCCGAACCTGCCAGCGGGAACGCCAGCAAGAGCACAACATTCGCTGCCAACCTTCTACCCAAGAGTCTCCGCGACTTCGGAGAACCTGAATCCACATGATGAGTTTTTGAATGCATGATTCCTCTCCTTCAATCACTCGCTATGAAAAGTCCCTCGACTATTCATAAAACAATTCGGGGTTATTTGAATGGGAACCCGGATCCTGGATTTCCCATCTGGACTGTATCCAACACGGCTGCGAGTTTTCTGAGCGACTCATTCTAACAGGCTGCCGTTCCCCGGCACCTACCACGTGCCTAAGTTCTTGTCTTTTTCCCGTCACCCGGATCTGGCTGCTTTTCCTGCCATAGGCGAGGACGGTCCAGGTTCCTTTCCAATGTGAATCGGCGGTTGCACGATGACCTTGCTGCCTGGAAACCACGCTCTGGCCGGTGAGAATGCAAGGTTTTGTGCCTGACGAGGTCTGTCATTCCCGGTACCCGTGGATCGGCGTGACGAGTTCAACAAGTGTTAAGGAGAAAGGCAAACCGAATTGCCGGCACAGCGTAAGAATTGTCTGGCAAGAGAATGGAAATTGATGGGGCGATGGCTTAAAATCCTTTAACATGTTTCATGGGAAAAACGAAAGACTGCTGATCAGATCCTCTCGCATCTCTCTATTTGACCCGGATCAATATTTTCGTCCCGATGGAGCGCGTGTTTACGCCGAGAAGTACCGAGAAATCCTGATCTCGCCGTTTTGGAAAGCCAGCTGCGTTTCACAAGAGTCACTACGTCCTCGATCACAGGAATGCTAATCATGTTCAGCAAATCATTTCAAGAACGGTCC
Source organism: Planctomycetaceae bacterium (assembly GCA_002726515.1). Classification (GTDB taxonomy): domain Bacteria; phylum Planctomycetota; class Planctomycetia; order Pirellulales; family Pirellulaceae. The sequence continues at coordinate 2,337 of PBTE01000109.1, read as the reverse complement.
GTTTGGACGGCTCGTTTGGTTGTTTTCATTTTATCGGCAACCTTTTCCCTGGGGACCTGGACATTTCCTGTTAACGTGTTGGGCCGTGAACTGTCACAGGTTAGCGACGTTGAAGTGCAACCGCTATTGCTGCATGTGAAGCGACTGCGGGAAGCACTTGCCTATCTCGGCCAGCCACTCTCGAGTGGCGCATCGGAACTGCTGGATCTGGCAGCGAAATCCGAGGACCGCGACGCACGGAACCTGGTCCAGCGGGCTCTTGATCCAAACTGCCTGTTCGAGGTGTCGATCAATCCAGAATCACGCGTCAAGGTTAGGCAGGGTCCAGCGGGGCCACGCCTTGTACAAAATGGCTGGAGCCAATTTTTGGTCAAAGTCCATAATCAAGCTGGCGTCACCGCGGGGCTGGCAGCCGAAAGCCCCAACACCGGCAAGTTGGCAGGCTCGGCCAAGGAGGAGATTCGTGATCTGTGGTTGGAAATGGAAATGTTTGATTCACCGCCCCTCACCCCCGGCCTCACCGGAATCGGATTGGAATACCGGATCATCCAGCTTTACAGCCGTGATGAAGGCAAACGATCAGCGATTTTTTCATTTAACGTCGGTCAGGGCACGCAAGACATCGGATTCCGCAACGATGTGAGCGTCACCTTCGAAGGGGAACGTGCCGTCCCGGTGCGATTGCGTATTCTGGACGAGAATGGCCAGCCTGCCACAGCCGGATTTGAAATCAGGGATCAACAAGGGCGCGTTTATCCGTCACAAGCAAAACGACTCGCGCCGGATTTTGCGTTTCACCCGCAGATTTATCGACACGATAAGGAGACGGTGGACCTGCCACCGGGCGAGTATGATGTGACCATCACGCGCGGACCAGAGTATCTTGAACAAAACAAAACGCTTGTAGTCAACGACGACGTGTCGAGTTTCCAGGTCCACCTCCAACGGTGGACCGATCCCGCGAAATACGGTTGGTGGTCAGGCGATCATCACATTCATGCGGCTGGTTGCTCCCATTACGACAACCCGTCCGAGGGAGTTCATGCGCCCGACATGTTGCGTCATTGCCTGGGCGAGGACTTGAAGGTCGGGGCAAATCTGACCTGGGGACCATGCTTCGATTACCAAAAACAGTTCTTTACCGGGGCGGTCGATCGGGTTTCGAGGTATCCCTATCTGCTCCGCTACGACGTCGAAGTATCGGGCTTCGGTTCTCACAAAAGCGGCCACCTTTGTCTTTTGCGACTGAAGGAACAGATTCCTCCGGGTGGCGACTCGACACATCACTGGCCGACGCTGTGCCTCAACACGCTCCGCTGGGCGAAAAAGCAGGGCGCTGTCTGTGGACCAGCACATTCCGGATGGGGAATCATCGTGCAAGGAACTGACCTGCCAAACTATGAGGTTCCCGCTTTCGACAGCATCGGCGCGAATGAATACATTGCTGATGTCACTCATACGGTCGAAGGACCAAACGGTGATCAGGTGCCCGCCGTCGATTTTCTATCGATGGTCGACACACCCTACACAGCAGAGTTAAATATTTGGTATCACACATTGAATTGCGGTTATCGCACACGTGTCAGTGGAGAAACCGACTTTCCCTGTATTTATGGAGAACGAGTCGGCCTGGGCCGCGCCTACGTGAACCTGCCAGGTACACTCGATTACGATCGATGGTGTGAGGGAATTCGCAACGGTGCCGCGTATGTCTCGGACGGGCGCAGTCACCTGATGGACCTGACGGTCGGTGATGCCGTGCTGGCCCAGCAAAGTGAACTTCGGCTGGACCAACCGCAGTCCGTCAAGGTTACGGCAAACGTCGCCGCGTACCTGAAAGAAAATCCGGAGCCCGACATGCGCAATCTGAAGCCGAGTGACAAACCCTTCTGGCATATCGAGCGTGCGCGTGTTAGCGGTGCCGATTTGGAGGAAGTCAAGCAGCAAATCTCACGGGCCGAAGATGAACTCGTTCGCCAGGTGGGGAATGATTTAAAAAACAGACAAACCGAAACAGAGCAGAATATTCTCCGCGACTATGCTACCCCCACGTTCGGGCCCTGGAGTTTCCTGGGACCGCTGGAAATCTGGCAGTCGGGCGATACAAGTGCAGAACGCGTGCAGGCTGCACAAAAGCAATCGCTGGGACTGGAATTTTCCTCCGTCAAACCTGGACCGCTTGAAGGTCTCGCCTGGAAAGATCAGAACTGGCAAAACGGCGAAGTTCATGAACTGGCCTTGGGCGACTTCGCTTTTGGGTATCTTTATCGATCTATTCAGGCTGAGCGACCCGTTGAACTCGATCTCGACTTTGGCGTGGATGATGCAATCCGCGTG
>PBTE01000108.1 GCA_002726515.1 Planctomycetaceae bacterium | reverse complement strand
TTCCAGTCCCAACTCTTCTATTCCACGAGCAATCGTGGGAGTGATTAGTTCGTTTTCCTGAACGATGATTTCATCCGTAATGGGATTGACGATGTTTTGCCGACTGACACGACCGCGTACATTATCAAACAAACGCACTTCCACGCGCTCGCCCCGGTAGACAACTCCCTTGGTAATCCCCTGAATGGTGCCGCAATCGTTCATGGTGACAACAACGTTTTGGGCCACATCCGCCAGCTTACGAGTCAGATAACCCGAGTCGGCCGTCTTGAGAGCCGTGTCAGCCAGGCCCTTACGGGCACCATGCGTCGAACTGAAGTACTCTAACACCGACAGGCCTTCCCGGAAGTTGGCCTTGATAGGTGTTTCGATGATTTGACCGGATGGCTTGGCCATTAAACCACGCATGCCGGCCAACTGCCGGATCTGTTCCTTTCCACCCCGAGCACCCGAGTGGGCCATGAGGAACACTGGGTTGATGTAACCTCCCTCTCGCTCGTCATGCTCCATCGCCGACATCATTTCGGCCGTAATGCGCTCGCGCGCGTGAGTCCATGCATCCAGGACTTGATTGTACCGCTCGACGTCCGTAATGATCCCTCGTTCATAAAGCTTGCGGAACTTGAGAACCGTCTTTTCTGCTTCGGCCAAAATTCGTTTTTTGTCGTCTGGAGTTACCAAGTCATCGGTCGCGAAAGAAAGACCGCTACTCGTACTTTCTCGGAAGCCTAACTGGTTCATATCGTCCAGCAGTTTGATCGTGGCTCGTCGACCCAACCTCTGATAACAGTCCGAAATGACTGTCGCCAACTCGCCCGTACGCAAGGGCATGTTGTAGAAGTCCATCCCCTCGGGCAGCATCATGTTAAACAAGACACGCCCCACAGTGGTTTCGACCAGTACACCCGGTGTTCCCAAGTCCCCATGCGTGGTAGATCGCTGGTTCGCCGGCAACTTCACGTTGATTTCCGAATGCAGGTCAACCACGTCCAGCGCGTAAGCCAAATCAGCCTCTTCCAATGAAGCAAAGGCCATGCCTCTGCCTTTCTGATCCGGCCCTAGCATCGTTATGTAGTAACAGCCCATCACCACGTCTTGAGACGGGCTCATGATTGGAGCACCATTGGCCGGACTGAAGATATTGTTGGTGGCCAGCAGTAATGTATGGGCCTCGACCTGTGCTTCGATCGAAAGAGGCAGGTGAACCGCCATTTGGTCGCCATCAAAATCTGCATTGAATCCCTTGCACACCAGGGGGTGTAAATGGATGGCGTTCCCTTCCACGAGCACGGGTTCGAACCCCTGGATTCCCATGCGGTGAAGCGTAGGTGCCCGATTGAGGAGCACCGGATGATTCTGGATTACCGATTCCAGGATATCCCAGACTTCTTCATCCTTGCGCTCCAGCATCTTCTTCGCACTCTTGATGGTGTCGGCATGCCCCAACTCTTTCAATTTTCGAATGATGAAAGGCTGAAACAATTCCAGCGCAATTTTTTTCGGTAGTCCACAATTGTGCAGTTTCAGTGAAGGGCCCACGACAATCACGCTTCGCGCAGAATAGTCGACTCGCTTGCCAAGCAGGTTCTCGCGAAACCGCCCCTGCTTGCCCTTGATCATGTCGGTCAGTGACTTCAGGGGGCGATTGCTGCTGCCCAGCACGGGGCGCTTGCAGCGATTGTTGTCGAACAATGCGTCCACCGATTGTTGCAGCATCCGCTTTTCGTTACGGATGATCACTTCCGGGGCATTAAGATCGACGAGTTTCCTCAAGCGGTTATTACGATTGATGATACGTCGATACAGATCGTTCAAGTCACTCGTCGCGAAATTACCCGAATCGAGCAAAACCAACGGTCGCAAATCCGGAGGGATGACGGGAATTACGTCCATCACCATCCATCCTGGCTTGTTATCGCTGTCACGAATCGATTCGACAATCTTCAATCGATTTGTGAAATCCTTCGCCTTCTGTTTGGATCCCGTTTCCGCCAATTCCTTACGCAATTCATCAGACAAGGTTACCAAGTCAAGATTCATTAGCAGCTTGCGTATGGCTTCGGCTCCCATTTCCGCTTCAAAGGAACCGTCGCCGTAGTCGTTGCGTGCACCGCGATATTCTTCTTCTGTCAACAGTTGCTGGGGTTTCAATTCCGTGGAGCCCGGGTCGATGACAACGTAGTCCTGAAAATAGATGACCTTTTCGAGACTCGTGGTCTTCATATTAAGTAGGTTGCCAAGCCGACTGGGCATTGCCTTGAAAAACCAGATGTGAACGGTCGGTGCAGCCAATTCAATGTGACCCATCCGCTTGCGGCGCACGCGGCTATGAGTGACCTTAACGCCACAACGGTCGCAAATCATACCTTTGTACTTCATACCGCGGTATTTTCCGCAAGCGCATTCCCAGTCTTTTTCGGGTCCAAAGATCCTTTCACAAAACAGCCCGTCCTTCTCAGGCCGATAAGTCCGGTAGTTGATTGTTTCCGGCTTCTTGACTTCGCCAAATGACCAGCTACGGATATCGTGTGGCCGTGCAAGACTAATTTTTACTGAAGCGTAGTCGTTGATTCGATCGTACGAGCTTTCGCCGATACTCATAGACTCTAGCTCCTGTTGGAGTACTGGAAGGAGGTATTACTGTCCGCTTGATTAACTGACGCTGAAGTGAGACGTCCCATTGTTTAAAGATTTCACCTCAAGCGATCTGATTTGCCATTTTCATTTCGTCGCGTGCCCCCACTTGGAAAACCGGGAGACTTGAATAACCCGGTTCTAGACTCGCCTCTTTTCAAGTTGCATGTTTAGGCCAAGCCCGCGAATCTCGTTGGTCAACACATCAAAACTTGCAGGGGTGCCAGCTTCCAATGTATTTTGGCCTTTGACCATCGATTCATAAATCTTGGTGCGGCCCTCGACGTCATCACTTTTAACAGTCAATAGTTCCTGCAAAATGTAGGCAGCCCCATAGGCTTCCAGGGCCCAAACCTCCATTTCTCCAAACCGCTGTCCTCCGAACCGGGCCTTGCCACCAAGAGGTTGTTGAGTGATCAACGAGTAAGGTCCGGTACTGCGAGCGTGCACCTTGTCATCCACCAGATGGTGCAGCTTCATCATATAAATATATCCGACCGTCGTTTCCTGGGCGAACAATTCGCCAGTTCTGCCATCATGCAGCCGCACCTTCCCATGACTTGGTAGATTCGCATCGGCAAGACATTGGTTGATATCTTCTTCCGTTGCACCATCGAAGACCGGTGTGACAGCCTGAAAACCCAAAGCCGCGCCGGCCCATCCCAGATGGGTCTCTAGAATCTGGCCCACATTCATGCGACTAGGAACGCCCAAGGGATTCAACATGATTTGAATCGGTGTACCATCCGGTAAAAATGGCATGTCTTCGACCGGCAAAATCTTCGCAATCACTCCCTTGTTTCCATGCCGCCCGGCCATCTTGTCTCCGACAGAAATAACCCGCTTGGTGGCAATGTAAACTTTCACCATCTGCAGGACACCACTACGGAGTTCATCGCCCCGTTTCATGCTATTGAGCATTCGGTCGCGTTCGTCGATGGCAGCCTCAACACCGGGCCAGTAATTCTTGTAGATCTCTTCGATCTGTTCGATACGTTGCTCGCTACGCAAGCCCGAAGTGATTGAAGACAGACGGAACAGAGGTGCTCGATCTGACAGCACCTTGTTTTCCTGGTCTTTTACCAGCGGGATACCATCCTCATCCATCAGAACCTTACCAAGCACCAGTTCTATCTCGGAAATCAACTGCTGGAAACTTTCGGCAATACGGTTGTTGCCATCCGATTCGGCCTGCTTGAGTGTCTTTTCAAAAACCTTGCGTTCCTCTTCCGAAAGGCTCATCCGACGCGAAAACTTCTGCGTGTCAATCACGATTCCCTCGACTCCCGACGACACTTCCAACGAATCATTCTTCACATCTTCGCCAGCACGACCAAAGATCGCATGCAACAGTTTCTCTTCCGGAGTCAATTCTGTTTTGGATTTGGGAGACACTTTTCCTACCAGGATGTCACCTGGGCGGACATAGGTACCAATCTGAACAATTCCCGTCTCGTCGAGATTCCGCAACGCTTTTTCGCTGACGTTTGGAATATCACGCGTGAATTCCTCGCGTCCCAACTTCGTTTCACGGATTTCAACATCAAACTCCTCGATATGGATCGAAGTGTAGACATCTTCTTTGACAAGATTTTCGCTGATGATGATGGCGTCTTCAAAGTTGTATCCGTCAAAGGACATGAAGCCAACAAGCACATTGCGACCGAGAGCCAATTCACCCAGAAGGGTCGCAGCGCCGTCTGCAATCACCTGTCCTTTTTCCACTCGATCGCCAGGCTTCACGATCGGTTTCTGGTTTAAACAAGTTCGTTCATTGAGGCCAACAAATTTGCTCAAATGATAGGTATCGTTGCCAATCTCAATCCTTTTGGCATCCGCGTAGCCGATCTTTCCCGCTCGCCGAGCCCGCACCACCATGCTCGAGTTCGCAGCCACATCCTTCTCCACTCCTGTGGCCACAATCGGCGGTTCGGCAATCAGAAGAGGTACGGCCTGACGTTGCATATTCGAACCCATCAGAGCCCGATTGGCGTCATCGTGTTCCAAAAACGGGATCAGGGCAGCGGAGACACCCACCATTTGACTGGGAGCTACGTCGATGTAATCCACCTCTTCCGGTGGGACGATCTCGAAATCCGACCGAAATCGCGCCACGATGCTGCCCGCCATCTGTTTGTCAGCCACTAACCGTGAATCTTCCGTGGCTGTGTCTGCTGGTGCGACGTAGGCTTCGGATTCTTGATCGGCACGCAACCACACCGTCTCGCTAGTAACCCGGCCTTTGTTGACCACCCGATAGGGGGTCACCAAAAAACCGTAGTCGTCCACTCCAGCATAAATAGCCAGACTCGCAATGAGACCAATATTGGTGCCTTCAGGAGTTTCGATGGGACAAATTCGGCCATAGTGTGAAATGTGAACATCCCGCACTTCAAACCCTGCACGCTTTCGGTTCAATCCGCCCGGACCCAGCGCCGACAAACGTCTTTCATGAGTCAACATGGACAACGGATTTGTCTGGTCCACCACTTGAGAAAGTTCGCTACGCCCGAAGAAATATTCAATGGCAGCAGAAATACTTTTGGGATTAATCAGACTACGAGGTGTCATGTCTTCTACATCCTTCAAACTCATCCGTTCCTGCACGGTGCGTCGAAGCTTTAGAAAACCCTTTCGCAATTCGTCACTGGCAAGTTCGTCAATGGTCCGCAGTCGACGGTTTCCCAGATGGTCAATATCATCAACCTCAGCCTGGGCTCCCGCTTCCACCAAATCAAGCAAGTATTGAATAGAAGCCACCACATCGGCCGGGCGAAGTGTCATCTCTTTTTCAGAGACATCAAGGTCCAACTTGCGATTCATGCGAAAACGGCCAACACGTCCCAGGCGGTAACGATTCACGTCGAAGAATTTCTCATGGAACAGGACCCGTGCTTTTTCCAACTGAGGTGGGTTCCCGGGACGCAGTCGCTGGTAGATTCTTAGCAACGCTTCCTCGTGACTGCAGGTGTTATCGTCCGCCAGCCCATTGAAGATCAATGGCGTCTTGGGCGGCGGCATCAGCTCCACCTTTTTGAGACCGCAGGAGCAAATAATTCCTGCCACGTCCTTCGTGATTTTCTTCCCCGCCTCGACAATGATCTCTCCCGCCCGATCGTGCTTGGCCGGATAAACAATGTCGTCAACAGCCATCTGCTCTTCGACCTTGATCACACTGCGCCCGTCATGGACTGTTACCATGCTTGTTTCATAAAAAGCACGAATCAGGTCCGTATCCGAACTGTATTCGGGAGCCATCGCCCGCAGCAAAGTCATCGCGGAAAACTTGCCACTTTGGTCAATACGTACTACAAGGCTTTCCTTTTTGGTGCAGTTAATCTCAATCCAGCTACCGCGCTCCGGAATAATGCGACAGCTGTGCAACTTCCGATCAACCCCGGTAGCATCTTCGGCGACAAAATCGACTCCCGGACTGCGGTGTAACTGGCTCACCACCACACGCTCCGCACCGTTGATAATGAATTCACCCCCACCCAACATGATAGGAATGTCCCCCAGATAGACCTCTTCTTCCGTCGGTTGCTCCTTGTTCAAACGCAACCAGACCCGAAACGGCCGCCCATAGGTAAGCCGTAATTGGCGACATTCCTCGGGTGTGTAACGAGGTTTACCCAGGTCGTACCTCAGATATTCCAAGTTCACCTGCTTGTCATAGCTTTCGACGGGAAAGATTTCCTTAAGGACGCCTTCAAGTCCTTCAGCTTTTCGTTTTTCCAGAGGAATTTCTTCCTGGATGAAGGCCCTGTAACTGGCCGTCTGCATGGAAGTGAGATCCGGTATCTCATGATGTTCAAGACCCGAACCAAAACGACGTACTTCCGTGGGCTGGAGGCGACGCTGCGCTGAAATAGCCATACGCGAAGAGACTCCTTACAAGGATTCCGAGAAAAATTGACTCAAGCGATTTAACCGCATGTTGCGAAAAGGCGGGACATCATCGGATGGCAGCCAAGGTAAATACGATACGGCACGACACATCAGTGGACGGGAGTTCAGGACGCTCCGGGACACAGTTCCGACCAAATATTCACTGCCTCGCTGCAACTCACGTTATTGCTTACTGCGGGACTACAAGGACAAGAAAATACGACTATTTAATCTCGACTGAGGCCCCTGCCTCTTCTAATTTCTTCTTTGCCTCATCGGCGTCCTCTTTGGATACGCCTTCCTTAATTGTATTCGGTACACCTTCCACTGCCTCCTTGGCTTCTTTCAAACCGAGTCCGGTCATAGCCCGCACCTCTTTGATAACTCCAATCTTTTTGTCACCAAATCCTGTCAGGACAACATCGAATTCCGTCTGCTCTTCTGGGCCGCCCTCACCGTCTCCACCACCTGCCCCTGGCATCATCGCCATCACAGCCCCGCCAGCAGCCGGTTCGATACCGTGCTCTTCCTTCAGGTAGTCGCTGAGCCCTTTCGCCTGCTTTAAAGTCAGCTCAGCGATCTGATCTCCTAGTTTCTTCACTTCTTCGGGTACCTCGAGTGTTGCAGTCTCATCGAGTGTTGCAGTCTCATCCGACATGGCAAACACAGTCCTTTCTGACAAATGGGTCGCAGCCGGATTCTCGTTTCCCGACAACGACAGGCATCAATTGTAATACGTTTTAAAACTGTTTCGTTTCTCTTGAGTTTTGTTATTCCTGAGATTTTTCCTCGACTTGCTTGACCTGGCTGGCCAAAGACCGACCGGGTCCAACCAGTTGTGAGCACAAATTCGCCCCAGGTCCAAGTATCTGACCCACCAGGAGACTCAATTGCTCCTCCCGACTTGGCCACTTACTGATTTCAAGCACGCGGTCCGCGCTTAACACCTCGCCGTCCATCACGCCACCGCAAGCCTCGAAAGCTTCGTATTCCTTGTCGTTGTGTAAGCTGGCGGCCTGCTTGGCTAATGAGATCACGTCCTCACTACCCCACATGATCGCCAGCGTCCCTTCCGCTCCTTCAAAAACCGGAGCCAGCGGAGTCCCCTCGGTTGCTCTCTTGGCCAAGCTGTTCTTAACAACTAAAAGCTGGATGTTTTTTTCCCGCAACTCCTTGCGTAGAACCACGGATTTATTGGCATCCAGTCCTATGACATTGACCACCAAAGCATCGTCCACCCCCTCTAAACGCTGTGCATAATGCTTCGCAACCAAATCTTTGACGTATTTGCTCATGATACTGGTGGGTGTTTGGTATTTCTCGGTGGATAAGTAGCGAAAATATCTCGTCGTTAAAAATCTATTTTTTCAGCCGGGCGTCATCTATCAGGCAACTATCCGTATGCCGGGGCTCATGGTGGCACTGATCGACACACTCTTTAAATAAGTCCCTTTGACAGCTATTGGCTTCATCCCCACGATGAGATCCAGAAACGCCTGGATGTTTTCGACCAGTTGCTGGCTGTCAAAACTCAACTTCCCGACAAGTGTATGGATAATCCCACTGGAATCGTTGCGAAATTCGACTTTACCCGCTTTATATTCCTGCACAATTTTGGCGACTTCGGGAGTCACCGTTCCTGCGCGAGGGGACGGCATCAGACCACGCGGTCCCAGAACTTTCCCCAACGGCCCAACGATCCCCATCATGTCGGGAGTGGCGATGCAAACATCGAACTCTAGCCACCCTCCTTTAATCTTTGTTGCCAGCTCTTCTTGGCCTACTTCATCCGCTCCCGCTTGCTGAGCTGCATCCGCCAAATCCCCTTTGGCAAACACGATCACCCGTTGGCTCTTGCCAATCCCGTTGGGAAGCACAAGAGACCCTCGAACAATCTGGTCGGCTTGCTTGGGGTCGATTCCCAGTCGAATGGCAATTTCGACCGATTGATCAAATTTCGCCGTATCGAAACTCTTTAGCAATTCCACCCCCTGCTCTAATTCCTGGGGCTCGTCGCTGATTTTATTGGAGAGATCTTTTCGGAATCTCTTGGAATGTTTAGTCATGAAAAATCGCTTTGCTTTTGCAGTGACAACTCAATCAGTTCGTTACGCGTCGACCTCGATACCCATACTGCGAGCAGTGCCCATGATCAGTAGTCGCGCCCTTTCCAAATCGCCCGCATTTAAATCTGCCATCTTCGCTTTGCAGATCTCATCGATCTGGTCCATGGTGACCTTGCCGACTTTTTCTTTATTCGGAACTCCGGAACCCTTCACAATGCCAGCCGCCTGCTTCAAGAGGGCCGCAGCAGGAGGACTCTTCGTGATAAAATCAAAAGTACGGTCGGCATACACCTTCACTACAACGGGAATGGGAGTCCCGTTGAACTCCTTGGTCCGGTCATTGAATTGCTGCACAAACTGACCCAGATTAATGCCGAATTTACCCAGCGAAGTACCAACTGGCGGGGCCGGAGTGGCCTGCCCACCAGGAACTTGAAACTTCGCAGATCCCATTAATTTTTTTGCCATGTTTTTTGTTTACTTATGTTTCACTTGCAGTCAAATCGTTACCACTCATCAAGCAGGAACGTCACAATCTTCTTCTAGACGCCCTTCTTCTAGACGTCTGGTCAACGACCAAAATTTGCTATGCCTCAACCTATACTGCTTCAATTTGCCAGTGTTCGAGTTCTACCGGCGTCGAACGACCGAAGATGTTGATCATCACCGTCACGCGCCCATTGGCTTCGTCGACATCGTCTACGTCTCCGTCAAAATTCTCGAAGGTCCCTTCCTTGATGCGAACACGATCAGCGACATTAAACGGAATGGCAGTCTTGATCGGTTCACCCCCGTCCTCTTCGGTAATACTGGCCTGCACAATCCGTTCAACCTCGTGCTGTGACATGGGGCTCGGACGTCCTGCAGAACCTGTGAAATCTCCAATACCCGGTGTTTCCCGAACGAGAAACCACGTGTCGTCGTTGATCGACATATGCACCACAATGTAACCCGGATAGAGCTTTCGCTTGGCAATCCGTTTCTTGCCATTTTTAAATTCAGCCACTTCTTCGGTAGGAACAATAATTTCACCAAAGAAGCGATCAAATCCCGCCACGGAGACGCGACGCTGAAGCCCCTCCCGAATCGACTCCTCTCGATTACTTTGGACCTTCAGGATGTACCAATCCATCTCGATGTCTTCGTCCACTGAGTCGACAATCTGTTCAATGGGCTCGACATCCATGTCAATTTCTTCTTCCTCCTCCTCTTCCTCCAGATCCTCGCTCTGCGCCTCCAGAACCTCATCGCCTCCGTCCTCCTGCACCGGATCATCAACAACGGGCGCCCCATCAGCAGCAGTTGCTTCGTCAGATACCGACACGGGCAACGGCTCGCTAGATTGAGAATCAGCAGCAACGGGTACAAGATCCTCATCCTCTGTGCGAGGACCGCCCGTAGGTTCGTCCGGCAACCGATCGCTCGCAGCCTGCGTCTCGTCTATCACGATGGCCCCCCGGTCATCAAATATTGATACATCGTTTTTATTCCGCCACTTACCAACAGCGTTTGAATGATTTGTGCCCAGACCTCAACAAGTCCGGCAACCATTCGATCTACTATTCTTCCTCAACCGTCGCGCCAGCTGGAATCAACTCACGACACCGATAAAACTTAAGAAAACCCGCCAAAACAAATCGTAAAGTGCCAGCACAAGTGCCAGGAAAAAGATCACCACCATCACCACCATGGAACTGCGTACCAACTCAACACGAGTCGGCCAAGTGACTTTATACATCTCGGCTTCCACCGCGATCAGAAAATCTGCAAAACGCGTGATATTCACTGCGCGATAGCTAACCCATATGCCAAGCAGCAGCAGCAAGCCCGGCACACCGAAAATGATGGCCGGGTCATCCACCCGCGCCATCAGGGTATCCTTCAATCTCCAAGTGCCAATTGAAACCCCCAAGGCAAGTGCACCGAAGGTTACCTGCCGACTAGCCCTGCCTTGATTGCGCTTGTAGACTCCCCGCTGAAAAAACTCCTGGAGCACCGATCCGGACATTGTCTGTTCTTTAGCCATCGACTGTCTTTTTCTCTAGTTGCAATTCGTCGTTGCAACCTGGACCAAAGTTAACCGGTAAACGTACACGCTCTATCCACTCTGACGACGTTCCTGACCGGGCAGGAATAAACCGCCCCCGTCACAAAGCCCCCGTCACAAAGCCCCCGTCACAAAGCCCCCGTCACAAAGCTGGCAACCCCGCACCGAAAGAACCCGCCTATTAGTGACTCTCGGCACGGGGCAAAACTGGCAGGGGCGGCGGGAATCGAACTCGCAACCTCTGGTTTTGGAGACCAGCGCTCTGCCAATTGAGCTACGCCCCTCAATTAAGCTTTTTCCGAGCGGGCATCCACTCGGCACCGTGCCGGTGGTTACCCCAACTCACTTCCTCGGTGATTAATTACTCCACAATCTTCGTCACGACGCCCGAACCGACAGTCTTGCCACCTTCTCGGATAGCAAAACGCACACCGTCGTCCATCGCGATGGGCTTGTGCAATTCGATTGTCACCTTCACATTGTCACCCGGCATGCACATTTCTGCACCTACCAAATTAGCTGTCCCGGTAACATCCGTAGTGCGGAAATAAAACTGCGGACGGTAGCCACTAAAAAATGGAGTGTGCCGCCCGCCTTCATCCTTGGATAGACAGTAAACCTCTGCCTCAAACTTGGTGTGAGGCTCGATTGAGCCAGGTTTTGCCAGCACCTGACCTCGTTCGAGTTCATCTCGCTTTACGCCTCGCAACAAGACACCTACGTTGTCTCCGGCCTGCCCCTGGTCCATGGTCTTGTTGAACATCTCTACACCCGTACAGGTGGTCTTTTCAGGCTTGGTCTCCAGCCCCACAATCTCGACTTCCTCGCCGATCTTAATCATGCCTCTCTCAATACGACCGGTTGCAACCGTGCCACGGCCCTCGATCGAGAAAACATCTTCAATCGCCATCAGGAACGGTTTGTCGACCTCCCGTGGCGGCTCTGGAATGTACTCGTCAAGAGCCTCCAGCAACTCGGTAATACACTTCGAGGCATCCGCGTCGTCTGGTTTCTGGTAGGCCGGCAAACTCGAGCCTTTGATCAACGGAATATCGTCACCGGGAAAGTCATATTTGACGAGCAACTCGCGAATCTCCAGTTCAACCAGTTCCAAGAGCTCCTCGTCGTCGACCAAATCGATCTTGTTGAGGAACACCACAATGGCCGGAACACCCACTTGCCGTGCCAGGAGGATGTGCTCGCGCGTCTGCGGCATCGGCCCATCGGCAGCCGAAACTACCAAAATGGCACCATCCATCTGGGCAGCCCCGGTAATCATGTTCTTAATGAAGTCAGCATGGCCGGGACAATCGATGTGGGCGTAGTGCCGGTTGTCCGATTCATATTCGACATGAGCCACAGCAATCGTAACCGTCTTCGTCTCATCCCGTACCGTACCACCCTTGGCGATGTCGGCATACGACTTTGCACTGGCCAAGCCCTTCGCGGCCTGAACCGAAAGAATTGCACCGGTTAATGTCGTTTTACCGTGGTCAATGTGGCCAATCGTACCTACGTTGACATGCGGTTTTGTCCGTTCAAAAACGTCCTTGGCCATTTCTTTTACCTACTCTCTTATTTTATACAGATGCTGGAACAAAAAAGGTTTCTATAGAACCAACCAATCACTTAGCACACAACCGAGAGCTGCTGATGGGACTCGAACCCATGACCTCGTCCTTACCAAGGACGCGCTCTACCAACTGAGCTACAGCAGCACACGCCGTAAAAACTGCTGAACCCGCACGAGCCGGAAGCCAAGTCGAAGGTAATACTCACATTGCAACTCCGCAGCAAAATTGAACTCATATTCATGCCTCTCGGACCGACCGGTCTGGTGACCCCGAATGTTGTCAAGTTGCTATGGATCTAACAATCAATAACAGCGGGTGAAGGGAATCGAACCCTCGTCTTCAGCTTGGAAGGCTGTGGCTCTACCATTGAGCTACACCCGCAATAACTATCAGGTTCAAGTGGCTATTGCAGGCAATGGACTACCACTTGTCGCGGGTAACAACTCACCCCTTTTTGCCCACTCGTGGTAGTGGGGGGTGCAGGATTCGAACCTGCGAAGGCATTGCCATCAGATTTACAGTCTGACCCCTTTGACCGCTCGGGAAACCCCCCTTTCTCGGGACCCTGTGCTAACTCCGCAACTTGTTTCTTCCGGGTTTCTCCCAATCGGCCTCGTAACTATCTACACCTATTACTATCTACACCTATTCCTCCGCTCAAACCCAAAACTACTTGTACAAACCCTTCTTTAAATGCTCAACTGACGCCGTTTCCCGTAACCGTCAAGCGGTCTACCTTCGGTCCGAATCACTCTCCATATATTTTCTTTCAACGCCCCATCGCTTCGCCAAAAACAGTGGACTGGAGCTAGCGGAGGGACTTGAACCCACAACCTGCTGATTACAAATCAGCTGCTCTGCCAATTGAGCTACGCTAGCCTATCTCCCTGGCTGTATCAAAACCAGTAAATATAACAAAGACAAGACCTTTCGCAAGAGGGATCGACCTGGGAACCCCCTTGAAAACGGGACTTCCAGCCGAACTGAAAGGTCGTAGCGCAGCGTCCACCTTGGATCGTGGTGAGCCCTGTTCCGTTTGGCTTGGCAAACCTCCCCGAAGTCGAGATCCCCTGTCTTGGGGTGCCAGAAAACTAACTCTTTTTACAACAAATACCTAAACACCCAACGTGACTGTTGACCCGCAGCGCTCGCCTACCATTGGGCAGTTGCTAAACGTGCAAACCCTTCCACTGTTTGGCCTTACTGTTTGGCCTTACAGTTCCGGAGCCTCTATTTTTTCCTCGTGCACCACAACACGCAACTTATTCAGTGCCCGAGACTCGATCTGGCGGATTCGTTCCTTCGTCACCCCCATCTTTGCGCCGACTTCCTTCAGCGTTTGCGGTTCCTGGCTATAGTCTAGCCCGAATCGCTTGATGATAATCTTTTGCTCACGCTCGTCAAGCCTGGATAGGATGCGATCGACCTGGGATTCCCGATGCTGTTGGGCGCTTTCCTGTTCGTATTTGTCACCCCGGTTTTCCACCGTGGTAGCGAACATTTCCTCGTGGCTTGTACGGAATCGATCACGGTGTTTGAAAGCGTCCGGAATGGTTCGCGCATAGTTCTTCATGATCGCCCAACTGGCGTAGGTACTGAACTTGTTGCCGCGAGAGTAGTCAAACTTTTCTGCTGCCCGAATCAGCGACATGTTGCCGTCACTCACCAACTCAAAGAATTCTTCCGTGCTAGTGACATGCCGTTTCGCGATCGACACCACTAAGCGGAGATTGCTCTGAATGATTTGGTTCTTGGTGTCGACCGCCTGATCGTAGAGTTGCTCGATTTTGTCCATCAGGCTGCTTTTGGGACGACTGGAATCCAACTGTTCGCGCCATCGATTGGCGGCATACTTCAAGTAATTGAAGCGTCGGAACAGGTGCTGCTCTTGCTCACGCGACAACAAGGGGACTTCGTAAAGGGAAGTAAGATAAGATGGCAAACCTGCCGGGGAACGTAATTTGCGAGCCGGTTTTTCCGACTCTGGCATAGGAGCCAGGATCTGTTTTTCCATGTCTGGGACAGCAAAGCATGGGTTGTACATGTAATCCATCGGCAACTCGATAATGCTACATGCTCGCATCTCGTTGATCACCCGGTATATACTGGTATTTGTCCGACAATGGCTTTTCGCCAGTACTTCAACTGAAGTCCCCCGACGATATTGCTGATAAATCTTGAGCTTCGCCGCATCGGTAAGCGGACCAGTATGATTGGGAAACACCGCAAAATTCGGGTGTTCACGATCAAAGTGCTTGAGCGTGTAGCGAATTGTTTCCACACTCCGGTTCATGTGTTTGGCGATGCGTCGACTGACTTCCGAGGGGCACCCACCGGCCCGGGCCAGGCGACGCGCGCGATCAATGATCTGGCTACGCTCGGAGGGGGTGAGTTGACTGAAACGCTCTCCGCGCTTCACTCGATCCTTGTTCTTGTGAACAAAACGATCGATACTGCTCTGCAAAAATCCGATCCGCTTGCGACCGTCAAAGAGGAACCGGCGACTGATCAGTCCGTGCTGGCGCCACCGTGCCACCGTCTTGGTCGACACGTTGAACAAGCGACTGAGTTCGTCAACAGTCAAGACCGGTTCACCTGCAGATTCGGCGCGAAGTTGGGCCGCCTCTGAAACATCTTCTACAAACAAGCGCAAGTCATGGTAGGCATCGCTGCCGGAAATGCAGATAGGAGTCGGCGAATCAGGACGATAGTCCGTGATTCGGTAACAGAGGTACTCGTAGGTGTACGTACGTTTCGTTTCTAATTCGTCGAGCAGTCGTTCAGCACGACAAATCTGCTCCACTTTCTTGTTGTGGGGAGCAAAGCGGACCTGCTGCTCTCGCAGTTGACGAAGCATGGGAATCAGATAATCAGTGTGCATCGGAGTCCTCTTCTCATCCTTCCCGACTTCCGGCCCGGTTCCCTGCGGCTTTCATCGGTCTGCCAGAATTCGTTTCAAATCGACTGCTGTTCCATCCGGGGACGATATTCGTGAAACCGAAAACACCACAATTGGCGACAGTCCGTTCCGATAGTTCGACGCCACGTGCAAAGTTTTCGACCAATTTGCCTTTTCATAAGGACCACCCTCAGCCCCTTGCCCGACCAAGGCCCCAAGCTGGGACACTTGGGAAAACGGTAATAACTGTCCTATCCCCTTCTACGCAACTGGGTCGTCTTGGGTCGTTGGAAAGTTGGTAATTCTGACCGTACTCTGGCACAGGCACTTCTATACGAGCCCCGCCTGGAAGTTGAGAATTTTCATAACGCGTTGTTATAAAATAGCTTGTGCAATTTATTGCAACGCCAATCCACGGACTCGTACTGCAAGCAATTTTCACAACTCTATTTTCTCATTCTTCCTAAATTATCTGCCAGGCGAATGCGTCTTAATCGGTTGGATTCCACTGGAAGGAAAGGTCGATCTACCGATTACGACCATTCCTTTTCGCGTTTTTCAATCCGTGCGTGAGGCGACAAAATGCGTTTCGATTTCTGGCCCGGGATCTTGACTATTTTCCTGGCTTCGCTTTGCTTGGGCGGGCAAGCGGGAGAGTTGCAGGATCAAGTAGATGGTCATCCGGCTTATCAGTTTCGAGTGAAAACGGACCAGGAAACAGTCTCGCGAACCAAGGCGTTACTGCGGGTGGAGGGAACCCTGAAGGCCCGTTCGGGCACTGAGCAAGATCCGGAGGAGTCCGATCAGAGTCAGGTCCTGGATACACCCCTGCAAGTCAAAGCAAAACTCTTTTATGACGAACGAGTCCTGCAGTGCTCACCTGCATGTAATTGGGCCAATAGGACAGTGCGGTACTACTACACGGCGGAAGCCGAGGTGAAAGTCGGCCAAAAACAAAATGATGTGGTTTTACCAACCGACCAACGAGTCATTGTACAAGACCTGACCGAACAAGCGGCCTTTTACTCGCCATCGGGTCCTCTTGAGCGAGACCAGCTGGATCTCATCCGAGTACCCGGCAATACCACGGCGATGTCAGGCCTGTTACCAGAGAAACCAATCCGTGAGCAAGAGGTCTGGGAAGTGGACCACCAGGCACTCACCGTTTGGTTGGCATTAAAGTCCTTGGGATACAGCCAAGTTCAGGGTCAGTGGATTTCTACGAACGGAAACCACGCCACGCTTCAACTATCCGGGAACCTTACGGGTGCTCTGGAAGGGACAACCACCGAAATCGAGTTACTCGTCAAATGCCGATACAACCTGAAAAAGCAGTACATCAGCAGTATGGTGATGGATCTGAAGGAGGCGCGAAAGGCCAGCCACGCCAGACCCGGATTGGACATCGTGGCCAGGCTCCAGTTACGTAATGCCCTCGTTACATCATCCCAACCACTCGCCGATCGCCATCTGGACGGACTGGACCTGACCGATGGAAGTCAGGCTCGTGTGCTAACGTTTCGATCGAAAGCCGGCAACTTCACATTGCTTCAAGATCTTCGCTGGCATGTCACCTACGATCAGGACAAAACGACCGTTTTTCGCATGGTTGACGGGGACAAATTCCTGGCCCAATGCAACATCACCCGCTTGCCAGATTTGCCGGCTGGAACCCAGCCTCAGCTCGAAGATTTTCAACAAAATATTCACCAGGCACTGGGCGATCACTTCGGCAAGTTTGTCGTCGCAAAACAGCATCCCACTGAATCAGGAATGGACCTGATTCACGTCGTCGTAACTGGATTGGTGGAGAAGCTCCCAATTCAATGGTCCTACTACCATCTGACCCATCAAGATGGTCGACGGGTTGTCTACACCATCACCTTGGAGTCGGAATTGCAGGAAAAATTTTCCCGCGCAGACGAGTTGCTGGTCAACTCCTTTCAATTTTCCGCCAAAAGTCCCTCCTCCAATGTTTCAACGTCAGCGAAGGAACAAAAGCCGGCAGAGGCCGGCCAACAAAACCAAGAAGACCTGACGCTGAGCGATCAACGGGGTCCCCATTCCCGGACTCAACGTTGACCTTTAAAACACGACGCGATCTACAGAGAGACTACCTTCTACCGCAATCCAAAGTGTTTTGCCGGAAACACGGGAACCAAGAACAGAAGAGTCTCAGCAAAATACCGTCAATGAAATTTGCACACAAAATCAATGACTAAGGTTCGCATCAAGAAAACTCAGCGCCGTATAGCTGTCCGTCGGGACAAGAGTGGGGTTCCGCACATTGATGGTGCGACTTGGCTCGACGTTCTCTACGGCTTGGGATATATGCATGCCCTCGATCGTGGCACACAGTTACTCTTTTCACGCGCTGTCGCTGCGGGCCGAGGAGCTGAAAGGATTGCGGATCAACCCGAACTGTTGGAAACCGACCGCTTTTTTCGCCGAATTGGTCTGCATCAACATTTGAACCGGGAAGTGCAAAGTCTCAAAGACCCGATTTTCAAACAGATCACGTCGTATTGCGAGGGCGTCAACGACGGCATTCGGGCGTCGGGGCGATCATTGCCGATGTGGGCCACTGGATTCCATCCTAAAACCTGGGATCAGGAAGCCGTATTGCTGGTGGGTAAATTGATCAGCTTCGGCGGACTTGCGGTCAGTCAAATGCAAAACGAAAGAGTGCTGCTGGAACTGGTACAAGCGGGAGCAAATGATGAAGCGCTGAGGGAACTCGTGAAACCACGATTGGACGGCATCGACCTCGAACTCTTGCGACAGGTAAAAGTAGCCGGCCAGCTCTCGGATGAAGCTCTGGAGTTGATCACCGACCTTCCTCGACTCGCCGGCAGCAACGCATGGGCCGTCAGACCCCAGCGTAGTGCCACGGGGACTGCCATGTTGGCTTCCGATCCCCACCTTGAAATCAATCGACTACCGGCCATCTGGTACGAGGCGGTTCTCCGCTGGGGTGAAAACCAGACGGATTACGCGATGGGTGCCACTTTACCCGGCTGTCCCCTTTTTGTCGCGGCCCGCACTCGGCAACTCGCCTGGGGTGTAACCTACATGAAGGGCGACACCATTGATTACTTCATCGAAGATTGCCGCTCTGGTGGAACAACCGGTTGGCAATACCGTCGTGGACGTCGTTGGCACGATTTCCAGGTCCGTGAAGAAGTGATCGAACGCAAGGGAAATGGCTCCCAAACGATCCAGATTTTTTTCAATGACCTGGGAGTCCTGAATCAGGAACCTGTGTCACAAAGTCCCAACTATCAGTTACTGGTGGCCTGGACGGGCCAGAAAGAAGGTGCTGCACAGGGAATGACAACGTGGCTGGAAATGGTACAGGCGAACTCTACCCTGGAAGCCATGGACATAGCGAAAGAGTGTCCCCAGCCCACTCTGTGCTGGATTTTTTCAGATCGAGAGGGACACATCGGTCTGCAGGGATGCGGAACGTTTCCCAATCGCCGAGAAGGTCATTCGGGAATGGTGCCTGTCCCCGCCTGGGTCATCAAAAATCACTGGCGGGGAGTCGTACCCAAGGATGATCTGCCACGCATCTATGACCCACCGGAAGGTTTTGTGGCAACAGCCAACGAATCTGTCAATCGACCACGCGGGCCACTGCTGGTGACTCATCCGGTTCCTGACTATCGCAGGCGTCGGATCGTAGAACGACTTTGCGAATTGACCTCTGTCACACTTGAAGACATGCAGAAATTGCAATACGACTTCGTGAGCGTACAGGCGCGTGATATGCTCGCTGTTTTTCTGCCGCATTTGGACGATGGTGAACTGAAAGAGAAATTGAGCCGCTGGGACTGTAGTTACGCGCCTGAGAGCCGAGAGGCCACCCTGTTCCAAAGATTTTATCGGAATGTACTAATGGAAGTCTTCGGTCATGCCAAAGGCATCGGCTGGCGACGCATGCTTTATCTTTGCACCCGCGCAGGGTTCTCGTCGATGGTTCTCACCTGCGCCGACTCCGTGCTGCAACGTGAACAGTCCAATTGGTGGGCCACACGCGACAAACGTGAATTAATACGCCGGGCAGCCGCTCGACTTCAGGACGAAAAAGACGAACCCTGGTCCCAAGTCAATTCCTTCCATTTTACCAACCGATTTTTTGGAACGCACCAGGTAGGGCGTCTCCTGGGTTACCATAGTACCCGCCAATCGATGCCCGGTTGTCATGCAACCCCCTTTCAAGGACACGTGATGCAAACAGCGACCCGCGAATCGACATTTGCACCTTCTTATCATTTCGTGACCGACATGGGAAAAGACGAAGCCTGGACGAATCTGCCTGGTGGTCCTAGTGAGAGTCGTTTCTCGAAATTCTACAAGAACGATTTGGATCTCTGGTTCAATGGAAAATACAAGCGGCTGAACCTGAAAATCGATTGAGAAGGATCTTTTCCCGGCACCGCGTCAGAACCTGTCTCTTTCACCGCTCCGATCATTCTCTCTTGATTCTACGCGACCCGGACGACCATGATGGATAGTGAGGGGAAAGAGATTTTCTATAACCCCCTGCGCAGAATGTCCAACATGTGTCACGCCTTTCGGATAAAGCGAAATTGGGTGATGTGAAGCTTGACTGATTCAAGTGGTCAATAAAAAGGCCGTCAAGAAAAAGACAAACCGAACGGAAGCCCGGGTAAACCTTTGTTTCGTCACCTTGCCGACCTGCTGTTAGACGGTTCTGAATACTTTTTCACTGGAAGCCGGAATACCCAGCTGCCGTACTGCGAATCTCACTTTTGAAACGGGCTCTTGTGGAATCACGCAAACTTCATCCACCCGCCAAGCTCAGTCTCTGTTTCTGGTTGGTGGTCTGCGCTATCACCTTTTTTTCGTTTCCACGTGCGGACGCCCAAGGTGACCGGAAATCCTACCGGACGACAGCGATGATTGAATTCGAGGGAATGATCACCGCCGGACTCGAACAATACCTTTACCGAAAAATTGAACAGGCCCGTGAACAGGAATCTGACTTGTTGGTTCTTCGCATTGACAGCATGGGAGGAGAACTCGAGGCGAGTCTCAACATGGCCCGCTATCTTCGAAACCTGGATTGGGCCCACACCGTGGCCTATATTCCTCGGCAAGCGATCAGTGGTGCTGCAATCACCGCCCTGGGGTGTGACGAAATCGTTATGCATGCTGATGCGGTGATGGGAGACGCCGGACCGATTGTGATGGACTTTCTCGATTTCGGTTTTCGACATGCTCCGGAAAAGGTGCAATCCGATCTCTCCCGACGCCTGCGCGACTTGGCCGAAACCGGCGGACGTGCTCCAGCCTTGGCGGAGGCGATGTGCAACAACAAACTGGTGGTTTTCCGTGTCCGCCACCTTCCTACCGACGAAGTTGATTTCAAGTCGGAAGAGGAATTGCAAGCATCACCAGAACCCGACCACTGGCAGAAATTGAATCCGGTCCTGGAAAGCAGAGAAGGAAAATTCCTGGAAGTTAGCGGCTTGCGAGCTGTCGAACTGGGTTTGGCCGACGCGGTTGTAAAGGATGCCATGGAATTAAAAAAACGTTTTCCAACAACTGGTGGAATTATTAAGTTTCGTTGGCAATTCGTAGATTCAACTGTCGCTTTATTAAACAACCCTTGGCTCACGGGATTGTTACTGATCGTGGGACTGCTTGCGCTGATCATCGAATTCTGGATGCCCGGTATCGGAGTAGGCGGATTAGTGGCGGCCCTCTGTTTTGCGATTTTCTTTTGGAGCCGATTTCTAGGCGGTACAGCTGGTTGGCTGGAGGTGATTCTTTTTGCGACGGGCGTAGTATTTTTAATGGTCGAAATGTTTGTCTTTCCGGGTTTCGGACTGGCGGGACTGGGAGGAACGCTGCTTGTTTTCCTGAGCTTGATTCTGGCCTGTCAGTCCTTTGTAATCCCTCAAACGGACACCCAACTCAACACGCTTCTGCAAACCCTGATGGTCGTCGTGGGATCGGGTGCTGCGGTCATCGCAGGAAGCGTCGCCGCCGGCTCGTATCTTGGTGAAATCCCGGTGATCAGCAGATTCGTCTTGCAACCTCCCTCAACCGGGGATTCAATTCCGGAAGAGACCCCTGTTTCCCCCCTGACCGACGAGACGTCGAATCCGCTGAATATAAAACCACTGAACCCTGGAGACATCGGAGTCAGTGCGTCTCCGCTTCGCCCTGCAGGCGTTGTACGGGTCGGCGAGAACTATTACGACGTGGTAAGTGAAGGCACATTCATTGAAGAAGGAAAACGAGTAAAGGTGCTTCGGGTAAGTGGTAATCTTGTCGTGGTGCGAGAAATCCAAGACGCCTAGTATTGCTGATTTGCAGTTGATGCAAACGGCTCGGAAATCAGCCTCTGCAGAAACCACGAGTCCCGGGAAGTTACCGCCCGGTCGTCTTGGCCAAAACTTCCTCCACCAGTCGCCGCGGCACACCAATATCCAATACATGTACCGCCCCGGTCATTTCAGGCCCTTGTTCCAAGTAGAATCCCGACTTGGCAGCTACAAACGTACATGTGTGGTCAGTACAAAACGTCGGTTCTGATGCTCTTCCGGTTTCACAGTCGAGCCCGCTTGGAACATCAACGGCCAACTTGCGAGCCTCAGCCTGATTCATGATTTCAATCACCTCATTTAACGGTGCACGGGGCGCACCCGAAGATCCAGTACCCAACAGGGCGTCAACCAGCCATGCTGCGTTTCGCAATCGCTCGTAAACCCGCTCCCGTGGTGAGGAATGAAAACAATTTTCGAAAGCCACATCGGACTTGATTAGAATTTGATAATTGGCCTGCGCATCACCGACCAGTGATTGCGGATCGCAGCACAACAGCACGCACACCGAATACCCCCGCAGATCCAAGTGTCTCGCCATCACGAATCCATCGCCAGCATTGTTTCCCTTGCCACAGGCAATCACCACAGGCCCGTCGACACCAAGTTCTTCGAGTTTGTCTACAACACCTCGACCCGCATTTTCCATGAGCACCAAGCCTGTCATGCCGTAGTCGCTAATCGCACGTCGATCGACGTCTCTGGATGCCATGCGGTTAAGAGTCGGTGGCGTTGGATTCATGTCGAGTCGCCCCGTAAAAAAATTGAAACAAAAACAGAGGCCGCGACTCAAAAAGTCAGCCACCTCCACGCGGACTTTGCCGGGCACAGGGAATTCAGTACAATGAACCGGCAGAAGGTGAACGTAAAATCCGTGAAAGCAAAGTTCAGAAATCGCGGTCAACAGATCATAGAATAAAAAAATTCACAGACTCCGGTCAACAGACTACCCGGGAGAATTCGCATGCCGCTCTTCGAGTACAATTGTCAAGAATGTAATACTTCGTTTGAGCTCTTAGTTCGTAATCGAGAAACACCAACGTGCCCTGATTGCCAAAGCCCCCGCCTGGAAAAACTATTTAGCGTCCCCATCGCTCACACCGGAACCTCTTCCAGTTCGTCAAGCGAACTGCCAATGGCCGGCAGACCCTGTGGCATGGGGGGCTGCGGCCGTCCAGAATGTGAAATTTAAGGCCAGCCGCACCTCCGGAACAGCTTTCACCTTGTGTGCTCGGATCACACATCCTGGTGGATTTGGTATCCGGTGATGAACCCGCCTCACGGGAGAGAGCCTTCACTCCGTGCAAGGCCAGCATGAGAACCGAACCATCTGGCGCCAGTTTCCAATACTGTTGTCCGATAAACACGTCACCACACTCTGCTCAATTCTGACCCGAGAACCCGTGGCATCAAGCGAGCGTGTAGCGAACCGTCGCGGCAATCACTCGACGTTCGGGAATTCGAGACTTTCGCGGTAGAAACGACGAACCTGTTGTAACTGTTTTTCCTGTTACAACGCTCCCCGCTCGTTTTTTTTCTTCTCTGCGGCAGCCGGGATATCTTCGGAGACAGGTCGTTTTACGGCATCCGTCGTGCCGGGGACAATCAGTGGACCGTGCGAATTGTCCTCGATAATTCGTTGAAGAGTCGTGGAATCAATCGATTCGTATTCCATGAGTTCCACAGCAAGCGATTCGAGTGCCGCGCGGCGGGAAGCCAGAATCTGTTTCACAAGATCAATGGAAGAATTGATAATACTTTGTACTTCTTCATCAATTTCTCGTGCCGTACGTTCACTGTGGACGTGATGCCGTTCCTCGTTGACACCCGGCAAAAATGGACTCGATGTTGATCCGCGGTAGTTAATCCTTCCCAATCGGCTCATCCCATACTGCATGACCATGCTGCGGGCAATCTCGGTACAGCGTTCCAAGTCATTCTGGGCTCCGGTGGAAATGTCTTCGAAGATGATCTCCTCGGCAATGGTACCGGCCAGAAAAACCTGAATGCGACTTTCTAACTCCGATTGCGTCAAAAGATGACGATCTCCCTCGGGACGCTGCATGGTGTAACCCAAAGCGGCCATTCCGCGTGGTATGATCGAGACTTTGTGCACCGGGTCGGTATTGGGCAGGCTATAAGCAACCAATGCATGGCCACTTTCATGGTAGGCAACGCGTTGCTTTTCGTCTTCGTTCATGATGCGTTGCTTTTTTTCAAGTCCGGCCGTCACTCTTTCCACCGCTTCGTTAAATTCTTCAAGACTAACAGCCGACTTGTCGTTCCGCGCGGCCAGCAGAGCGGCTTCGTTTACAAGATTTTCCAGGTCAGCACCAGCAAACCCCGGACAGATTGAAGCCACTTGTTTCAAGTCGACCGACGGGTCCAGCTTCACGTTTTTGACGTGAACTTTGAGAATTTCCTCGCGCCCTTTCACATCAGGCCGATCGACAAGTACATTGCGGTCGAATCGACCGGGCCTCAGAAGGGCCGGGTCGAGCATCTCCGGGCGATTGGTGGCGGCCATCACGATTACACCGCTGTTAGAATCGAATCCATCCATCTCCACCAGTAAAGCATTCAAAGTCTGTTCACGTTCGTCGTGGCCTCCCATCACACCCGTGCCACGTGTTTTTCCGAGTGCGTCGAGTTCGTCGATGAAGATGATACACGGTGCCTTTGCTTCCGCTTGGCGAAACATGTCACGCACTCGGGCCGCTCCCACACCCACAAACATTTCGACAAAATCCGAACCCGACAGACTGAAAAATGGTACACTCGCCTCGCCGGCAATGGCTTTGGCCAACAAAGTCTTACCGGTTCCCGGCGGACCCACCAGGAGCACACCCCGGGGGATTCGGCCGCCCAGCCGTTGATATTTTTCCGGCGATTGCAGGAAATCCACGACTTCCTTCACCTCTTCGACTGCTTCGTCGATGCCGGCCACACTTTCGAAGCTGACCCCCAGGTCCTCTTGTGCGTACATACGTCCGCGACTGCGCCCGAAGGCCATCGGTGACCCAGCTCCTCCCAGCCTCCGCACCATGAAAAAGAAAAACAGCAACAAGAGCGCGAACAGCAGAAACATGGGCCCTAGATTGGTGAAAAAATTAGGACCTGGTGCAAAAGAGTATGGAATGTTATTTTCTTTCAAAACCTTGATGATCTCTTCTTCGCTGGTCTCCTTGTTGCTTTTGTTGACATAGATCTTCGTGTTTTCTCGAGGGCCGTTTTTCTTCTCGTTTTTGTCGACCGGATGGCCAGCTTTTTCGACAACCTCTCGCGTTACAGTGGCTTCAATGCGATTGGTATCTATTTCGACATTCCGAAGATCCGAGTAGTAGATCTTACTGGCTTGAGGCGGCTTGCCCTCGATGACCATGTGAAAGTCGTTTCCCGGATCGGTACGCTTTCCATCCTCATCCAGGCGGCAACTTTCGACCAGCTTTTCGAAGTCGTAAAAGTCAACCTGGTAGCCGGTACCCTTGAAAAGAAAGAGGGCCACGAAAAGAGAAACCATCATGATCGAAACCAGAAACCAGACAAAACCGCCTGCCGCCGGTCCATGATTATCCTGCTTTCGACGCCCAGAATCGTTATCTTGATCCATGAAGTTTAATCCTTGAGATAGAGATTTCGCCTTCCATTATACACGGCTTGCGTTTCGTTGCAGCCGCAGCCCTCCGTAAGGAAAGACGTATTCCGTCTTGTATTCCAAACAGGCGGGTCTTAGAATCTTGCTGCCCGCCAATTCCGGTATTCCTCTGAGAAGAGGTATTTTAAGTACAACCCGTTCGGTCGTTCACCTGGAAAGCCTCCAGACAGCCCACAATCTTCCTATTCGAACTTCCTATCGAAATCGGATTCACGCTTGGTCTTCGATGAACGATCGACCTACTAACGTTGCCGTTCTCGGATCAACCGGTAGCATCGGCCAAAGTACGCTGGCAGTCATTGCTGAATCCGGGGGACGATTTCGGGCTCTGGCGCTCTCCACCAATACAAGCACCCAACGAATCATTGAGCAGGCCTTTGAGTTTGCTCCGCAATGCATCGTGGTAGCCGACCAACGGCAAGCTGCACAGCTGGATGCCAGCCAACTCCCGGCAGGTACTGAATTGTTCAGCGGTGCAGAAGACTTATCACGGGTGGCAGCGCTGGAAGAAGTTGATGTGGTTGTGGCCGCGATTGTCGGCAGTGCAGGATTGTTGAGCACCTGGTCTGCTTTGGAAGCCGGCAAAAGAGTCGCTCTGGCTAACAAAGAAACGATGGTAATGGCAGGCCCGCTGGCGATCGAGGTCGCGCAGAACAGTGGTGCCCAACTGCTACCCGTTGACAGCGAACACAGCGCAGTCTTCCAAGCTTTACAAGCGGGCAGGCCCCAGGACGTACGACGAGTCATACTTACTGCCAGTGGCGGACCTTTTCGCCAGTACACGCCCGAGCAACTCCAACACGTAACGGTTGATCAGGCACTCGAGCACCCCACCTGGAAAATGGGAAAGAAGATCACGGTCGACTCAGCCACCATGATGAACAAGGCTCTGGAAATCATTGAGGCCCGTTGGCTGTTTCAACTGAAAAAGGATCAAATCGACGTCGTCATCCATCCCCAATCGGTGGTACATTCGATGGTAGAGTATGTCGATGGTTCAGTCATCGCTCAACTCAGTCCACCTGATATGCGACTTCCCATCCAGTATGCTCTATCCTACCCGGAACGCTGGAAAGGACCTGCGAAAACAATCGATTGGACTAGAGCCCAGCAACTTACATTTGAACCACCCGACAATGACCGATTTCCTGCCTTGGCTTTGGGCCTGGAAGTGGCCCAGGCGGGTGGGACGACAGGAGCCGTTCTGAATGCCGCCAACGAAGCAGCAGTGGCACGCTTTCTGGACGGGCGGCTAGCGTTCAGCAACATTGTTCCGGCTTGCCGGGCTGTTTTACAACAACACAACTTTGAAACGCATCCCGATCTTGAGCGATTGATTGCTCTGGATGCTTGGGCGCGCCAGGAGATAGCGAAGTGGGTCAATGCTTAGTTTTCGGATTCTCAATGAACTGGGATGTGATTCTGTACTTCTTTCAAGTCTGTGTCGGCTTGGGGATGGTGATCTTCGTGCACGAGTTGGGCCATTTTATGGTTGCCAAAATGTGCGGTGTGAAGTGTGAGAAATTTTACGTGGGGTTCGATCCGCAAATTAAAATCGGCCCCTGGTCATTACCCAGTGCGCTATTCAAAATCCAACGGGGCGAAACTGAATACGGTATCGGAATCATCCCCTTGGGTGGCTACGTCAAGATGCTCGGGCAAGACGACAACCCCGCGAAGTATAAAGAAGAGGCGGAACGCATCACGTTAAACAATCCGGAAAACAAGGATCCCAGCAAAGACACCCCGCCTGTCGATGACGATACAGCCGAAGAACCGATCGAACTGGATCCTCGCAGCTATCCCGCCAAATCCGTGCCGCAACGCATCGCGATCATTTCCGCCGGCGTGATCATGAACCTGATTTTTGCAGTGATCTTTGCTGCCATCGCCTTTCGCGCCGGCTTCGATTACTCCCCCTGCATTATTGGCGGAACCTTTCCCGGAAGCCCTGCCTGGGTAGCCGGACTCCAGCCCGGAGATCGCATTATTCAAATCGGGAGAGAGGGCGAACCGGATGAACACTTGCGCTTTAAGCGCGATTTGCAGGGATCGGTGATGTTGTCGGATGAGGACTCCGAACTCGAGTTCTTGGTGCGCAGAGGAGAGGAGGAGTCTTGGTACACATTGAAGCCCACCAGAAATTTTAGTGAAAAACACCGCATCGCTTTGATTGGGGTCTACGCAGAACGTTCACTTCAGGTGAAGGCAATCACGGAGATCGGCAAGGAACTGTCCCAAGAGGAAAAACAATCGCGGCGGGAAGACAAAACCGTTCTACAACCTGGTGATGTAGTGACCGCCGTCAATGGTCACCTTGTTTCCCAACAGAAGGATTTCAAGGACCAATTGGCCAACCTGGCTAGTGAAGTATTAACCCTTTCCGTAACACGTTCGGTCGCCGACCCAGATGGATCCGCGAAAGAAACCATCGATGTCCAAATCCCCCGGCGTTCCATACGTCGATTGGGTCTGATCGTCGGCATGGGACCGATTACCGAAATGTATCGTGAGAGCCCCGCCCACCAGGCCGGATTTGAACGTGGCGACCAGATTGTCAATGTGGCAGGCCAGCCGGTCGGTGATCCTATGACGTTGAGCGAGCGAATTCGCCGTCTGGCAGGTACAACTGTTGAAATTGACGTCCGGCGCGGTAACGAATTGAAGACCCTGACGGTGACTCCGCAACTTCCGCGACTCTTCAGCATTGGCACGGTTCCCGGCGGATCCGTTCCCCTTGAATCCCTGGGGATTGTTTTTCAAACCACCAACGTCGTCCAGGCAGTGACTCCAAACTCCAGCGCACAGGAGAAGGGGCTGAGACCGGGCGACCAGATCGAACAGGTGGAGTTTATCCCGGCTCCAGGGGGAGAGCGGAAAGAAATGAAAAACATCGGGACATTGAGCCCCTTGGTCATCAGTTCAAAAGACGAAAAAGGATCCTATGTATACACCGGCAACTGGCCCCACTTTTTTTCTCTGATGCAGGGAACCTTTCCGGATACACAGGTAAAGCTGTCCTACCTACGGGACGGGGAGAGAAACTCGGTCAATCTCCGACCAACCGAATCGACGGAATGGTCCCTAGCCGCCAGGGGTTTGGTCTTCGAAGATTTTGTTGAGCCGTTGCAGATAAAAAACTGGGGCACAGCCTGCCAACTGGCACTGCAGCAGACCTCGAAAGATTTGTTCATGGTGCTCGAGTTTCTCAAAAAGCTCGTGACCGGAGAAATTTCGCCTAATAATTTAGGAGGACCGGTCACGATCGTAGCAGTCGCAACCAGCGAAGCGAGCATGGGTACCGGACGACTATTGTTGTTCCTGACCATGTTAAGCGCCAATTTGGCGGTCATCAACTTTTTACCGATTCCCGTACTCGACGGAGGCCACCTCGTCTTTCTGGTTGCCGAAGGCCTACGCGGCAAACCCGTTGATGAACGACTCCAATTTCGTCTCACAGTCGCAGGATTACTTTTCATTCTGGGACTGATGGTTTACGTCCTGGGACTCGATTTCCTCCGATTCTTGCCATTTTTCTATTAGTGCCTGACACCGGATGCTTGGCCGAAGTTCCGTGGGAAATTAAGAACCCGAAAGCAAATCGACCTGAGCCACCAAACTCGTTGGGAATGAATCGTTTGACATGCAGTTCGAGTCATCTGCATTCGTTCATCTACCGTGATCAAACATGAGAGATTCACCCGGTAGAACCAGTTTCAATCTGCTGTAGGCTTGTTGGACTTCCTTTGTCTGATGGCGAGAATTAATTTCCTTACCGACGTTGATTTCGTTGTTTTTGATGCCGTAGGGACTCTGATCGAACCCGATCCGGCAGCTTGTGATGTGTACCATCAGGCCGGACAACGTCATGGGTCGTCACTATCAATGGAACAAATTGCTTCCCGTTTTGGAAATGCCTTTGCAGCCGAGGAGGCGTTGGACTCAGTAGCAAAACTCCACCGGCGGCCGACTAGCGAGTTGCGCGAACGACAACGCTGGCAGAGAATTGTGGAATCGGTGTTTTGTGATGTGGACCACGCTGACCAATCACTGTTTCAAGAATTATGGGATTACTTTGGCCAGGGAAAGCATTGGAAACTCTATGATGACGTGGCAGACGTCTGGTCCAGACTGACGCAAGAGAGGTACCAGTTGGCTATCGCATCCAATTTTGACAAACGATTGCTAAACGTGTGTGAAGCTAAACCACCACTGTCTACGTGCCCTCATATCTTCTGGTCTGCTGAAATCGGATATCCCAAACCCAGTTCCAAATTTTTCGCGACGATACAAAACAGGATCGAGACGCCTGCTCAACGTATTCTGATGGTTGGTGATTCCAAGTTGAACGATGAACGAGGGGCCAGTAACGCTGGCTGGAAATCGGTCCTGATCGAACGCCATCATCCGGGATCCCACGCGGCAAGCGTCCCTAGTCTGCATTGCCTGTGGGAGTGAGTTCCGGCAGGAAAGAGCAACCGACCCGTACGAATCACTGCACCTTTGGGACCATCAGGGTTTACGGCGCCGGCGTGCCTTTCGACGATCACCACCTGGCCCACGTGCCTGTCGCCGCTTTCCAGCTCGGCGCAATCCCCTGGCAGACCGGGAATCCTTTCCTCTGGGCGCATCAAGCTGGCCACTGTTCTTCCCCTTGAGCGGACCAGTTTTTCCGCGCCGCCGCCCCTGTTGGCGTTTGCCCCGGTTCCGGTCCTTCGATTGTCTGCCCCTGGCCTTACGAGCCGCTGCTCGTTCCTCCTTGTCGAGTTGACCGTTACCGTCAGCATCGAACTGCTCCAAGATTTTCGCCCGATGTTCCGGATCTCGCTTGCCGCCCCGCCGGCGACCTGAACCGTCAGCACGCCGTTTCTCCCTGGCATCACGCGCCGCGGCACGCTCGTTTTTGTCAAGTTGACCGTTGCCGTCAGCATCAAACTGCTCCAAGATTTTCGCCCGACGTTCCGGATCTCGCTTGCCGACTCGCCGGCGACCTGAACCGTCAGCACGCCGTTTCTCCCTGGCGGCACGCTCGTTTTTGTCAAGTTGACCGTTGCCGTCAGC
>PBTE01000012.1 GCA_002726515.1 Planctomycetaceae bacterium | reverse complement strand
GACGATGTCGCCGAAACGCTTGGCGAAGGCGAGATGTTGGACGGGCGTGACGTTCTGGTCGCGAAAGAAAATGACCTTGAAGGCTAAGAGTGTGCGGCGAATTTCTGCAATCGTTTCGTCATCAAGTTCTTGAGATAGATCGACGTCACCGATCTCCGCACCGAGTGCGCCGGCGACGGGCGCGATGGAAAAGCTCACGGAAATCGCCCCCTATGTTTTCTATTTTCCTTGAACCGAGATCATGCCGTACCAATAGGGATGAGACAAGTGGGGGGCTTTCAGTCTTTGGTATCGAGTAAACGGGCAAGCGCGCAGAAGTCTTCGGGCAGCAGGTCCTCGGCCCTTTGGGTGGGTTCGATACCGCAAGCCACCGGATCGATGTCGAGCGGTTTCAGGCTAGCGCGGAGCATCTTTCGGCGCTGGCCGAAGGCCGCGGCAGTCACCGCCTCGAGTGCTTCGAAGCGGGCCTCGGCCAGGGACTCCAGGCGTGGCGTCAGGTTAACTACGGTCGAGGTCACCTTTGGCGGCGGTGTGAAGGCGTCTTTTGGTAGGTTGAAGGTAGGACGCACTTCGCAGAGCCATTGGGCGACGACCGAAAGCCGCCCGTAGGCTTTGGTACGAGGTCGGGCGGCGAGGCGGTCAGCGACTTCGCGCTGGAACATCAAAGTTAGGCCGGCAATGCCGCCTAAGTCCTTTAGCCATCCAAGCAGCAACGGTGTAGCGATATTGTAGGGAAGGTTAGCGGCGACCTTGATAGGAGGTTCGACCAAGTTTTGAAGGCGGATTTCGAGTGCGTCGGCTTCAATGATCTGCAGGCGGCCGGGGTAGTGAGAGACGAGTTCACGGATGGCTTTGGCACTTCTTGGGTCGCGTTCGATAGTGGTGAGATGGCGCGCACCATTGGCAAGTAACGCCCTGGTCAGGCCGCCAGGGCCAGGGCCGATCTCAATGACGTTGACGGTGGTGAGATCGCCCGCTGCGCGCGCAATGCGGTCTGTTAGATTGGGGTCGAGGAGAAAGTTCTGGCCCATAGACTTTCGGGCAGTGATCTCATGGCGGCGGATGACGTCCCTGAGCGGCGGCAGCCCGTCGCTCATCTAGTCGCCCTGCGGTTGGCGGCAAGGTCGGCGGCCATGTCAAGTGCCGCGAGCATGCTGGTCGGGTCAGCCTGACCGGTACCTGCGATGTTGAGGGCGGTGCCGTGATCAGGTGAGGTGCGGACGATAGGCAGGCCCAACGTGATGTTGACGCCGCCTGCGAAGTCCAAGGTTTTAATCGGGATTAAGGCCTGGTCGTGATACATGCAGATCGCCGCGTCATATGTCTGGCGCTTGGCTTTTGAAAACAGAGTGTCAGGTGGCTCCGGACCGGTTGCGTCTATGCCCTGAGATCTCAAGGTCTTGATGGCGGGGATGATAATGTCGTTTTCTTCGCTACCCATGGCACCGGATTCTCCGGCGTGCGGATTGAGGCCGGCGATGGCGAGGCGAGGATGAGGGATGGCGAAGTCACGCTTGAGTGCACCATGAGTGAGAGCCGCCTGTTCTATGATGAGCTCACTCGTTAATGTATCTAGGCCTTGGCGTAGTCCCACGTGAGTGGTCACAGGCACGACGCGAAGCTCCGAGCAGGCGAGCATCATCACCGGCGGGTTGTCTGCGCCGGAGAGCTCGGCTAGGAACTCCGTATGGCCGGGGTGATTGAAACCGGCGTCATAGAGGACGTGTTTGCTGATCGGATTGGTGACGATACTGTCGACCTGGCCGTCAATCGCCCATTGGACTGCCGTCTCGATGATTGAGATTACGGATGACGCTGTTTCCGCAATGGGTTGACCGGGGTCCGGGTGTTTGGTTAGCGGCGTGTGGTATACGGGCAATGCGCGAGGAAAGATGTCGAGCGCCGCGCTTGGATCTTCTGTGACACCGAACGAGATGTCGAGCCCGAGCCGATCGGCCTCACGAGCCAACAATTCTGCGTCGGCGAGAGCGATAAACCCCGCCCCGTCCTTGTGCCGTGCCATCCAGGCCTTGAGGGTCAGTTCGCTGCCGATTCCCGCGGGTTCGCCCATGGTAAGGGCGAGGGGTCGAAGGGTCATAAGCGAACGTCCACGATGGCGGTGCGACGCAGACTACGGATGTATTGTTCGCCAGCTAGGTTGAGCCGTTCATTGACCAGCTGGTTCTTGACCCTCTCCCGCCGTTCAGCCGGTGTGGTTGTCTTGAGCCTCGGAGTTTTTCGGTTGCAGACCATAACCACGATGATGCCATCGCCGCTCTTTACTGGCGCGCTAGCTTGGTTGGTGGGCAATGTCGTGACCAGTCCTTGCAACTGTGCCGAAAGTTGGTTGATCTTAAATGTCCCGAGCTGACCGGAGAGAGGTGACTTTGTTTGTTTGCTGAGTTCATCTAATTGTGGGCATGAGGTCGTTGCCGCAGAAAGTTGCCTTGCGTTCTCCATCGTTGCCGTCACGAGACTGTCCGCCGCATCTTTTGGTAGCGGGAAGTGGGCTTGGCTCAAGGTTACGGTGGACGGCCCAGGCGTCCGGTCTCGAAACGGATCTATAGTTCGTTTTTGATCAAGCCGCAGGATATAAAAACCTTCCAGCGTCTGGATCGGTCTTGAAATCTGTCCAGGCTCAAGCCTTCTGATCGTGGCATCAATCTTGGCCGGTAACTGGCCTTTGCCATGCCACCCGAGACTGCCATTAACTGCCGCCGTAGCGCTTTGGGAAAAGTTTCGAGCAATGGCGCCAAAACTGGAGCCCGAGCTGATCTGTTGAACTAGGCGTTCAGCCAGTCCTTGGGTTTGTGATATAGATTGGTCTCTTCCGACGGGTAGAAATATCTCCGAGACCAAATATTCGGGCTTGCCTTTGGAACGTTCAAGCGAAGCGATGAAATCGTCGATTTCTTTTTCCCCAATGTTGATCGTCGATAGATATCGACGTGCAACAAGTTTGGACCACGCGACTTGGGATTGAAGGCGTTCTTGGAAAGACGATAGATCCAAACCCAATCTTTTGTGCAGTTTCCGCAGACCACCTTTCTCGATTCCAGCCTGGCGCTCAAAAAGAGTCTGCGCCTTCGAAACCTCATCGCGTGTGACATTTATCCGGAATTTCTGAGCTTCTTGTAGTTTCAACTTGCTGTCAATCAGTGCCCGCAGCGTCTGGCCAGTCAGACGTCTACGCGTTTCCTTTGTATTGGGGAGTTCGGCAAGGTGGATTGATAGTACCACCCGCGTTTCGACATCCAGGATCGAAATCATTTCATCGTTCACCGTTGCGGCGATGACCAATCCCTGTTGCCCATATACGGTACGGATAGACGGAAATGATAATAGTGTGATCATTACAACTTTAAAGACGGCGCGTCCCCAACCCCGCAAAGCGTCAATAAAATTTCTTTTCGTTCCTAAAATTTTCCAGCTTTTTACCATTGTTATCGTCACGTCAATTTGAACTGAGGTTGGTATTGCTCTTAACTTCGCCGATTGTTTTGAGAATTAAGTGGAATGTTATTGCATCTGTGGGCTTGATGTCGCGGTCCCTAAAGAAGGCTCGGGATACTCGACTTGTTAGCACCACGCACTCGTCTTCGTAGATTGCATTCAGTCCAATTGAGCGCATTTCGCTGCTTGCTATATCACGTACCGCATTGAGGCTTGCCCGCCAGGATTCGTCGATAATGGTATTTGCGGATACACTTAACTCCTCGCGGCCTGAAAACTCACTATCCGCTTGTCGGTCAAGAAATACATAGCTTCCGGCAATCCGTGCTGCCGGGACGCCTGCTGAAAATGTAAGCTCATTTCGATTGGGCGAGAAGTTGTCGCTGGAAAACCGCGTTCGATAGAGTGCGTTCAAGTGCGAACCGGGAGAAATTGAAATGGAGCTAACGATATCGGATAGATTGTCCTCCAAGCCTGAGCCGGATCCAAAGGTACTGTCTGTTCTAAATCGATAGGTTTGACCGATAAATACGGTTGATGAACCACCTTGTTCTCCAAAAATCCCCCATTTTAATCCGTAGTTAATTCTGGGGCCGCCCTCAACACGATCGATGCCACTGAACCGGTTGATAGAAAATAGGTTCGTCTCATCAAATTCAAAATCGGTGCTGTCTTCATTGGGAAATTTATCGGAGTTTCCTCCATTCGGCGCCATGGCAAGAGATCCAATCGGTTCGACAGTTTGGCGGATGCGGCCTTCCGATTTCACAAGCGGTAAGCGCCATTCAAGGCTAGTGTACGGAAATAGGCGATGGCTAAAGCCATCAAAATCGGTCTTGGCACTTCCACGAGAAAGACTGTTAACATGATAAAGATCAGCGTTTAAGCCGGTCTCGAAACGGTAAAGATCGCCGAACGGACCCCGAAATGGTCGCTCCCAACGCGGATGAAGCGCTAAGCGGCGCGTGTCCGTACCTTCTGCTCGCGTGAGAGCGAGGAAGTTACCATCAAAAATAAACCTTCCACCAACCGGGTCAAGCTTTCCAACATGGTCGAAATCAACTAGAGGAAAAATGACTGGCGATTTATCTTGTTCATCGTCCTCTTGCAACCCCTGAAAGATCAATGTCTTAGCGGTAAAATAATTTTGATTTGTGAAACCTTCGACGAACAATTGACTGTCGAGTGAAGACGGACTGCCGAACCCGTAACGACGCATGTATGTATCGTCCGCTGCGCGTTGCAGATCGACCCCCCAGCGCCAGGTTCGGTTAAGATCAAACCGGGCTTTGGCCTTTACATGAGCGCGAATGCCATACTTCCCTTCCTCAGTGGAAAATGCGCCGGTAGAGTTATCTGTAATACTTGTCTCAGACTCAATCTCACCCGCACGCATTTTTAGCTGGTGTTGAAGAGCAAGGACTGGAAACTCACTCGTCATCATTATCGGACGGATCGTCAAGTCCTCGTGATCCGATAAGGCCCAGAAAAACGGAGTTTCCAAAACAGTGCCGAAATCACTCGAGTTGCCAAGCCTTGGAAAAAGGAACCCAGTTTTCCGTTTTACCGTTGGGTCCGAATGTCGGAAATAGGGTGTGTATGCAACGGGGAAGCCGAAAAACTCTAACCAGGCATCCCGGTATTCAATGGTTTTCTGTCCTTTGTCGTGAATGATTTTCACAGCTTTGATCTGCCAGAATGGTGGAGCACTTGGATCATCCGGACACAGGCTGCAGGGGGAATAAACGGCCTTGCGTAATTCCGTGACCTTTCCGGCTGAACGCCGTGCGCCAGTGCCGACAATCCTTGAGTGATCTTTCAAAATAATGCCGATGTTGACGATGATCGCATCTTTGAGATCACCCGACACTTCCATGCGGTCTCCGAATATTTTTTCGCCAGAAGGTTCACGCAGCAAGACGTTACCGGTTGCTGATGCGGTATCTTTATTTTGGTCATAGGATATCTGGTTCGCGAACAAGGTTCGAGGGCCATATCGGACTTCCACGTTTCCTCGTGCAGTAACGAACCCTCGTTCGCGGTCAAAACTCATCTCGTCCGCCAGAAAATGCACGGGCGGTTTCGATTTTGCAATTAAGTTGGACGTAGAACTCTTGGGAGGTAAAGCTGGTCTGATCTCGGTGGCCTGCTTGGGTGTGGGCACATGAGAAGAGGTTGGAGATGCAGTCTTAGATCTAAATAATGTCCCGAGCGGCCGCTCGGGCGTCGAATTTACGGAGGCTGGATAGATGCTTGTTGTATTCGCTGGTACAAAAGGTTGGGCCGAGGTTGGCGTGGAAAACAAACTGCTCGAATAATCTGGCGGCCCGGATGAGAGCGAGAAGGTTGACGTCGGACCAATCAACACCCCGAGTGGCCTGTCCCCACTTTGCTGTGGGGCTGGGGTATGGATTATCGGTCGAGCTAGCGCTGGAATGATAGTAGCAGGTTGGGTGACGGACTGAGCTGGGGCGGCGGTTTTTGGCGGAAATGCAGTTCCAGGACCAAGCAGAATGCCCAAGGGTCGTTGACCCCGGATCGGCGTGTGCCGCACCCTCTCCGGTGTTGGATTGGGGCCACCGGCTGGTGCAATGAGGATACCAAGCGGCGGTTGGTCATTTGGAAATGTTGTAGCATGCAGTTCAAACGGAAGGCCAGTGCATGCAGCAAAGGCCATGACAACAACGATGGCGACACGTTTGGCCATCAGCCGTCCTCCAGGTGCAAAAGCGTAGTCAGCCCGAGCAACATGGCTACGCCCGAAGGTGACCAGGCCGCGAGCGTGACCGGAATGAAATCCGAAAGTCCCAGGGCAAGAACAACGTCAGAGAAAAAATACAGTGCAAATCCAGTGAATACGCCGCCAGCAATTACATATGTCGTGGCCCCGCGTCTGGAATGGCGCAGCGTAAAGGCAGCTCCAATAAGAACCATTGCACACATGAGTAACGGTGCCGCCAGCAAGTTATGCCAATGTAATCGATGACGAACCGCGGAAAATCCAGCCTTTTCCAGTGTCTCGATAAAACTCGGCAGATCCCAAAACGACATGGTCTCCGGCGGTGCAAAACTGTCTTGTATTTTGTCTAAAGTTAAGTCGGTTTCCAACCAGTATTCAGCCTCATTTATGGGTGGCTTTTCGACTTCATAAATCCATGCATTGCGAAAACGCCAAAATCCATCTTCCAGCTTTGCCGACGTCCCATTGATGCGGCTTCGGAAATTGTCTTTCCCAACATATGTAAATACCGTGACGTCGTGAAGTTCGACGTCCCTTCGGTTCTGCACGTAACCTTTGGCGTGCAAAACGGACTGACCGTCCGGATTGGCTTGCCTCAGCCAAAGGCCGGAGCTTGAGACAGCAAGCAAACTTCGGTTTCCGCGAAAATGGAGGGCTTCCAATTGCTCAAAACGGCTCAGGGTCGTTGATGCCAGAGGGTTTAGTATGGAGATTTGAAAAACGCCGATCAAGACCGCCAAACCGATTGCCGGAAATAGGAATTGCCATGCCGAGACACCGGCACCACGGGTGACGACAAGTTCGTGTGATCGGGTAAGCCGCCAAAAACAAAGCATGCCACCGAACAAGACAGCGAACGGAAGAATTTTTTGGCTCATATGTGGGAGTTTCAACAGAGCCATATTCATGACCAGGTCAAACGAAACCTCCGGCTTGGCCGCGGCCCTTCGGAACAACTCGATTGCGTCGAACATGAAGACTAAAAGCATAAACAACACCAGCAGCTTCTACTCTACCGAACGATCCAGTTGAAGTTGATGAGCCGCTTATGTTTCCTAACGCCTTTAAATCTCCTGATATACTGGAAGATCCAGTAACATGCGAACTTCCAGAAATCTGTAAAGAACCTGTTAGAATACTATCAAATTGTTTTAATCTAAGCTTAGCCATTCACCTTCTCTCTTATCATCCCCCCCCTTTTGTACACCATAAGATATTTTCT
>PBTE01000107.1 GCA_002726515.1 Planctomycetaceae bacterium | reverse complement strand
CTCGAAACAAATAGCCGCCGGGCCGCCCCTCTTGTGGGGCCTGGTAGTAGGCATTGGCGGCCACGATTTGTTTACCGAACTGTCTCAGTCCTGGGGGAAGGCGAAACCGGGGGGCCAAAATGCGACTTTCGTTGGCGAAGGTACTTCGACCTTCCATGAAAATTTGTGTTTCGTGATCTCTCCTGCCTTCCAGTGATTGGCCATGATCACCATACCAGTCTTGAGCATTGCGAGTTAACCGGTCCTGAAATTGGGGAATAACAATCTCGCGATTGGCAATCGCAAGCAAACTCACAGCCAACACACCGCCAATCAAGGGACGAATTAACCGAGACTTCGGAATTCCAGCAGCCAACAAAGCGGTCATCTCGTTGTGTCGCTGTAACCAAGTTAAAGTAAAGATGGCCGCAATTAAGGCAAGGACACTGCTAGTCAGATCGAAAAATGCCAGGATCCGTGCACCATAGTATTCCGCGAGAACCCGGAAAATGCCGCCTCCACGTTCGCTGTAGAGAAGAAATTCGTCCAGATTCGAGAAAGCATCGATGACCAGGTACAACCCGGTCAGACTGAGAAAACAGATCGCCAAAGATTTCGCAAAAGACCCGAGCAGGTAGCGATCGATAATCGTCATTTGGAATTCCGTTTCCGGCCGATTCTTCCAGGCTGACTCGGGTGCCCTGAATCCTTGTTCAAGTTTTCCTTACAACGCCCAGCACCCGGTTCAGTCTCTTGACGCCGGCTGCCATGAGGTCTTCACTGCACACAGCAAAACTCAGTCGAAGTGCGATCTTGGCCACAGGCTCACCTTTGGGAAGATGAAATTCATCCCGTACGCAACGTTTGCTCGAATCATCTTCTCCCTGGTCCCACGTCGATTTCACCAGGAAGTTTCAACCAGATATCACACCCGCCCCAAGTTCTTTCCCAACATCCATCGTCACCGTGCAGCAAACGATTTCCGGCCGGGCCAAAGCAGTTGAAATCCAATCACTGATGGGCAGCCCTGACGACCGTCTACTCCTTTCACTTGCCATGGTTCTACCCGACATCGTATCGAATTCTGCTGTTGTTGATAACATCTGACAGAACTCCAATCCGTTCCGCACACCATCCTTCAACCAAGGACTAGAGGTCAGGCAAATCAAGAAAATTTTGGTAGGGCCGAGTACATTACGCCAACTGGTCACTCACTGTCAAGATGGGAAAGACAGCAGGTTCAGTAAAGTTTTGATGCTGATCATCGCGTCCAGATTAACATTTGCATTGGATGACAGATATGGACGAACACAAGTTCACCCGGATTCGTATAACTAGTGGATGCCGCATTTTGCCCCTAACGAAATCTGAGGCTATCGGGCCACTGAGCGACTGGGCACGTTTGGAATCTGGCCATCTAGTCGTTATCTTTTCAGTATCTGTTGCAAGAATTTCGGAACCCGTTTACCGGTGTTGATTGCTGTCGGTGAGATACTGCTATGACAAGGTGCGT
This sequence comes from Planctomycetaceae bacterium, assembly GCA_002726515.1. GTDB lineage: Bacteria > Planctomycetota > Planctomycetia > Pirellulales > Pirellulaceae. Next base: position 13,017 of record PBTE01000107.1, on the reverse strand, counting down.
CGCACAAACATCTAACACTTCTCTGGATTCGGTCCCTGCCTCTTTTCCGCACCGTCTCCTGCAAGCAAGCCAGAAAGTGGCTGCCTCTCTGACCGACGTGATGTATCCTCCGCAGTGCACTTTCTGCTGCGAGCAACTTGCATCGGTGGAAACTTCCGCCCAGCTTTGTCAAACTTGCGAGCAGGTCCTGGGAACATGTGCTACGAACTCCTGCCCCCGCTGCGCGTTACCGGTCTCGGATTCTACAGCGAAGCGCACTTCCTGTGTCCGCTGCCTTCACCAAAAACTTCATTTTGAAAGGACCTATGCCCTGGGACCTTATCAAGGAAAATTGCAGGAAGCGGTGGTACGTGTAAAATATCCTCACGAACATGCTCTCGCGACTTCGTTGGGAAGACTGCTGGCAAGTAAAATCTCACTCAGTCAATCTTTCTGTCAAACCAATACAGTGGTCGTTCCCATCCCTACAAACTGGCTGCGGAGACTCGTCAGGGGTGTAAACACACCCGACTACATCGCAGCACCAGTCGGTCGCAATTGGCATTTACCTGTATTTTCAGACCTTTTGCACTGCTGCCGCAAAGTCAACAAACAAAGTAGTTTATCGCCTCGAGATCGCCTGCGCAACATTCGCAATGCATTTCGCGTGTCCAAGAGCTACAATATTGGGGGTACTGAAGTTATTCTGGTAGACGATGTTATGACGACAGGAGCCACCGTGAACGAAGCCGCTCGGGTCCTTTCAGCCTCGGGGGCTTCACGGATCACGGTCCTGGTCCTGGCACGGGCGGCTTAAATCCTTCCGAACTACTGTTCGATCCACGAAAGGATCGGATACGAACAAACACGGGGCGATGATTCCGGGTGGGGAGTGGTCGAATTCGTGAAATCGATTTTCATGCGAGCGGCGGTCGAATCGAGTAAGTTGTCTTGGACAGAAAAACATGCCCCCACATTTTTATAATCCTGGCGAACAACCAAATTGGAATCGGCATCCGTTTCGACGGGCGGTACTTCGCGGTTTGGGTGTTATTCTGCCACCTCTTCTGACCATTGTCATTCTGATTTGGGTCTGGAACGCAGTCGAACAATACGTCTTGGTACCGGTGGAAACACTAGCACGGCAGGGTATCGTATGGATACATTCCGGAGACATACGTGATGAAGAACCCAGCGGTCCGTACTACACGAAGATTGAGCACAACGGCTTTGTACAGTACATCCCGACACATGTCGTCAGGGAAGTCCAGACCAACCTGGGTGCCGAACCCATGCCGGATACGGCAGAAGCAATCTACCATCGTTACGTAGAAATCAAGTACCTGGGTCCACAGTACGTCATTCCGGTTTTTCTCTCTGTCTTTATTCTGGTGCTTTACCTGCTGGGTAAATTTTTGGCCATTCGATTTGGACGGATGTTCTGGAATTTTCTAGAGCAAATCATTCACCACGTTCCTATTATCCGCAACGTCTACTCCTCAGTAAAACAAGTCACTGACTTTATTTTTGGCGAACACGAACTGGAGTATACCCGCGTCGTTGCGGTAGAATACCCTCGTAAGGGAGTTTGGTCCATTGGATTCCTAACGGGCGAGAGCATGTTGGATATCGGTAGCGCCGCCAACGAACCCGTTGTGGCCGTGCTGATGCCGACCTCGCCAATGCCGGTCACCGGGTTTACCGTGACTGTCCGAAAAAGCGAAATTATCGACTTGGACATCACCATCGATCAGGCCATTCAATTTATTGTCAGTTGTGGGGTGGTTGTGCCTCCTCAGCAATTACGAAACCAACTTCACCCCGAATTGCCCGGCAATGATTCCGGCTCGAATGAACGGGAGTCTAATCCCCAGAACCAACAGGTAATGGCAACCTCGCCGACTGAAGACGAAATCACCAGTTAAAGGAATAACTTGCCTCGAAGATGGATTTTTCGAAGGAACTGCGAATCGGAACTCGGGCCAGCGTCTTGGCTCACTGGCAAGCGAATTGGGTGCGTGACGAACTAGTCCGTTTGGGATTTAATGCATCCATCATTCCCATTGCAACTCAGGGCGATCGTGATCAGCAATCCTCGCTCGCCGATGTTGGCGGGCAGGGTGTGTTTACGAAAGAAATTCAAAAAGCACTCCTGCAGGGCACAATCGATTTGGCCGTTCATAGCCTGAAGGACCTTCCCACCGAAACCATGGCCGGATTGCAAATCGCCGCCGTGCCTAAGCGGGCTAGCAGCAGTGACGCTCTGGTATCACGTGTGGGGAATTCGCTCCGCGACCTGCCGCCAACAGCCCGGGTCGCCACCGGTAGTCCACGCCGCCGGGCACAGTTGTTACATTTCCGCTCTCATTTCCAATTCGTCGACTTGCGTGGCAATGTGGATACTCGACTCCGAAAACTTGACGAAGGTGAATGTGATGCCCTGATTCTCGCAGAAGCCGGATTGCAACGACTTGGATTAGCAGCAAGGATCACCGAGTTGATCTCACCGAAGATCATGCTGCCCGCAATTGGGCAGGGTGCTCTAGGTATTGAAATCCGCAGCGGTGATAAACCCACGTTCACCGCAGTGACTCAGTTAAACGACAACCATTCCGAACTAGGAGTCCTTGCGGAACGATCGATGTTGTCTGCCTTACGAGCTGGGTGTTTAGCACCGGTGGGTGCTTTGTCCTCAGTCACACCTCAGGGAATTACTCTAACGGGCGTCGTCTTGAACAGCACCGGAACACGTCGCTTAGTCGCTTCCTCCGAGGACACTGTTGACGCCCCTCGGGAATTGGGGAAACGAATTGCTGAGGAGTTGTTCTCACAGGGTGCCTCTGAACTGATCGCCGAATCGGGGTCATGACAGCGGCAGCAGGTTGCAACCCTACCAGTGGAAAACGTATCGTTGCCACGGCGTGTTAGTCTGCGAACAACACGCCGTTAAATTGGCATCGTTCAGGCGTCCATTCAGTCGCCCGGCCTCATTCAAGAAAAAACGATCAGCGCCGGTGTCTGTCCGAACAGGCGCATCTGACTGGCGAAAGGAAACCGGAACCAACGCAATCGTTCCCATCGTGGCAGGAATCTGGTGAGCGAGTGGACTCTGGATAGATTGGTGAACAGCGCCAAAAGAATAACGATGAAAATCAAAAACCGTTTGTCCGAAGAACAAAATCCGGCTCGGCTCCAGCAACACTTGCAGGATCAACCTATCCAACAGAAGTTGTCGGCTCAAGAGCTCACGTTTCAGACCAAGCAGCATGCCACGTGTCGAATGTCTGAGCTGCCATAGTGGAACTTCCTATAATGCCGATTTTTCTGACCAGGACGGTTCCCAACTGCCGATGAACCGTGTAGCGACCTTCTGTTTCCACTCGTCGAAACACTGATTAGTGTCGATCTCGTAGCTGGTCGGCCAGGCGACGAAAGAGGTTGGGACATGGAAATTCAAACAACTCGTTTCGGTAACGTGAATACTAAACCCGGTGACATTCTGCTTTTCCCTTCAGGATTACCAGGATTGAAAGACAGTTTACACTGGGTGCTGTTGGCGGATGCCGAAAATGACTCATTGGGATGGCTGCAAAGTATCAGCCGGCCTGAATCGGCGCTCGCTGTGGTCAACCCGCGTCGTTTTGTGAAGGATTACCAGGTTCGTGTTTCACAGCGCGAGATTCTTCCACTCCAGCTCAAGACTCCCGCGGATGCTCAAGCTCTTGCTATTATCAACAAAATCGGCAGTGCCCTCACGATCAATCTTAAAGCGCCGCTACTCTTCCATCTCGGACAGCGTCTGGGCCACCAAGTGGTGGTCAATGACGACCAACCACTACAACATGTAATCTCGCATCAAGTCTCGCAGACCCGAAAAAGTGCGTGATACAGTCGTTTCGGCCGCTATAGAGGTTAACCAGCTACGACAATTGGTTTTGGTTGACTTGCCCTTCCGATATTTTATACGTATCCATTAAGCAACGCAGCAAAACGCAACGCCTCGAATTTCGGAGGTGGCAGCTGACGGACAAGCGGATGCTATCTGTGGCTAAGGTTGGACTGGCTCGCTCAAAAGAGCCAGCCCAGCAAACCTGAAGGAGTAAACGATGCTGGTATTGTCGAGACACCGTGACGAGAGCATCATGATTGGTGATAACGTAGTCGTTACCATCGTTGATATTCGTGGCGACAAAGTGAGACTAGGCATCGAAGCTCCACAGCATATTCCCGTCCACCGCCAGGAAGTCTACGAGGCGATTCAACGTGAGAATCGCAATGCGAGTCAAATCGACCCAGCCGACACAAAGGACACTGGACAGTCCAACACGTCCGCTGACTCGCAGTGATCGACCGGCGTTTTCTACGGACCACCTGGCCCTCCTTTTACCCGACTCCGACAGAGAATCAAGGTAAAGCGATTTGACTCTATTTTAAAGCTGAGTCAAAATCGAGGCCAGAAGAACCAAGGCAACTGCCTGCGACCTGGGCCGGTTGGCTGCCAGTGTGCTCGTGGTGACAGGGAAACCATACAATGGCGCCTCCAAGCTGCGACATGCCGACCGGTTCAAGATTTCCCCACCTGGCGACGCGGCATCACTGTTGTTCCCCGATCGGCTCGTCATGACGATGAATCCGGTACTCCCATTGGCTGCTACGACCCGACCACAACGGTGAAAGCATGATCCCGGGGACTTCCGGCAACGCACCCCGGTTGACCAGACTCCCATCACCCGCCATGCGGGTTTATTTTTTCAGCAACTCTTTAGCTTGGCGCTAATCCGTTGATTCCGGAAGTTATTTGCAGCGTATCCTGGAAAGCAATCGAACGACCACTAGGTACCTTGCAGTGGAACTCTTGATGATTGATGATAGGTTGTCCAAGTGAGATTTACAGGCAGCCTCTAGTGGAAGGATTGTTCTTTGACAGCCACCAAACAGCTTATCCGCGTTGGTCATAGCCCGGATCCCGACGACGCTTTCATGTTTCACGCTTTGGCCAACAACAAGATTGATGCGGATGAATACCGTTTCGAACACGAACTCGTCGACATTGAAACCCTCAATCGACGAGCTTTTTCTGGCGACCTTGAACTGACAGCAGTCAGCTTGCACGCCTACGCTCACTTGTCTGACCAATACATCCTCTGTCCTTGCGGTGCCAGCATGGGAGACCAGTACGGGCCCATGGTCATCTCTCAAGAACCATGCTCGATCGAGTCACTGCGAGACAAGACGATTGCCGTTCCCGGCACCCTGACGACGGCCTACCTGGCTTTGCGCATGTGCCTGGAAAACGATTTTCAACATGTTTTCGTGCCTTTCGATGAAATCATCGAATCCACCGTCGCCGGTTCCTATCAGGGTCAAGCGATTGATGCCGGTCTGATTATCCATGAAGGTCAGTTGACATATGGCAATCAAAATCTGGAGTTGATTGTCGACCTCGGAAAATGGTGGCACGAACAAACCCAACTGCCACTACCTCTGGGTGCCAATGCGCTCCGCAAAGACCTCGGTCCGCAAGTTCATTACGAGGTGAACGCCTTGCTGCATGCCAGCATCCGCTACGGCCTGGAAAATCGCGCGGAGGCACTGGCATACGCCCTGCAATTCGGACGCGATCTCGACCGGTCCAAGGCAGATCAGTTTGTAGGCATGTATGTGAACGACTGGACCTTGGACTTCGGACCGCGAGGCCGCGAGGCAGTTCGTGTGCTGTTGGAGCGAGGCCATCAAACAGGAGTCATTCCCAATTTGGTTGTGCCCCAGTTCGTTGGAATTTCTTAGCCCACCGGCTCTGCGTCTTGAAATCCAACGGCCTGCACGGTTTTCACGAACGCTTACGTTGGTGAATAGAAAGATCAGCAACTTGTCCCAGGCGATATAGATCAGTGAGGATTCTCGCCTTGACAGATCGGACGTTGTTTTTTCGACCTAACTCATCCTGCAAATGAATCGCTGAGGAGCCGACAATGCGCTCCGAAATTCCAGTATGAAAACGTCTCGCAGTTCCCCGCCCGACCCACCTTCTCCCAACCGCGGGTCCTTGTTCCCTGTCCTCCTGGCAATACTTTTTTTTTCACTTGTCTCACTGGTCCTCATTTTTCTAACCCTCGGTTCTTTTGGCTTGATCCTACTGGCAGCCGGAGGGCTCTTCCTGGCGGCAGGCCTGCACTATTTGGCCTGGGGCTGGTGGCTGGGGCGTGTGATTCGCGAAGAAGAAGCTGACGAGGAGAATGAACCGTAAAGTCTCCGGGTAGAGGATTTTCCGCACCGCTACCGAAGGCACTCCGAACGACGGAGCAGAGTTGCGGCCCGATTCAAGTCCGGTCAAAACGGTAAGCAGATTCCATGAATCTTCTTTGCTGTGAAAGATGTCACTTCAAAGTGATGATCGAGAGCAGGTTCTTCTGACCTTCCATCACAGCTTTGGCATCGCAGGATTCATTCTGATAAACGTCAGCAAGAAGATTCAATCTCTTTTTCTTTGGGGTGTGGTGACAGCCGGATATATCCTGCTCCTAGTATTGCCATTTGTTGTCTTGGCATCTCTGTTGTGAGTTTCTACGGAGCGTTATTCGGGGAAAGGGGAGATTCGTAATCGTCGATTGATTTTTTCCTACCCGACCGACAAAACATGCCAGCCGACCTGGCATACCTCGGTCATCTGCCTGATGTCGCCAGTGGGTGTATCAAACGGAAGGCAAAACATAGGCCAGCAACACGCCTTGATGTTCCTATCGATCTGGCGCCGTGACAGGAAAACTAGCCTTCCACCAGCTTCCGGAGCGTATCACAGAGTCCGTGCGCCGCCTGCTGCGTCTTGGCTTCGACAACGATCCGCACAATCGGCTCGGTATTACTGGAACGAATCAATGCCCATTGGTCAGGCCAATCCAAGCGCAGTCCGTCCAGGCGGTCGGCTTGAGCTTCAGGAAAACGCTCCTGGAGCCGGGCGAATGTGTCGGCGAAACGACTCCGGTCCAATTCGACCTTCGTCTTGCGAATGGCGTACTTTGGCAACTCGCCGACCAACTCGCTGACCGTCATTTGACGGCTCGCCATCGCGTCAAGAATTCTCGCCATACCAACGAAGCTATCCCGCACGTAACCTACTTCTGGGTCAATGGGTCCCCCGTTTCCTTCGCCGCCAAAAACGGCTTCTTCGGACACCATCTTGTCCACCACGTTGGCTTCTCCAACCGCCGAACGATGAAATTTCGCCCCATGTTTTTCAGCAAGATCTTGTGACATTCGGCTAGTTGAACAATTGGTCACAATCGGCCCGGGCTTGTGACGCAGGGCATGTTCGACACACAGCGCAAGCGTGTACTCCTCACCCACATAATTTCCCCGTTGGTCGATCACGGCCAAACGGTCCGCGTCCGGATCCTGACAAAATCCAACATTCACATCGGACCGGGCAACCTGTTGGCACGTGTCCCGCAAATTCTCTGCGGTTGGTTCTGGAAGATGTTCGAACTGTCCATCCGGCTCACCACCCAGGAGGATGATTTCACAGCCCAAACGATCCAGCAATCGGCCCCCCAGTCGACTTCCGGCACCATGATTGGAATCGAGCAACACCCGAAAACAATGCCGGCGAATCCCCTGGATGTCGATCGTTTTGGCGACCCGGTCTAAGTGGGACTCCTGGTCATCAATCACTATCGCGTTGACCGGTCCCAGACCACTTTCAACTTGCTCTGAACTGGCTCGAAATCGCGCCAGAACCGATTCTCCTTCCTCCGCAGAAATGACACGGCCCATTGCCGAAAACAGCTTTAGCCCGTTGTATTGCGCGGGGTTATGACTGGCTGAAATTTGTATCCCGCCCGCACAGTTTAATTCTCGAATCAGCACCCCTGTCGTCGGAGTGGCAGCGATACCGCCGTCCAACACATCACGCCCCACATCAAGCAACGCCCGGCTCACGACCTGCGAAAACATTTGTCCGCTGTCACGCCCATCCCGCGTGACCAACAACGTGCCGGCGGGTGCTTCGGCAGCGAAGGCGTTCGCATACCGGGCCACAATCTCTGGGGTCAAAGTGTCGCCTACAATTCCCCTTAGCCCGGAAACGCTGATGATCAGTTCTGACAAAGTTCGTTCTCTCCCGCCGTTTCCAGCTTCCAATCTGTGTGCGGGTTTTATGATATCGCTGGTATTCATCCAACGCCAGTCGGTTCGCTGTTGGCAAGTTGAATTTCTGCGCGTATGCTAGAGGTTCAGCCCTGTCGGTTTGGGAATTTCGCGTGGGAAAGATCGCCCTGTTACAGGTTCGTGTCGCAGGCGGGGTCAGTCGCATTTTCCCAGTGGATACTCCGATCAAGAAGTCTACATCCAACATGGAAGAATTGCGGCACGTTGAAACATTTAACAGGGCAAGCGTTTCAGCTACTACCAACAAGCGCCATGCCTGCAACACCGCTGGGTGTTGTTAGAGTTCCAACAGGAAAGGACAAAAGCAAGACATGGACACGGCGATCCGCTTGGATGATGACTCAGCGCTGGTTCTTCTCGACCAAGCCGTAGCGGAAAACAAGCTATCTGCCAGCGCACGCCAGAATATCCGTAATTGGATGACTCGACCACATTATTCTGCGTACCACGATCAGATCCTGCAACACGTTCAAGATGGCATGTGGAAGTCTCTGGATGACGCCTTCTGGACCGTTATTCCTTTTGGGACGGGAGGACGACGCGGGCGGATGTACCCCATCGGGTCCAACGCGATCAATGATCGAACCATCGGCGAGAGTGCTGCGGGCCTTGCAATGTACCTGCTGGAAAAAAAACCGGACGGTCAGGGCCTCAGTTGCGCCGTTGCTTACGATACCCGGCACAATTCGCGTCATTTTGCCGAACTCTGTGCTCGCATTATGGCCACGGCTGGTTTTCAGGTTTTGTTTTTGGATGATTATCGCAGTACTCCCGAACTCTCCTTTCTCGTGCGTTCGAGAAACTGCTCCTGCGGGATCATGGTCACCGCCAGCCACAATCCACCGAGTGACAATGCGGTCAAGGTCTATTGGTCCACGGGCGGGCAAATCCTGCCTCCTCACGACAAGGAGATTATCGCGCGTGTGATGAACGTCGAGGCGATCGAGGAAGGACCAGCCTTCGAGCAGCATGTCCAGGAAGGAGCCATCGAGATTTGCACTGCGGACACCGATCGGCAATTTCTGCACGCCGTCCTGAGCCAGAGCTTCCCGGGACCCCGGGATTTGAAGATCATCTACTCGCCCCTCCACGGTGTGGGTGCGTCTGCCATCTGCCCGGTCCTAAAAGCGGCAGGGTTCCACGATGTGGAAGTCTTCGCCGACCATGCCACACCCTGCGGGGACTTTCCCAACGTTCCCGGGCACGTTTCCAATCCGGAAAACACGGCGGTGTTCGAATCCATCATCGAACGCGCCAAACAGGTGGGGGCCGATCTTGTATTGGCTTCGGATCCAGACTGTGACCGCGTCGGTTGTGCCGCGCCCAAAGAGCTTAACCCCGCTGCCAGTTGGGAAACGTTGAATGGAAACCAAATTGGGACTTTATTGGCTGACTTTGTATTGGAACAGCGCAAAGCGTCACTGACTGCTGACCACTATCTTGTCAAAACTTTGGTGACGACCGAAATGATTCGTCGCATTGGCGATTCCTACGGAGTGCAGACAGTGGGGAATTTACTTGTCGGATTCAAATGGATCGGCGGTGCCATCGACGAAATGGGGCCTGACAATTTCGTATTTGCAGCCGAAGAGTCACACGGCTACCTTGCCGGGACGCATGTCCGGGACAAGGATGCGGCCATCTCGGCGATGCTTCTGGCCGAACTGACAGCAAACGTTAAAGCCAATGGTCAGTCGCTGCATGAAAAACTTGACGACCTCTATTGGCAGCATGGTTACCACTGCTCACGGCTGATGACCGTGCAGATGGAAGGCTCCGAAGGCATGGTCCGCATGGAAGAACTCATGGTCGCCCTGCGGGAGAAATGCCCGCAGCACATTGCCGGACTGGAGGTGGCTCGACTGCGAGACTACCTCTCGGGGCAATGCCTGCTGGCCGACGGTTCCACGGAAACGTTGGTAGGGCCTCAGGCCAACATGGTCATCATCGACCTGCAACAGGAAGGCAACTACGTGGCCATTCGACCGTCAGGCACGGAACCGAAAGTAAAGATGTACATATTCACGTACGTGGCTCCGGAATTGCTCGCAGACCTGGAGTCTGCCCGCGAGGAGATGAGTCGACGGCTCGACCAACTTCAAACGGCACTCCACTCCATTGCCCAAGTCCAGTAGCCGAATCATGACTTCCGACGACTCCACCGACAATCATTCAGATACAAGCGACAACGAAGTCGGGGCGGGTTTCCGTCGTGCGGCAGCCAAGGTTAAGGAGTTCCCCCAAAAACCCGGTGTCTACCTGATGAAAGACGCCGCAGGCCGGGTCATTTACGTTGGAAAAGCTAAAAATCTAAAATCACGAGCAAGCAGTTATTTTCACAAGTCTGCTGAAGAAGAGCAGCGAACCGCCATTTGGATCAAAGAGATTGACGATGTCGATTTCATGGAATGCGACAGCGAAGTCGACGCGCTGCTGGCAGAATCCCGCTTGATCAAAGACATCCAGCCCAGGCACAACGAAAGACTCAAGGACGATAAAAGCTTTCCCTATCTAATGATCGGTACTCGTGAGGATTTTCCACGGATTGAAGTGACTCGCCAACCGCAAGCGCGTGGCGCGAAACTGTACGGGCCATTCCTGAGTGCGGGCGCCCTGCGAGGAGCGGTTCAAGTCCTGCAACGCATCTTTAAATTCCGCACCTGCGCCTTGGACATTGACAGCGGGGATGATCGCTGGAAATGGTTCCGACCTTGTTTGCTGGCGAGTATCGATCAGTGTACCGCGCCATGCAACCTGCAAATTTCCAAGGAAGATTACCGCAAGGACATTCGCCGCCTGCAGATGTTTCTGGCAGGAAAGAAAAACACACTCCTGAGTCAACTGCGCGGCGAAATGGAGGCCGCCTCCACCAACCTCGCCTTTGAAGATGCTGCCCGCCTGCGTGACGAGATCCATTTACTGGAAACGCTGGATCAACGTGGCGAGCTGGATACCCATGTGCAGCCCGAGGTATTTTACATCGATCCCAAGAAAGGACTGGCAGGCCTCAGAAAAATCCTAAAAATGAACCGCACTCCGCGCACCATCGAAGGAGTAGACATCGCTCACCTGGGAGGAACCGAAACGGTTGCCAGCCTTGTACAATTCATCGACGGCCTTCCCTGCAAACAAGGCTATCGTCGTTATCGAATTCGAGAAGTCGAAGGAATTGATGACTATCAAAGCATGCATGAAGTGGTCTCGCGGCGTTTCCAACACCTGCACGATCAGTCAGAGGTTCTACCTGACGTATTGCTGATTGACGGCGGCAAGGGGCAATTGAATGCGGCAATGGCCGCCTTCACCGAACTGCAGATTCCTCCGCCCGTGGTGATTTCGTTGGCCAAACGTGATGAAGAACTTTACTTACCCGGTTCGGAGGCACCACTGCGTCTCAGCCGACACGCTTTTGCTCTTCGCCTACTGCAATATGTCCGGGATGAAGCTCACCGGTTTGCTCAACACTACCACCACATTCTACGCCGCAAGTCTACTTTAGGCGAATAAACGTCGCCCGCCCGTTTCGTTAAGATCACGTTGCTCCGGACATGGCAATAAGGGGCACCGCCCAAATCGCTTGCGTCGTATCTACCATTGGAGCAATTCGCGAGATGCGCCTCGCTCTATTGTGGATTGATGAAACTGACACCACAAACTTGGCAACGATAGATCAGCCGACCAAGTCGGCCGTTAGCACCTTCGGCGTTTCACGATGGTTCGCAGAGTCCGCCTACCGCGAGCACTAAGTCGACCTGCTTAACAACGCTATCTGTCGTCATCATTTTTTCTTCATCTGCCAAGGACCGACAATCGCAAAAAATGCCGACTTCCCGGTTCGCGTTCACGGGTAAGAAAAGTGAGGAAAAGTCTCTTATCGGCGACAAGAAACAGCGAAAGCCAGAACCGGCACGCCACAGCCGACTCGGTTTTTCGTCTGAAGTTCTTATTCTGATTTGGGTTACGGTTCCAGTGGTGGCCCTGTCAAAAACTGCGGTTTTTTCCCCCTGTGGTGGTTGCAAAGCCAGAACTACCTGATACACTCATTTTTGTGGGAATTTAACCCGCAACGAACCTTATAGATACTTGCTTGTGGGAACTATGCCCATTTATAATATCCAAAACATGTTTCACCCGGCGTCCGCCACTCGCCCGAGGCGAACGGTAGTTAGCAATGGCAAAGAGCGAAGAATTCATTCTGGGCGAATATCGTCGCACTTTGGACGATCGGTTTCGCCTCTCGATTCCAGCAGACTTGGTACAGGCGCTGACGTTCGAAGGCAAACGTTGCATTTTAGTGAAGGAGTCTCCAGGTTCCTTAAGTTTGTGGAATTCTGCGACCTGGGAGTCGAAACTTCGCAGCGGAGTCGATCTGGTTCAAACCAAAATGCGTGCCGGCAGACTGGAAGGCAAGCTCGAACAGGTGCAGTTGCTGGGGCGACTGCTTTCAACTCGAAATCGCGACGTCGAAGTCTCGGAACGAGGCCGTTTACTGATACCCGAAGGGTTTCGCGAATTCCTCGGAGTCGATGCGGGCACCGAAGTGTTGATCATTGGTGCGGGAGTGTGTCTCGAAATCTGGCAACCCAGTGCCTGGGTCGAACACCTCGGAACCCATATTTCGGATTTTCGTCGCTTGCTGGATGAGTTAGCGGATTAAACAGGAGGCAGACTGCGACCAACGGGTCGCAGAATCACAAATCAAATTTACCTGAAAAACACGCGTCCACGCCCGGTAGGGCAAGGACTCCCAAGCCCCCCCACCTGTCCGTGTCGCCTGGTTGGGAAGCAAGTCACCATGGAAGGGGAAAACGGGGGCACGGAAGCCTTTTAACCCTCCGGGCTGGACGCTGTTTTTATCTTCGCAGTCACATTCTG
>PBTE01000106.1 GCA_002726515.1 Planctomycetaceae bacterium | reverse complement strand
TGATCCCTTTGGCGTATATGCGGGGTAGAACCTTGAATGAATCATTTATCATTCTTGACGAAGCGCAGAATACCACCGTGCCTCAGATGAAGATGTTTCTAACAAGGATGGGGCGTGGATCGAAGGTAGTCGTATCCGGTGATATCACCCAAGTCGATTTACCAACTCACACAAGGAGTGGTATGTCAGACGCGTTAACGCGTCTGAAAAATATCGAGGGCTTCTGTAGTGTAGAGCTCACCCGGGCGGACATTGTTCGACATCCACTTGTGCAGAAAATAGTTCGGGCCTACGATGAAAATCCCAGGAAGCGGCGTTAGTTGACTCAGCCACTCCGAGTTTATGTCTTCAGGCAGTCAAAGTCGAAATCGATCCAAACGTGTAGCCTCGGTCGAGTTACCCCCCGGGCTGTTCCTGCGCACGATTAAATATTTGCGCAGAGATGACGTACTAGTCCGTCTAGGGATCTGTTTTCTTGCTGCCTCCTTGATGTGGCTGGTCACGAAGGGCTGGCAGCCACCGATGACCTACCGCACCTGGGACTTTCCCACTCGAAGGATTGTTGCTCGTGTTGATTTCGAACGTGACGATTGGGATCAGACAAAAATCGCGAAAGATCGGGCCCAAGAGCGGGCGAAGTCACAGGCACTCAACGTCTATGAGCACCACCAAAAGCAGTTGGAAAATTTGCGTTTTACCTTGAAAGACCAGGTGTTTCAGGTGATTCGGGCCGAATCGTTCGCGGATGTCGATCCATCTGTCTGGAACAAGTTCTTGGATCGTCAGGAAGAAGAAGCAGCCAAACGATCAGAAACGGAATCCATTGCGGCCTTCGAAGAATTTCGTGAGGCCCTGGTCAAGGACGCGGACTTGGCAGAATTCGAAAAGGCGATCGAGCGAGCTCTGCTCGATTTCGAACGAAACGGATTGCTGGAAAAACTGGAGCACGACCGTGGCAGCAACAAACAGATCATCGTTCAACCGGAAGGGAGAGATGTTGAGTGCCGTATCGTGGACAATCAATTGTTCGTCTATTCCGTGGGGGGAGATGAACCTTTGTCACCGATCGAAGTCGAGGATGTCCGGATCGCCGAAATCGGTGCCGGACTGTTAGAGGAATTGGTTGCCCAGTTGAAGTCAGAAGTGATTGCGAAGTATGTCTATCAGTGGTTTGAGCAACAGTTGAAACCTACACTGGTACACAATCCCGTGGCGTCCGATCGAGTGGCACGTCATGCCGCTGAGCTTGCCGCTAATGGGATCGATACGGTCAAAGAGAAGTTTCTAGCCGGGGAAGCACTGCCGCAGTTGGCGACTGGTGTGCCTTTCACAAAGGACGACATTGAACTTTTGCGATTGGAACACCGTGCTTTTGTGCAACAACGCACCAAATCTGAAATTGTGTATGGCAGCCTTGCCAGTTTGGGCATGTATGCCGCGATTTACGCCCTGTGCGGATTTTATATCGCGCAGCGTAAACAGCGTTTACTCAAAGATCTGCGGCATTTCGTCACCATTGTATCCCTTTACGTCCTTTTGGTTTCCCTGGCTCAGATTCCGATTCTGACAGAGTGGCGCGCCGAAATTGTACCCCTCTTGATGTTCGGAACCATCATTACCATTGCTTACCAACAGGATCTGGCTCTGGTGCTCACTGCTGGCATAGCCTTGGTTGTGGTGTTGACGACGGGACGTGGACTGAACGAGTTTGTCATCTACGTCGCCAGTTCTGCCACTGCGATCCAAATGTCGGCCCACATTCGTAGTCGCACGAAGTTGATTTACATCGGTAGTTGTGCGGGTTTAGTTTCATTTGCTACCACTTTGGGAGCGAGTCTGGTTTCGGGTTATCCCCTGGGGACCACCTTGCTTGCCAACGCTGCGCTGTATGGATTTTTTTGTTTTTTGGCCGGAGTTCTGATGACCGGACTGTTGCCGTTTGTAGAAAGTCTATTTGATGTCCAGACGGAAATCAGCTTGCTTGAACTGGGTGATGCCGCTCATCCTTTATTGCAGGAACTGGTTCGTCGGGCCCCGGGTACCTACAATCATTCAATCAATGTTGCCTCGATTGCCGAGGCTGCAGCCGATTCGATTGGGGCCAACGGATTGTTAGTTCGGGTTGGAGCCTATTTCCATGACATCGGTAAGATGTTGAAGCCGGGTTACTTCGCCGAAAACCAAGGGGAATCAGGAAGTCAGCATGAATCGTTGGTGCCGGCGATGAGTACGCTCGTCATCATCGCTCACGTGAAAGATGGTGCTGATTTGGCTCGCCAGCACCACTTGCCGCATTCAATCGTCGACTTCATCGAACAGCACCATGGTACAAGCCTGGTGGAATATTTCTTTGATCAAGCCAAGGGAAAGAGTAAGGACGATCCCAACGGCGAAGAGGTGGACGAGAGTACTTTTCGTTATCCGGGTCCCAAGCCACAGAACAAGGAAGCAGGTGTGTTGATGCTGGCGGATGCGGTGGAAAGTGCCAGTCGTACACTCGTTGATCCGGCACCAGCCCGCATTGAAAGTCTGGTTGAAGAGATAGCCATGAAACGTCTGTTGGAAGGCGAATTTGACGACTGCGGATTGACGCTCTCGGAATTGCACACGATCGAAGCCAGTTTGGCAAAGTCATTGACCGCTGTATTCCATGGACGTGTAAAATATCCCAATCAACATACTGCCTAGGTTCGCGATGTTTGTCGTCGAAATTAGTAATCGCCAGAATTTGATCGATTTGGACTTGCAACAGA
Source organism: Planctomycetaceae bacterium (assembly GCA_002726515.1). Classification (GTDB taxonomy): domain Bacteria; phylum Planctomycetota; class Planctomycetia; order Pirellulales; family Pirellulaceae. The sequence goes on along the minus strand of PBTE01000106.1, from coordinate 10,487 downwards.
TCGAAACCCTGGCGATTCGCATATTGAAGGAAGAAGGAATTCCATCTGCTCAGCTGAGTATTGCGATCGTTGATGACGTAACGATCCATGAGTTGAACCGGCAGTACCTGAATCATGACTATCCTACGGATGTGTTGAGCTTTCTATCGCATGTCGATTCTGAAAAATTGGAAGGAGAGGTTGTTGTCAGTGCAGAGACGGCGGGTCACGTAGCGGAACATTTTGGCTGGACGGCTGCCAATGAATTGCTCCTCTACGTGGTCCACGGAGTCTTGCATCTGGTGGGTTATGACGATAGCCAGCACGAGCCGAGACAAGAGATGAGATCTCGAGAGAAATTCTATTTGGCTCAGGAAAATCTGGTTATATCCTATGACGAACAAGAGCGAGTGAAACGTTAGAGATTTCTGATTTCCAATGGCATATGCAATCGGTTGATGGGGAGGATGGCTTTGGTGATGCCTGACGGATTAATCTGGCTGGCTACCGGAGGTTTTTTGCTGGCGAGTATCTCGGCTTGTGGCACGAGGGTTCTTCAAGAGTTTTCCCGACACGATCTCGACATGTATTGCCGGGCACGCCAGCGGCGAAAGTTGCTTGGGGAGATTCTCGATCAATATGAGGATGTTACCCTGGGTGTTGAGAATCTGAAAGTCTTTGGACAAACACTGTTTCTCGGCGCTGGAATCGCGTGGAGGGTGCGGGGGTCGTTCAGCCAATCCCGAGATCCCACCAACTGGATTTTTCTTGATTTGTTGATAGGCGGGACACTTTTGCTTGTCGCGACGGTTTGGGTTCCTGCCACGCTCGCCCGGCTTTGGTCGTCACCGTTTTTGTTCCATACTTGGCGTGTCTGGAAGTACACCGCTTGGCTTCTGCAACCGGTGGGCCTGGGTTTTCAAGCCGTTGATAGCGTGTTGCATCGTTTGGCTGGTCGCAGAAGAGAAAAGCTGACGGAAGAGGATCTTGAAGAAGAAATTCGGACCATCGTGACCGAAGGCATGCGGGACGGATTGCTGGAAGAGGACGCAGGCGAAATGATCGAGGGAGTCATCGAGTTGAGTGATGTTGACGTGGCGGACATCATGACACCTCGCTCGGAAGTGGACGCCATGGAAGTGTCACTCAATTGGGAAGAATTGCTGCAATTTGCCACAGAAACTCGCCGCACGCGCATTCCTGTTTATGAACGCGAACTCGACAACGTGATCGGTATTCTGCACGTCAAGGATTTGCTACCCAAATTTATTGGTCATACACCAGAAGGTGAAGAAGTCGTCCGTGACCTACTCAGGAAACCCGAATTCGTTCCCAAGAGTAAACCGGTGGACGACCTGTTGCAAGAATTCCAGGTCTCAAGGAATCACATTGCCATTGTGGTCGACGAATATCATTCCGTGGAAGGTATTGTCACGATAGAAGACGTGCTCGAAGAAATTGTGGGTGAAATTATGGATGAGCACGACTACGGGTTGGTCGAGGACGCTATTTCTCTGGAAGATGGGGCAGTGGAACTGTCGGCAAGAGTTCACGTCGATGAAATTAATGAGCAATTGGGACTCGACCTTCCCGAGGAAGACGAATTCGATACGATCGGAGGCTTCGTCTCGATGCAGCTGGGACGAATTCCTCAGGTGGGGGAACAAGTCCATTGGGAGCAGACCACGATCACGGTATCGGAAGCTTCCAAGAGAAGGATTCAAAAGGTCCGTATCGAGGTGCCGACAGATTCCGAAAGTGAAACTGTCTGAAGCGGGATGCCTGGCGCAGGAGGGAAGGCCCTGCAACCGTCTTCAATGACCCTTCTTAAGACACCGCTTTGCTGGAAGTCCAACCCACATGGGGCCGGGATCTTTGGAAGACTTCCACCAGCTCTTGTTTTAGGGCGTCTACTGAAAGCATCACTAGCGGCGATAGCTTGTGATGCATGTCTTTGCAAGGCTGCGTTTTCCAGGTGAGAAACGCTGTGACAAGAAGGATCCTACTGGGAGCACCTGTCTGATCTTGACCCTACAGAGCCTGGTCGCCTACTTTTACCGCTTCCAACATATCCTAGGTCCGTTTCGGACTGCGCACGAGAGTCGCCTCGAATAAGGTTGCTTCCTTCAACGGTAGCAATTCCGTAGAAGAAGCCGTGATGATGCCACAGGTTCCCTGTTGTTGCACAATTGGAAGCTGACGTTCGTCAATATAGAAACAGAATTCAAGCAGGTTTGTAATGGACATGAGAACGGCCGAAAATTTCAATCGGTATGGATTCAAAGTGACGCTGATTGGTGTGCTCGTTGTGCTTTGCCTGGGATGTCGATTCCGGTCCGATGGATTGGTTGATCAAAAATCAGATGTCATCAAGGCATATGAAATCGCACGAGAACAAGATCGCTCGTGGGAGCATAATCGTCAACATGCAAAATACGTACCGGGGCGAGGTTACCACCTGGCCGACACCGGACAGTATTACAATGCCTCCGGAAGACCCCTGGGGAACGGAGACGAAAAAATTCAAACTGCTTCGTTTGATGATGCGTCCTCGGACGAACTTGTTGAGAAGCCGATCAAGGACTCCAGTCCGTTCCGGCCCAGGAATGTCCTCGACCAATACAAGGCGGCCATCGGCAAGGGGCCCAGTCGGGACCGGGCGAGGAAAGTGTATGAAGATGCCGAGCGGTCTTATCGCGAAGCCATAAGTGCGTCTGGTGAAACGCGACAGGAACAGTTGTTGGAGACTGCTGAGACCTATGGCACGGCAGCCAATGCCTGGCCTGATTCGGCATTGGAAGAAGATGCCTTGTTCAAGGAGGCCGAGTGCTACTACTTTTCCGATGACTATCCCGAGGCAGAGGACCGCTATGAAGCAATCGTCAAAAAGTACCCCAACTCGCGATATTTAGATTTAATTAGCGTGCGGCGTTTCGAGATCGCAAAGTACTGGCTGGCCACACACCGGGCAAAACCGACACGCAGGTTGCGGCCCAACCTGTCGAATTCAGCGCTTCCCCGTTTCGACACTTTCGGTCACGCCGTCAAACTGTTTGACAGGATTCGAATTGATGATCCTGCGGGAAAACTTTCAGATGACGCAACCATTGCAGCTGGCAACGCGTATTTCAAGGCGGAAAACTACCACCGTGCCGATCAACTCTACACGGACCTGCGTGATGCTTTTCCTGACAGCGAACATCAATTCGATGCCCACTTGCTCGGACTCAAATGCAAGTTGTTGATTTACCAAGGCCCGAATTACGACGAGAAGCCACTACAGGAGGCTACGAAGTTAGTTAAAAGAATCAAGCGACAATTTCATCAAGAGTATGAAGAAAAACGGGAAATGGTCGACCAATCGTTTGCGGAAGTGCACGCGCGGTTGGCCGATCGAGACTGGTTACACGCTCAATATTATGATCGGCGCCGAGAGACTCAAGGAGCTCGCTTTTACTATGACCGCATCGCCCGTACATACGAGGGAACCAAGGTGGCGAGCGAGGCGCAACAGCGGCTTGAAGAACTTAGTACGGAGGTCAATGAATCTCCCTCCAGATTGTCAGCAATCAAAGGATTTCTGGACCGACAGGGGGAAGAATTACCGCCCTTGCTGGAAAATCCTGAACCAATCATCCAACCCTAGACGGGTATGCAGTGGGACACTTTACCGGGGTTCGAACAAAACAAGTGACCTGTTTTTGTTGGGTCGTCTGCGGATTTATTTTTACAGGCTGCGTTGGTTACCGCGTTGGCAGGCAGGCCCTCTACCGACCGGACATTCAGACGGTACACGTACCGGTCTTTACATCGGAAACATTCCGTCGTCATCTGGGGGAATGGCTGACGGAGGCTGTTGTCAAAGAAATTGAACGGTCGACGCCCTACAAAGTAGTAAGTACATCGGCGGCGGATAGCGTGTTACAGGGTAGCATAACCTCCGTCAGAAAACGGATTCTTTCTGAAAATGTGTTTGACGAACCGAGTGATTTGGAAACGGGCCTTGCCATTCAAATTCAATGGCTCGATCGTCGCGGTGTTACGTTAATCAAACGAACATTTGGAATTCCTGATACACTGGTGACAATCATGGAAACGGCTACCCTGGTACCGGAAGCCGGACAGTCGAATGTCTCCGCCGAGCAGGACGCCATGGTCGGTCTGGCGGCCGAGATTGTGGGTCAAATGGAAATGCCTTGGTAGCTGGAACCAGGTTGGCTGCACCACTAAAGCTGTCGGGAGCACACCTGTCGGATCCTATTTCGTCAGTTTTCTAAACGCGCGAAACGATTTTCTTTGTGTGCGGTCAACTGGAACGCGTTCTAATCGACCTGCTGTCTTGCAAAAATATGCAATGTGACACGATGATCACATGACACCTTGCCATTCCCAAAACGACGGACAAATTGCTTCCCAGTGGAAGCTGCCAAGGGGCATGTTGCATTTCAGAGAAGTTCCGTGCCTGATGGGGATCGTCAATGTGACTCCCGACAGTTTTTCAGATGGTGGAAAGCATTTTGGGTTCCAGGCTGCTGTTGACTGTGGGGTCCGCCTGGTGGGCGAAGGTGCGGATATCCTGGATGTTGGCGGTGAAAGTACGCGACCGTATTCAACATCCGTTGACGTGGAGGAGGAATTGAAACGTGTGGTTCCCGTGATCCAAGAGTTGAGCCAGCGGGTGGCTGTTCCCATTTCGATTGACACCTCAAAGGCGATCGTGGCTCGTGAAGCTGTGCGGGCTGGTGCCCAGATCATCAACGATGTGTGTGGCTTTAAAGACGAACAGATGATTAGCGTCGCACAAGAGACAGGAGTAGCCCTATGTGCCATGCATATGCAGGGAACGCCTCACGATATGCAAGACAACCCGTCGTACCGGAATGTCGTGGAGGATATCTTTGTGTATTTGCAGAGTCGGCGTGACGAGCTTGTTCGAAAGGGAATCGATTCCCGACGGATTTGTCTTGATCCGGGGATAGGATTTGGTAAGACGCATGAGCATAACTTGGAGTTGCTGCGGAGTTGTTCTCAGTTTCACCGTCTGGGTTGCCCTCTTCTAATTGGCCATTCCCGCAAGGGGTACATTGCGAACGTGATCGGCGACAAACAGCGAAGTCGGTTGGCCGGCACCCTCGGAGTTTCCTTGACGCTTGCCAGACAACGTATTCAAATCCTGCGTGTACACGATGTGCAGGAGGTGCGTGATGCTTTGAATTTATTTCTGACGACGGGTGGACTGGAGTAACACAACGCTAGCGACAACAGCTGGCACAACCGACAAATTTGAATGCTCCAAGGGACGGGTGCTATCTGTTGCACGGTACGGGAATTTTTTGCGGCGTTAAGAAGATGGCATCCCGAGCAGTAACTCCTGCAGGTAGCGGTTGTCGAAGTCCCTGCCTCTCCGACATTGACGCGATGTGCCTCTTGGCCGATACTGTTTACCCTGTTGTTGGACGTCACACGGTCGTTCCTCTTCTTTCACTTCCTTCGTTTCTTGCTTCAAGGTTACGCGATGGCTGTGGCCGAAAGTGGCAAGCTTGCCGACTATTGTGCAGAGGTTGCCAGGAAAGCTAAACGAGCGGCTGCCGGACTTCAGTGTATTGGTGGCCATCAAAAGAATCTTTGGCTTAGAAGTTCGGCCCTCCAGATTCGGCAGCAGACCCGGGAGTTGCAGATTGCAAACCAAAAGGATCTGGAAGCAGCTTCCAGTTATGGCTTGACAGATGCTCAAACCGATCGCCTGCGACTAACGGATGAACGAATCGAAGACCTTGCTCGTGGACTCGAAGAAATAGCATCGCTCCCCGACCCGATCGGAGAAGTCATCGAATCCTCTGTTCGCCCTAATGGTTTGGAGGTATCGAAAGTTCGCGTTCCCCTTGGTGTAGTATTTTTCGTGTACGAATCTCGTCCTAACGTGACCGCCGATGCTGCTGCTATATGTGTCAAGAGTGGTAACGCCGTCATTCTACGTGGCGGAAAGGAAGCCATTCATTCGAGTCGCGCCATTGTCAATATTCTCAGCGCTGTTGCTCAGTCGGTCAACTTGCCTGACAGTTCGGTCCAGTTGGTAAGCACGACCGACCGTGAAGCGGTGGGACACTTCCTGAGTATGCGCGACAATATCGACGTGGCCATTCCTCGCGGTGGCGAGGGGCTGATTCGCCGCGTTGCCCGTGAGGCCACGATGCCCGTGATAAAGCACTTTTCAGGTAACTGCCATGTCTACGTCGACGCGCAGGCCGATACCGACATGGCGGAGCAAATTGTGGTGAATTCAAAGTGTCAGCGATACGGCGTGTGCAACGCATGTGAGTCACTGTTGGTTCACGCAGATTTGGCTGCCGAATTTTTGCCGCGAATTGGATCCATATTGGCCGCGGAAGGGGTGGAGTTGCGGGGTGATGAAAGAACTGTCGAACTGATTAACTCCGCCAACGTGGCGAGCGAAGATGATTACTCAACGGAATATCTGGCTCCAATCATTTCGGTGAAAGTAGTCGGCTCGCTGGACGAGGCGGTGCGGCACGTAAATCTCTACGGGTCAGGACATACAGACACCATTGTTACGCGAGATTTGCAAACGGCCCGGGAATTCGTAGCTCGAGTCGACAGTTCAGCAGTCATGGTTAATGCCAGCACTCGTTTTAACGATGGTAGCCAATTCGGATTGGGTGCCGAAATCGGTATCAGCACGGACAAATTTCACGCCCGTGGTCCCTGTGGTCTTAAAGAATTGACAAGTTACAAATATGTCGTCTATGGATCGGGACACGTTCGGGAATAAATTTCCTTCATGGAGACTTCACGGTGGGCAAGGAAACTCTGAGTCAAAACGAAGTGGCAAGCTTGTTGGGTGCTCGCGACCTGACGGAAACGACGTCTGTTCCGGACGACTCTGTTACGGAATTGCGGTTGAAAGGATCTGTCCTTCCTCCAGCGGATTCTGGTTTATCAGAATCCAAAGCCCCGGTGCGAAAAAGAGTGACCGCCTATGACTTCAAACGGCCCGATCGTGTAAGCAAGGAACAGATGCAGGCAATGCAGTCTTTGCACGAGGGGTGTGGGAGAAACTTCGGAGCGTCACTTTCGACGTTGTTGGGGAGCATGGTTGACGTCAAATTAACCGGCGTGGCACAGTTGACTTACAGCGAATTTGTATTCAGTTTGGAGAATCCAAGTTGTTTTAATTTGCTTCACGCCGAGCCGTTGGACGGACCTCTAATCCTGGATATCAATCCCTCGATTCTTTATCCAATCATCGATAGGTTGTTGGGAGGCGGAAAAGATACTGGTCCGCCGTCACGCCGTCCGTTGACCGAGATCGAGCTCAGACTCGTGCGTCGCATCACGGATTTATTTCTCAAGGAACTACACGATGCTTGGGAAAAAATTATTGACCTGGAGTTGTCAGTGCGCCGGGTCGAGAGCAATCCGCAACGGGTGCAGTTGCTGCCCCCGAACGACGTAGTGGTGTTGATCAGTTTTGAAATCATGCTCGGCGGAGCGCGCGGTATGATGAACGTCTGTATTCCATGCGATTCTCTGGAACGCGTGAGTGGTAAGCTGACTTCCCACAGTGGGGTTGGTTCGGTGAGTCAAACGCTTTTAGAAGAGTCGCAACATAGAGTCAGGAACCAATTGGGAGGGGTCGCGGTTGATGTGGTGGTTGAATTGGCTCAGGCGAAGATCTCAACATCTGACCTCATCGATCTACGTGTTGGCGACCTGATAGCTACCGATCAGGATAGCAGCCATCTATTGCCGGTGACTGTCCAGGGAATTCACAAGTTCAACGCTCGGCCGGGATCCTATAAGGGTCATAAGGCTTTTGAAATCACTTCGTCGGTTGAGAAGTAGAGTCGCCCCCCATTGCAACGTAAGCGAGTTTTCACTGAAACCAGGAAAATCTCTTGTGACGTGTTGAGTCTTTTGAGCTTGCCGGGGTTGTTTCGATTCGTGTTACAACCGGAAACTTAGGCCACTCAGAGTTTTTGACGCTTGCGTTTCTCAACACGATCTCCCACCGGTCGTCGCCATTCCGGTATCCGTCTTTACAGGTAAAGGCGGCAAGCCTTCTTCTAGAACTCCCTTGGCACGGGTCCAAATGAGCGTGCCCTCAATGACCATCCAGATCTGTAGAAACATAACGAGGACTCCCACACCGAACAGCAGGTGGGAATTTTTCCAGGCCCAGGCTTCCTGTCCTCTGATCATCAGGCACAGTGGCCAGAACCAACCGGTGAGGTTGGGATCGGAGTTGGTGTGGAATAATTGCCAGAGCAATGCCCAGGCCGGCATGATCAGCATGATGACCATAGGAATGAAAGCAAACCAGATTGGTTTGTTACGTCGCCAGAGGTAGAACACTGTCACCATGAAAGCCAGGCCAGCCAGTAACTGGTTGGTTGCGCCAAACAGCGGCCAGAGGATCAATCCACCGGTGCCAGGAGATTTTCCGGGTGCGGGAATCATGGCCATGGCTCCACCGACGCAGACGCAGACCGCTGTTGCTAAATACTTGTTGGCCAGCGGTGTGAACTGGACTGTGTTCGCCAGCTCCTGAACCACGTAGCGCTGAAGCCGGGTGGCGGTGTCGAGGGTGGTGGCTGCAAAACTGGCGACCAGTACCGCAATGATCCCAATGGCTAATTCCAGGGGAATTCCCAGGGTACTGACGAAATTGGCACCACCGTCAACAAAAGCACCCACCTTTTGCCCCAGTCCAAAGCCAGCCCAGGAGCCACTGACGTCGTACTTGGTATGCCAAGCTTCTAGACCTGTCAGTACAGTTCCCTCGTGGGTTACCCCCATACCCACGCCTGCGCAGCAGGCGAGGATGACGATCACAGCCAAGGCGCCTTCGAGCAGCATAGCGCCGTAGCCCACATATTGGGCGTCTGGTTCCGAGGAAATCTGTTTACTCGACGTACCACTGCTTACTAGGCAATGAAAGCCACTGACAGCACCACAGGCGATCGTGATGAACAGAAATGGCCAAATCGGGGGAGCTCCCAACGGCAAGTTTTCCGCAATGGCCGGGGCGCTGGAAAGCAAGTCGGCTTTTCCTGTGCTCGTGGCATAGACAATGCCGGCAACCAGCAGCGTTAACGCTACCAGCAGTTGATGGCTGTTGATATAGTCGCGAGGTTGTAGCAGGGTCCAGACGGGTAGCACGGAGGCAAAATAACAGTACGTCATAAGGACTAGTGTCCAGACAACTACAGGATTGCTGACAGGTAACGTAATCGGCAGGTAGTAAACGCCGACGTAGATAGCCAGATATAGAAGAATCAGGGCAACAATCGAGGGAATCAAGAGACCACCTCCTCGTCGATAGACCCAAAATCCGATGGCCAGGGCAATGGGAATCTCGATCCAGACAGACAGTACCGCGGCGGGATACAGCTTAAAGATCACTGCAATGACCAGACCGAAAATGGCCAGTACGACGGTGAGGGCTGCAAACAGAATCAACAGGAACAGCACCCGGGCACGTGGTGAAATCAAGCGACCAGCCACTTCTCCAACTGTTTGACCCCGATTACGTAGAGACACGACGAGCGCTCCAAAATCGTGGACGGCACCGATGAAAATGGATCCAAACACGACCCAAATCAAGGCTGGTAACCAACCCCAAAAGACTGCGATGGCCGGCCCTACGATAGGTCCGGTACCTGCAATACTCGTAAAGTGATGTCCAAAGATGACTTCTTTCTTGGTGGGAATGAAATCGACGTTATCTCTCAACTGCTGACTGGGTACCGGGGTATCAATGTCCAGGTCAAAAATCCGGCGAGCTAACCAGCGCCCGTAGGTATGGTATGCCGCGATGAAACCGACAAAAGATAGAATTGCTATCAGGAGCGTGCTCATCGAAAATGCGCCTTGCTTTGCGAGTTGCAGATTAATTACTAAATTCAGTTGCCACGTCGACATGAATTCCCGGATTTTATCATACCAAGCTTTAGCGAAACCGACAGAGGAACTTCCCGGGTTGAGAACTGGACGAACAAGCACAGCGCCCTATAATGTCCCTTTTGAGTCCGGGTGGTCACCAAACCTGGAATGAAGATCGCTGGCAAGAGGAGGCTTACACGTGGCAGAGAAAGTTGTGATTATCGGTAGTGGACCTGCCGGCTGGTCAGCCGCCATCTATGCGGCACGAGCGAATTTGAATCCTTTGGTCTTTGAGGGAACCGTGCAAACCGCGATGATCCCTTTAGGCCAACTCGCTTTTACGACAGAGGTCGAAAACTATCCTGGATTTCCCTTCGGAAATGTGCGCGCCTTCATCGAAAGTGCCGTCGACAAGGATCGACATTGGAACCTGCCTCCGGCTCCAGACCACATGAAAGACGGTCAACTGCATTATGCTGTGCAGGGTGTCGAATTGATGGAACTGATGAAGCAGCAAGCGCTGAATTTCGGCACGCGCGTCATCGGCGACGATATTGTCGAGGTGGATTTTGAAAGCCATCCGCGCCGCGTGATCCCCGCAGCGG
>PBTE01000223.1 GCA_002726515.1 Planctomycetaceae bacterium | reverse complement strand
GTGCACGCGCACGATTCATTCCCGTCTTGGCAGCGACCTCGCTCAACGTCATCCGTGGTGATTGCTGATCGAAGGCGAGTATCACCTCGAGCCCGCTGGCGAGCGCAGTGACGAAGTCGCGATCATCAGGGTTGAGCATTTCTTCCTTGCTGGGCATGACTGGAACATTCCTCGCTATCTATCGAATCGAATCCCACAAGCTTAAGGGGTAAAAGGAAAGTTCGAAAGCCGAACATCTGTTCTTAAGGCATGCGAAAATAAGCTTATACGACCAAATTACTATCGCAGAGAGCTTTTGATTGCACCCTTCATGGTAACGCTGGCTTGCCAATTGAGGATGACTGTTCTTGAGTTCAAGATATGGTAATGCAAAGTGGGACACTCTGGAGCGATTCAGAAACCGATATCGAACCATCTTGCGATCCACCCCCCCACTATCCGGCAGGCCCGACGCTCAGAGATACCAAGCGAGTTCCTCAAATGTGAGACAGTCTCGCGCGTTACGGCGGGCGTCACCACTTTTTGAAACCAGTTCCTTCATAGCGGTCAGATCGAGCATCTGTTCAGCCAGTGACTTCTTGAGCTTCGCGTTCTTGTCCTCAAGGGGCTTTAGACGCTTCGCTTCCGATAATATTATATTGTCTAACTTGGTTTTTCAGTAAGATTCCTTCCGACCTGCCGTGTTTGCGGCACAAGTTCGCACACTTCGCGCCCGCTTCATACTCGGCTAGGATGTCGATGATCTGAATCTTGCTTGTTTCATGATCTGTCCTCAGTTAGGTCGGGTTCTAATCGACGCTGAAAGAAGAATCCCTGTAGCAGGTTATATCGAGTGAAGGCTTTATATTTTTAGGGGGTTTTGATTTTTAAATATCTGTGAAAAGTTAAATTGTTAATGTGAATGCCATTTTGAAAATGGCATTCCATTTAAGCAGCGGATGGGCGAGTTGCAACTATAAAGTGTTTTTCTATTCTTCTATTACATGCTTTTCAATTGGCAGTGTATTATTTTTAGTGTTTAAGATGTTGGTTGCGTGGCCAATTGGAGTCCGCAGTTATGGTTGGCAGTCAATTGAGTTATGCCTCCGCCTCTCGGATCATATTACGAGAGATGATCACCTGTTGGATTTGGGTAGTGCCTTCATAAAGCCGGAAAAGACGTACATCGCGATAGAATCGCTCAACGGCATATTCACTAATATAGCCAGCGCCGCCATGGATCTGAACCCCCTTGTCGGCGACTCGACTACACATTTCAGTGGCGAACATCTTGGCACAGGAGGCCTCGGTGCTAACGTCCAAACCTTCGTCACGTTTACGCGCTGCATCCAGTACCATGCATTTGGCAGCATAGATTTCAGCCTTAGAATCAGCCAGCATGCCTTGAATCAACTGGAAGTCAGAAATGGTGCGACCAAATTGCTTTCTTTCCATGGCGTACCGTAGGGAGTCCTCCAGCACGCGTTCGGCGGCTCCTACAGCTATGGCAGCTATGTGTAGACGCCCCTTGTCAAGCACCTTCATAGCAGTTTTGAACCCGACTCCTTCTTTCTCACCTATCAAAGCACTGGCCGGGACACGCACATTATCGAAGATTACATCAGCTGTGTGTGCGCCTTTCTGGCCCATTTTTTTGTCCCGCTTGCCAATGGTGATTCCTTTTACATCGGAGTCTACAATAAATGCGCTTATACCCTTGGCACCTTTGATATCGGGATTGGTACGCGCCATGACGGTAAAAATTCCAGCATGTGGGGCGTTGGTGATGTAACGCTTGGTGCCGTTAATAATGTAATCATTCCCATCCCTGACGGCGGTGGTTCTCAGTGACGCCGCATCGGATCCTGAATCGGGTTCCGTTAGACAGAAAGCGCCGAGAATATCGCCGCTCGCCAATCTAGGCAGATAGGTAGATTTTTGCACATCAGTACCGTCCAGCAGAATGCCGATAGAGCCGATGCCATTATTTGTACCGATGAAGGAACGGAACGCTGGGGACGTGTGACCCAGTTCAAAGGCAATATTGACCTCTTCTTCCATGGTAACGCCGAGTCCACCAAACTCCTCAGGAATGGTGAGTCCAAAGAGTCCCATATCACGCATCTGAGATATTATATCCTCAGGGATCTCATCTGTCTCGGAAACCTCCTCCTCTCGGGGAATGAGGGCTTCATTGATGAAGCTTCGAATGGAATCCAGAAGGATCTGCATTGTTTCCTGGTCGCGAATCATAATCTTTCCTCGCTGATTTTATTTTTGACTACTACCTAGTATGTCTCGTAGTTCACGAGATCTGCGTTTCTATATCATTGACCATCTGTACCAGTCTTGGGCCGATGGACTCTTCAAGCTTTTCGCGGGAAATCTGAAATTCTGGACCCCCGCAGTTGAATGACAGGATGCCCAGTTGCGGATGGCTAAGAGGGACTGCAACCGCATTCACTTTTCGTTGCCACTCGCCGATCGAAAGACAATAACCATAGTCTGCGTAGTCCCTAAAGGCACGCTCCAGCGCTCTGCGTATGCTTGGCCACTCCTTTGGGCTGCTCTCCTTGATATGTTCCATTATCACCTCGGCTTCATCTTGAGGCATGGCTGCTAGGCAAGCTCGTCCCGCTGAACTCTGATGAATAGGGAGACGTGTCCCTATCTGGCGGCGAATGGTCGAACGTAGGGCGCTCTGTACCACGTCCAGGTAGACCATATCGAGACGGTCTCGGGCGGACATGGATACGGTTGCGCCTACCTCGTTAGCGAGGTTGATCATCAATGGCTGTGCAACCGAGCGAATCGGCAGATTGGATATCATGGAGTAGCCAAAGGACATAACGCCTACATCCAGTTGATATTTCCCGCGTGGTAGAGGGCGTAGATAGCCTAGTCTAGCTAGCGTGTGCGTCAGCCTGCTCACTGTAGGACGCGGAAGCCCCGTCTTTCTTGCCAGATCGAGATTGCTGAGCATGCTGTCACGCGGGGTGAAGCAACGTAGCAGCTCCAGCCCTCTTGCCAGCGATGTCACGAACTGTCGGTCTTTCTCCTGTTCTTCCTCTGTATGGATTAGGTCCACCACGATCTGGAAGTCGCCACTGTCTCTTTTTTTCACCGAGCCTCGCTCCGGCCGCAAGTAACTAGGGAAAGAGTTTGCGTGCATTGCTCTGAAAATGTCAATCAATCGAACGAAAAGTCTGCATTGCAGACATAATGATTTTTTTGTACTTTCGTAGCATGCCATGGCTACTGCTTGATCCTCTTTGCCTTGAGATGAATAGGGGGTTGCTCCGGCACCTAGGGTTTCATTGACAGTCTTTCAGGAAAGTGTGTAATTTAATGATATAGCAAAATAAAAGTCCGTATAGCGGACATATTAACAGTTAGGTGTTACATGAATGACAAGCAACAGCTAGCCGAGGCTTACCTGGCGTCACTAGTCGATGGTGTAGCCGTGGTTCGAATCGATCGACCAGAGGCCAAGAATGCGCTCAATGCTGCGATCAGGCGTCAGTTAGCCGAACATTTCTCGTCTCTGGCTCACCGAGATGAGGTGAGGGCCATTGTGCTGACGGGCGGCGAGCACGTCTTCGTGGCTGGGGCCGACGTCAAGGAGTTCGCTACGGTGTCCCCTGCCGAGATGCATCAGCGCCACAACGAGCGCTTTTGGGAGCCTATTGCGCTTTGCCCCAAGCCGGTAATCGCCGCGGTGAACGGATTCGCCTTGGGCGGTGGCTGCGAACTTGCCATGCACTGCGACATTATCGTGGCGGGAGAGACGGCTCGATTCGGTCAGCCTGAGGTCAAACTGGGCCTAATGCCCGGGGCTGGCGGGACGCAGCGCCTCGTTCGGGCGGTAGGCAAGTTCCAGGCCATGCGCATGCTGATGACCGGGTGCCTGGTTTCGGCGCCTGAGGCTCTACGTATGGGGCTAGTCAGTGAAGTTGTGGCAGACGACCAGACCTTGGAGCGCGCCAAGGCACTGGCCCACGAGATTGCGTCTCTACCCTCGCTGGCGCTGGAACAGATCAAGGAGACGGTACTCGCGGGTGCCGATTTGCCTTTGGATAGCGCACTGGTCCTTGAGCGGAAAGCCTTCCAAATGCTCTTCGATACTGCGGATCAGAAGGAAGGGGCGGCTGCGTTCATAGAGAAGCGCAAACCGAATTACCGGGGAGAGTTGTAATGTCAAGAGAAGTGAACCGGGTGGGAATCGTCGGCACCGGGGTAATGGGGGTGGGGATTGCGCAGATTGCTGCCCAGGCTGGCTTGCAAGTCGCGCTGTTTGACAAGCGAGACGGGGCGGTGAGCGCTGCGCGCGATGGACTACAGGCAACCTTCGATAAGCTGGTGGGCAAGGGCAAGGTCTCGCGTGAATCCGCCGATGCCGCCTTGTTGCACCTCAAGGTCGCCGAATCGATGGCGGACTTGGCAGATTGCGATGTGATCATCGAGGCGATCGTTGAGGATCTGGAAGCCAAGCAAGCCCTGTTCACCGACCTGGAGGCAATCGTTTCCAGGGAGTGCATCTTGGCGACGAATACCTCGTCCCTGTCTGTCACGGCCATTGCTTCGGGATTGTCGTGTCCTGGCCGGGTGGCCGGTTTCCACTTCTTCAATCCCGTGCCCCTGATGAAAGTCGTCGAGGTAGCCGACGGGATTGACACCGATAATGCAGTTGTCGATACGCTGCTAGAGTTGGCGAGCAGGCTAGGCCATGCCGGCGTGCATGCCCAGGACACCCCTGGGTTCATCGTCAACCATGCCGGACGCGCCTACAGCACGGAAGGGTTGATGATCTTGGAAGAGAGCGTGGCGGCGCCTGAGGATATCGACCACATACTCCGCGAGGAGGCTGGTTTCCGGATGGGGCCCTTGGAGCTGCTCGACTTGACGGGGTTGGATGTGTCCCACCCCGCAATGGAATCCATCTTCGAGCAGTTCTATCACGATCCGCGCTATCGGCCTTCCTACGTTACCCAGCAGATGCTGAAAGGTAACCGCCTGGGGCGCAAGACGGGCGTTGGCTTTTACCGCTACGAAGGCGGACGAAAAGCCGATGCCTTTGCTCCCCAGCCGGTGCCCAAGGTGAGCCATGTTCCGCCGATCTGGGTAGGGTGTGAAGACGCCGCCGAGCGCGATCAGGTGATGGCACTGCTGGAGTCGCTTGGCGGTCGAGTGGAGTCGTCCGGCTCACCTTCGGAGGAGGCGCTCTGCCTATTGCTGCCTTTTGGTGAAGATGCCGTCAGTGCCAGTGCGCACTTCGGTGTCGCCCCTGAGCGAACGCTCTGCCTCGATGCGTTGCAGAGCCTTGACCGTCACCGGACCCTAATGATGACGCCGGTCACGCGGCAGGACATGCGTGAGGCGGCTCACGCCCTGTTGGCGTCGGATGGCGTCGGAGTCACTGTGATTCGTGACAGTGTGGGGTTTGTCTCCCAGCGAGTGCTTGCCTCGGTAGTCAACCTGGCCTGTGACATTGCCCAGCGTGGGATTGCCACGCCTACCGATATCGATAATGCCGTAAGACTGGGGCTCAACTATCCGCATGGCCCACTGGCGTGGGGGGATGCGTTGGGTCCGAAACGATTGCTGGCCATCCTTGAGCGTATCAACGCGCTGACGGGGGATCCGCGGTATCGCCCAAGCCCGTGGCTGCGCAGGCGCGCCACGCTAGGGGTATCCCTGTTGCACGAAGCATCCAGTATTCGGTGATGTCGGGAGGTTTATCATGTTGGACGAATCGAGGTGGACGTAATGGGCGCGCTGACGGGAATTCGTGTGCTCGACTTGAGCCGAGTGCTGGCTGGTCCCTGGTGCAGCCAGGTGCTGGCTGATCTCGGGGCCGATGTCGTCAAGGTGGAGCGTGTTGCAAGGGGAGATGATACCCGGGCCTGGGGGCCTCCTTACATGAAGAATGCGCAGGGTGAGGATACTCAAGAGGCCTCATACTACCAGTCCTCCAATCGTAACAAGCGTTCCGTGGCCGTCGATATTGCCAGCGAGAAAGGGCAGGAAATCGTCCGGGCTCTGGCCGCTGAAAGCGATGTGCTGATCGAAAATTTCAAGGCGGGGTCTTTGGAGAAGTATGGGCTGGATTACGCGTCGCTTTCCCGTATCAACTCCCGCTTGGTCTATTGTTCCGTCACGGGCTTCGGTCAGACGGGACCACGTGCTCAGGAACCCGGCTACGATTTCATCATCCAGGGGATGGGTGGACTGATGAGTATCACCGGTGAGCGTGATGGCGTCCCCGGTGGCGGGCCACAGAAGGTGGGGGTGGCTGTGACCGACGTAATGACTGGGCTGTACTCAGTCATTGCGATTCAGGCAGCTCTCTTGGCCCGTGAAAAGACTGGTCGAGGCCAGTATTGCGATATGGCGCTCCTGGACGTTCAGGTAGCGGCCTTGGGTAATCAGAGCCAGAACTACTTGAGTACCGGGGTATCGCCTGGTCGCTACGGTAATGCACACGCCAATATTGTGCCCTACAACTCATTTCGGGCCAGCGATAAGGATTTCATTATCGCTTGCGGCAACGATTCTCAGTTTGTGGCCCTATGCAACGCCATAGGCCTGTCGGAGCTTGCCGCCGATCCCAGGTTTTCAAGAAACGAGAATCGCGTCAGGAACAGAGACGTTATCACCCAAATTCTCTCGGACCATTTCAAGCAAGATGCGGCCGAAGTATGGGTGGAAAGAATCAGCAAGGTCAAGGTGCCGGTTGGGGTAATTAATGATATTGCCGGTGCGTTGGCGGAGCCCCAGGTGGACGCCCGTGGCATGCTGGTCAACATCCCCCATCCCATGAATCCTGACTTCAAAATGGTTGGTAGCCCGATTCGCCTCTCCGAAACGCCGGTGGAGTACAAGCGACCGGCGCCGCTACTGGGTCAGGATACCGACAATGTACTCTCAGAATATCTTGATCTCTCTGCAGATCAGTTGTCGCAGCTGAAGGACGACGGCGTAGTAGGTTGATCATTATTTTCATGACTCGAGTATTTTAGTTTAGGAGCGAATATGAAAGTACTCGTCGCGGTCAAACGCGTCATCGATTACAACGTCAAGATCCGGGTCAAGCCGGATCACACCGACGTGGATCTGACCAACGTCAAGATGGCCATGAACCCCTTCTGTGAAATCGCGGTGGAAGAGGCCGTTCGTCTCAAGGAGAAGGGCGTCGCCACGGAGATCGTCGCCGTCACGGTCGGCCCCAAGGCCGCTCAGGAACAGCTTCGCACGGCGCTGGCGCTGGGTGCGGACCGCGCCATTCACGTCGAGACCGACGAGCGCGTCGAGTCGCTGGCGGTAGCCAAGCTGCTCAAGGCCGTGGTCGATGAAGAGCAGCCCGACCTGGTCATTCTCGGCAAGCAGGCGATCGATACCGACAACAACCAGACCGGCCAGATGCTGGCGGCGCTGAGCGGTATGGGGCAGGGCACCTTCGCCTCGGAGGTCGCCTTCGGCGATGGCGTCGAAGACGGCTACGTGCGCGTCACCCGCGAGATCGATGGCGGCCTGCAGAGCGTCGCGCTCAAGCTGCCCGCGGTGGTGACCACCGACCTGCGCCTGAACGAACCGCGCTACGCCAAGCTGCCGGACATCATGAAAGCCAAGAAGAAGCCGCTGGATACCCGGACGCCGGAAGCCCTCGGCGTGGCCGTCTCCAGCGGGCTTGAGCTGCTCAAGGTCGAGACGCCGGCCGAGCGCAAGGGCGGTGTCAAGGTAGGCTCCGTGGACGAGCTGATCGACAAACTCAAGAACGAAGCCAAAGTGCTGTGAAAGGAGCTGATCGCATGAGTATTCTGGTTCTGGCCGAACACCATGAAGGGCGTCTCTCCGCCGGCACGG
>PBTE01000105.1 GCA_002726515.1 Planctomycetaceae bacterium | reverse complement strand
GATCAAGGTGAAGCCGTTAAGCAGTTGCCAGGGACTTGCGCCGGGGCTGAATGCAGGCCAGGCAATCGGGATGGGCGCCAGCCGAGGTAACGGTCACCGGAGGAGTTGTCGAGCATGAGTCGTTCCATGCCACGTGATGGTGGTTTACTGCTTCAGTCATGTAAAAGAGATATCAACCGGCGTCGATTCATAGCGACCGGTGCCGGTGGCGTGGTTGCCGGAGCGATGCTGTCGGGACCCTGTGGGACGGCCTGGGCAGCAAAAAAGACGGCAGATTCGGTGCATGGACCGGTTAAGATTGTTGACATCGAAGTGCACCAGATCAAAGTGGATTATCTTGATTGGCTCCACTACGAACTGAATCACTACTATGGCCCGATCAGTCGTACGATCTACGTTGTACATACGAACAATGGTTTGTACGGATTGGGCGAGGGTAGCAAAGAGCCTCCGGAGGTCATCGAAAAGTACATTGGAACGAGTCCTTTTGACTGGGTCGGCGACGAGACATCGATTGCGCTCGCAAAAGCCATGTACGACCTGATGGGCAAGTTAGCAGGCGTTCCCGTCTACAAACTTTTCGGACAAAGGCACCGTCGCTGGGTGCCGGTTGGATCCTGGACTGTTTCTACCCATCCAGCGCAAATGGCGGATGCCGTACGGAATTACGCGGCACTCGGTTACAGATGGATGAAATACCACCTTTCGCCATTTGAAAATGTATTTGATCAGCTGGATGCGATGCAGGAGGTGGCTCCCGAAGGATTTAAAGTGCTGTTTGATCTGACTCGATTTCATCACTACGGCCACAATCCAGACCTGGTTGAGCGAATTGCGCAGTACCCGATTGCGGGTGCTTTCGAGGACCCCCTGGACACCAGGGACATCGACGGCTACGTCGACCTGCGAAATCGCATTCGCCTGCCGGTCATCATCCACGGCAGTCAACTTGAGTACAGTTATGAAGTGTTGCGCCGGGCCGCCGACGGTTACATCATGGGGCATCACAAGCTGAATGTCGTCATGGAAAGGGCGGGGTTATTTGCGTCGGCAGGTGTGCCTTTTATGATCCAGTGGGTCGGCGGCCACATCACCCGCGCGATGACAACGCACATGCAGGCGGCATTCAGAACTGCCACGCTTCCTTTTCATAGTGATGCCGAGACGTGGAAGGCCGATGTGGTCAACGAACCGCTGGAACCGATCAATGGTTTTTTGCGTGTCCCGGAACGTCCCGGACTGGGAGTTACGTTAAATCGGGAAGAACTGGAACGGCTCACGAAGAACACTCCTCCGGAACAACCACCCTATATCCTCAAGACTCGTTTTCAGAACGGGACGATGATGTACAACATCATGAGTCCCAAGAAATCACACTTCATGGTCCTGCCCAATCGATGGCGGTTGATTCCCCTGAGTTTTGACGCTCCCGTCACGAGCGAGTACTGGGATGACGACGGATCACCGGAATACAAGGCGATGTTCAAGCGTCTGGAAGCCGAAGAGATGGTGATTGAAAAGGGGTGAGGCCCGTGGTAGCCCGTCCGAACCGGGAGTCCCGCCGGTTCCGCGATCATGTCCTTCGAGGAGTGAAAAGGCGTTCTCACTGGAACTGCCATCACGTTTGACAGAATTGCGACTCGCGTGGCGCCTTGTATCGGATATCGAGCTCAGGCGTCAACAGACGGCGGTGTCCATCGACCTTGGAGTCGAGGCATCTGTCGAGCAAGGCGCTGGTCATCTGCGTACGTTCTACCGGGTAAGGGGCTTTGCCGGTTTGAATCATCTCGACGATCTTGTGAACCAGGCAGGCAGAGTAAGTCACGTTCGGAACCCGGGGCAAAAAAAATTGTGTCGACTGCAACTCCTGCATGTCCTTCACTCGCGCAGCAAAGGTGTAGTCGCCCACTGCGCCGTTGAGCATCAGGAGTGTGGAACGTAACCCGTCGGTGTGTTCGATGAAGTAGGCTGCCGGATCTTTCACCAGTTTGGGAAGATCGCCATTGTTGGCCAGGTCCTGGGGATGCGAGTTCTCGCCGTACATCGTATCCGATCGTGAGAGCGCTGCTTCGAACAGCGGCTGTGACCAGCGGCCGTCCGCTTGTGCCTGCCAGACGGCGTCGCCTTCGATCATCTGGACGGCTTTCACACCCGTTTCGCCGTTCTTGCGGCGTTCAATCATACACTGCAGGGCTTCCAGGGCGTGGAAATCATGGGCGTCCGATGAACCACAGGCGACCATCAGGGCTTCTTCGACTTCAGCACCGAGTGGCAGTTCCAGCGGGTGCAGTCGCCAGGTTACAGGCAAGGACGAGCCGGCAAGGAAGGGGAAGTCGAGACGCTTGGAAGTCTCCACCATCTCCCGGGCCTTCTGCCAACTGTAGGAGAGGTGCTTGTCGTTAAACACGGGGACGGCCCGTCCGTCTTGTTCGAAGACGTTGACGATCTCGCGAAAAAATTCATAGCGGGGGTAAAGTTTTTGTCCTTTCGAGTTACTCGGGTAATCCCCGTGTTCACAGATGACGACGACGGCGTCGACGGCCAGTTCGTTACCCCCACACCGCAGCGTCTCGGCGATGGTTGGGTAGACCTCAAATCCGAATTCACTGGCCCGCTCCTGGCTTTGATCTTTTTCGGGCTTTTGATCGACGTAGAGGGAGGCGACTTCGATGTTCGGCCGCTGCCATTTGCCGTCAAAGGGGTAGCCTACGAGGAAACGGTCACCCATGTGCTGAGCATGCGAGAGATATTGCCAGATCGAGGCGACAATTGCAATTCGCTGCGGGCGACGGGCCTGCGAGGCCCGCACGTCCAACAACGGTCCGCTCAGAGCAGCGGCTGAAGTTGCCTTCAGGAAGTCTCGTCGTTTGAACATCACTCAACTCCTCCAGAAAGTTGATTCCTCGGTCGGCTGGTAACGGATTGCCAGGTGCGGTGTTTCAAGGCGTTTCTGCCCGAGCCACAAGGACTCGACCCCCGCGGCGGTCAGTCCCGTGGTCAGCAGTGTTCGTTCAATCGGATACGTTGGTGTGCCGGTCAAAAACATCTGCTCCATGGCGTTGACTTGCGGACTGAAAAAATTCCGCGGGCTGTTGGGGTCGATAAAGAACCGTGTCGAGAGCGGTTTACGGTGGCCTTTGAGTCGGGCTGCGAAGGTGAAGTCGTGAATCACACCTTCCAGCATCAGCATCGTCACCTTGACGCCGTCAGCATGTTCGTAACGATAAGCGCTGGCGGGGGCGTCTCGAATGAGTTCGGGCATCTCATCCATTCGCGGCAGGATGTGATTGAATCCCTCACGGGGGGATGAGAGGTTGTGACTTCGGCAGAGGCAGGCCTCGAAGAGTTCCAGGTCCCATCCGCCGGATTGCCAGGAACCCTTTTTCATAGCTTTAAAGACAGCGTCATTTTGCAATGCGTGCAGGGAGACGACACCGGTTTCACCGCCCTTGCGGCGTTCCACCATGCACTGAATCCCTTCCAGATTGTGGATGTCGTATCCGTCGACCCCTCCTGGAGAAAGAGCTACGACTTCTTCCACCTCCGCGTCTCGGGGAATCTCCACCGCTGGCATGCGGCGATTGACCGGAATGGACGATCCGGCGATAAAGGCGAAGCCCATTTCCCTGGACAGGTCGACCATTTCCTTGGCCCATTCCCAGTTCCAGGAGAGGTGCTTGTCACTGAAGACCGGCGCAGTACGTCCGCTGCCACGGAAGACGTCGACAATCTGCGTGAAAAATTCATAGCGAGGATAAAGCGTCTGGCCCTTCTCATTGCGTGGGTAGGTGCCATGTTCACCAATCAGCACCACACCATCGACCGCAAGCTTGTCGCCGCCCAGGGTCAATGCTTCGGCGATCGTCGGATAGATTTTCATGGACGGAAAGCGTTGTGCCCGGTCCTGGCTCAGGTCATCCTCACCTGTCTGGTCGACGTAAAGCGAGACCAGGTCCATCGGGGGGTGATGGTGTCGACCCTGCCATCCATATCCCCAGAGAAAACGGTCGACAATGTGCTGAGCGTGCGCGTTCCTGCGGTACTCCGTGACAATGGCAGCGATCCTGGGGCGTGCCATGTGGTTGCTCCGGTAGGTAATTCGTTAACTGGGAACATGCCCCTTGCGTTAGCAGTCGGGGTGCGGTTCCGCTGCGGCTCTTGTAGGAAAAGCTATGTACGCAGCAACCTCCGCGTTCACGTGCTATGGCGATCATAGACTGTTCGCGGGCCCGCTCGCAAGGGTCGAATGTGAGACTTTCGCGGTTTCATCAACTGCCAACGCCGTGGACGACAGAAGCCCCCCCCCGCTGCCGTTTTCAGTAGATCGCGGCGGCCAAAGTGAAAATTTCCATGATCGTTCATGCTTTTTTCTCCCCGGGTTGTTTCAGCCGGCACCGACAGCGGACAGTCCTGCTCTCCCTTGAGATCCTTCGTTACGGGCAGCTTGAGCTTGATGGTGACGCCAATTATCACGCTCCACCGGCTGAATCTGCGAAGTCTCTTAATTCCCTTCTGCCGATGACGCGGTGCGGCAGCCTGTCAGTCTTTGACCGGGTCGGCCTGGTAGGCCGCCACGCAGTCGGACAGTCCGCCTTCAACAAAGTACACCTTCTGTCGGAAGACGGCCGTGTTACCGGGTCGGAGGACCTGCACCGGCCACTGGTGACTATGCATGCACCACAGGTGCGGGTTGGCCCTGTTGTGAAAAAGGCAATGGAAGTCATCCGACGCGGTGCCGACCGAACGGTCGCCGTCTCGGGCGACGCAGACCAACAGGGGATGATCCGGTTCGACGTCCTCGTCCAGACCGGTGGGACTTTTGAAACGGCCCGCCGCCCTGGCAGCGGCCAACTGGGCCGCCGTGTTCCGCCCGGCCCTGAAATAATGAGGGTAGTCGGATTTGGGGTCGAGTGCTGCCAGGGAACTCCACTCATTTCCGGTCCGAAGGTAGATCCGCGCAAAGTCACCGCAGGCGAAGTCGAGTGCCAGGCCGAACTGCAGGCAGTTGGCGGCAGTGACGTCTTTCAGGTCACCCGATGAGATGTTGAGTACCCTGGTTTCCAGGAGCACGGTGTTGTCCAGGGGCGTCAATTCCACTTCCACTCGGGCAAGGTCGGGCTGGTGAAACGCCCAGGTCAGGCCGTTGTTTTCGCTCGCTTGGAAGTTCTGCCGGGCAACGTCCGGGTTCCAGTTGTCCCAGAAAGAGCCGACTTTTTCCGGTAGCCAAAGCCGAAAGTGGTTGTCTGGCCACTCGGAGATCCGGATCATGACCTGAGTTGTCTTGCCCCGGCGGGTCCATCGATCATCCGGAGGTTTGGCGGGGATCTCCTCATACACGGCTTCAAAATGGAAATTCAGCATGCGATGTTCCCTGGATGATTTCCACAGCCCGGACAGGTGGTCGAGGGCCCCCTGCATCTACCGCTTTTCCTGACACCTTGAGCTTCAGCAGCTGATGACGACCGGGATTGGTTTGTCGTTCACTTTGAACCTGGCGATCGATTTCAAAGCATCGATTCAGATTTCGGCCAAGGGTTCATCCGCGTCGCCGAAGCGGTCGAGTCGGACACCCATCTTGTCCATCATGGACAGGTACAAACGACACATCTGGCGGTTGGGTTGTTCCTTGTAGTGAAGAACGCGACCTCCCTGGATGCGCCCGCCGCCACCGCCTAACAGTACGACAGGAAGGTCTTTCACGTGATGGTGACCATTGAGCATGCTCGACAGGTACAGCACCATCGTATTGTCAAGCAAGGAACGCTCACCTTCCTGCGTCTCATCCAGTCGTTTCGCAATGTAGGCAACCTGTTGCACGAAGAATTGATTCACCTTGATCCAATCGTCCGAGTCGGAATGCGATACCAGGTGATGGATATCATTCACCTCGAGGTGTGGAAATCGCAACTGGGACCAGTCGTTGTTGAGCTTGAGCGTGCAGATCCGGGTCGTGTCGGTTTTAAATGCCAGTATCAAGATGTCGCACATGAGCCGCATGTGCTGGTCGATGTCCTGGGGCAGTCCGTCGGCCGGACGAGGCATGTTGGGTTTCTCAAGCGTTGGTCTCCAACCCTGCAATCGTTGGTCCTGGCCGGCACGTTCGATGCGCTGTTCCACTTCACGGACTGAGCTGAGGTACTCGTCGACGCGCTGTTGATCCGAAATGCTGATTCTCCCCCGGAGACTTGTTGCCTCTTCAAGCACAGCGTCCAGCACGCTGCGATCTGCTCTGTCTGTCTCGTCGCGGAACAGACGATCAAATGCCAATGCCGGATAGAGCTCCAAGGTGGTGGGAGTCGTCGGCGAACTCCAGGAAATGTGCGAGCTGTACACCATCGAATAATTTTTGTGGACGTTCGGTAAGGAGGCTTCACAGCCCAGCACCAGGCTGGGAACTTTCGTGCTGCCGCCAATTTGCTGGGCCATTACCTGGTCCATACTGGTCCCGGAGCGGATGGCGCCGTTGGGGGCGAGCTTGGCTCCGCTGAGCAATTGTCCGGTCTGGGCGCTGTGGATGCCGCCGTGCAATGCTTCCGCGTTGAACAGCCCCTCGATAAAATTCAGTTTTTCTCGGAAAGGCGTCAGCGGTTCAAGCACCTTGCCCAGTTCCATCTGAGCTCCCTCGCCACGGGCCCACCACTCTTTCGGGTGGAATCCGTTTCCCGAAAAAAGACAGACGCAGCGAACGGGTGGTTGACTGGTCTCATCCGAAAGGTTTTGCGACCCCCAACTCTTCAGCGACTCCAGCCAGGGTAGGGTCATGCTAACACCAACGCCACGTAAGATCGCGCGTCTGGACAGAAAACGGTTGTCGGGCACCAACGAGCGGTTCATTTGATTTCCTTCAGCGTCGAGAGTACGACTGTCCTCTTTTTTCCAGAGTATCACAAATTACTGACAGACGGGATACTGTCAGCACAATTATTCGGCCGGTTTAGATCCGCGAATGTACTGAAACTGCTTGCTTCCTACGACAGAAAGTATAACCGCAGACAAACGGCCGTCATTCTTTTCCAGCGCGGCGTCCATGGCCAGCAGCTGTTGTCGATCGGAGAGAATCACCCGCCGACCCAGGGCATAACCCAGCAACTTGCGGTAAAACTGCCTTACGAAGTCTTCTCTCCGCTGGGTTAACAAATATTTTCTGAGGCCGTCAATGCCCTCAAAAGTCGTGCCGTCCATGAGTTGGGCACCGGCATCGACTGGTCTGCCGGCAAGATCCTTCTGGCGCCGGCGACCGACCGTATCATATTGTTCCAGTGCAAATCCCATCGGATCGATCCGCTGGTGACAAACCGCGCACTCTTTCACCTCGGTATGCATCTCGACCAGTTGCCGGACCGTCAGTGTTCCGGCCGCTTCCCCTTCGGGAAGTTTTGGTACGACGGGCGGGGGCCGTGGTAAGCGTTCACCCAAAATGGTTTCTGCGATCCAGTTACCCCGCAAGATCGGACTCGTTCGGGAAGCTCCCGAGTGTTTGGCCAGTACGCTGGCCCATCCCAGTATACCGCCGCGACCATGCACCCGCACACCGTCGACCTGTCGAAACTCGTCACCTTGGATGTCAGGAATGTCGTAGTGCTTGGCCAGGGTCTCATTCAGGAACGTGTGATCCGCTTCAATCAACTGCCAAACCGGACGGTCGGAACGGAACATGTCTTGAAAGAAAAGGATGGATTCCTCGTAAATCGCCTCCCGGAGGTGGTTATCGAAATTGGGGAAAAGTTCCTGGTTCTTTCCCTGAAATTGATCAAAGCTGCGAACTTCCAGCCACTGGGTTCCGAATTCGATGGCCAGTGCGCGGCTTTTGCCATCTTGTAACATGCGCCGGACCTGCTGGGCCAGCACTTGCGGATCGCGCAAGCGCCCTGTTGCGGCGAGTTGCCGCAGTTCGTCGTCGGGCATCGAGGACCACAGGAAATAACTCAGGCGCGCGGCCAGTTCCCAGTCGTTGACCGGCGTGGCTTCGTTACCCTGTGCCGGCCGCTCAATGCGAAATAAAAAGTTAGGCGACACCAACACGCGGGCCAACACGGATCGGAAAGCCTCTTCGTGGGGCAACTCGGCTTGTCGCAATGATTGGTAAAGAGCGAGAAGCGATTGGCTCTCTGCGCCGGTCAGCGGACGGCGATAGGCAAGTGTTGCAAAATTAAGCAGAGACTCCAGGTGACTCGGCCCGGATGTGATCAGGGCCTGCTCGGTCTCATCGGCACGACGGTAAATTTCGTCCGCGACGTCCCCGTATGCCTTGGCTTCACCCTGGATGATAGTGGCAAAACTATCCCGGACCTGTAGGGTGTCCCGACTGATGTAATGCAGTTCTTCCCACAGCTGATCCAACTGTTGCTGCTGTTGCCCGCCAAGCATGAGTTCGGAGAGCAAGCGGTCATCGCGGTGGAAACGTTCCAGGGTGACAACGGTATCTCGAACAATGATGCCCGGATAATTCAGGCTGATGGGAAAGACGCGACGAAACTCGTCAGCAGATCTGCGGATCCGGCCGACTAACGCCTCGTCGGCCCCGACAAGCAATAGTGGCGAGTCCGATGGTTGTTC
>PBTE01000104.1 GCA_002726515.1 Planctomycetaceae bacterium | reverse complement strand
GATTGAAACAAAATACGATGAAGGCTGGAAAGTTCAACGCCAGTATTTTCTGGCCCGAGCGGATCAGTTCTTGTACATGGCCGATGTACTTCTGGGAACTCAACCGGCCAATATCGTTTATTCCTTGGGATTGCCCGTTTCCAACGGCATTGAGTTCATGGTCCGTGAAGAAACACGGGAGGGTTATCTGGGAACTTCCTTAAAAAAACTGCATGCGCTCTGTCTTCCATTGGCGCTGCCTGAATGGCGCAACGATCAACGTGTCGGGGCCCTGTGTTGTGTTGAAGGTACACTTCAATTGACCCAGACGGTACGGGCGCAGAACCTGTATATCCCGTGGTTTTTCGATCTTTCAAAGCGCAGAATGACTCGTGCGCTGACTTGGCGCCAGTTGACAGTGGGAGAAGATTTACAGAACGTTTCATCGGAATGTGCGGTCGGTTATCGAGTCCAGGTGGGTAAAAAGCAATGGCTTTTCTACCGGTCCCTGACACAGCGTTGTAATCGTACGGTGTTAGGGCAAAACCTTTCTTCAGAATGTCTCATTGCCGGTTTTCGACGAGACGGAACGCATACGCCCCTGGTGGAAATTGAGTAAAAGTTGAGGTTCCAATTGGCAGTTGGCAAAATATCTCAAAACGGTTGAAATGTTATCGGATTTTTCATTCCCGGGTTTCGTGCCTGCCTTGACACGATGAATTGCGTCATGCCAGCAGTTCCCGACTGCTCGCTTCTGGTCTGGCAACACTCCTACTGATCTTTGACTCCATGGATTTATCTCTCCTTGTTGAAAATCTGGCTCAGGTCCGGGCACGGATTGAGGATGCAGCCAGACGGAGTGGCCGGGGCGCCGATGAAATCACGCTGGTGGCCGTCACCAAATACGTGGAGATCGAAATTGCGCGGGCACTGGTCGAAGCGGGTTGTACTGATCTGGGGGAAAGTCGGCCTCAGGAATTGTGGCGCAAGGCTGAACAGATGTCGGACCTGGCTGTTGGCTGGCACTTGATCGGCCATCTGCAGAGAAATAAAGTGAAACGGACGCTGGATTACGCAGGTTGGATTCAGTCTACCGATAGTGTCCGATTGCTGGAGACCCTGGAAGAACAAACCGATGGACGTTCGCTGCGGCTGCCGGTATTGATTGAAGTCAACATTTCCGGTGACACCGAAAAACACGGCTTCACTCCGCAAGAGCTGGAGGGTTTGCTGCCCCGTCTTGGAAAATTCTCCCGTTTGGAGGTGCGAGGCTTGATGTGCATGGCCAGTTTGACAGGAGATCGTGACCGGGCCCGCGAAGACTTTGCGAACTTGCGACTTCTGCGGGATCGTTTACGTCCCGAATGTCCCGAGGGAGTTTCACTGGAGGAACTCTCCATGGGGATGAGTCGCGATTACGATGTGGCGATTCTCGAAGGGGCGACGATCGTACGTGTGGGTTCTGCCCTGTTCGAAGGTGTACGGCCATGAAAGACCGTTGATTCCTAGAGTCCCTCGTATTGAATCTTCAGGACCTCGAATTTGAGCATCCCCTTGGGAACGGCAATCTTGACTTGATCCCCCACTTTTTTTCCGATGAGGCCCTCTCCGATGGGACTCGTGCAGAGAATTTTTCCCGTGTCGTAATCTTCTTCGCCAGCTCCAACAAGCGTGAAGCTCTCTTCGTCGTCGAAGTCCAGGTCTTTAACGAGCACAGTCGCACCGAAGGCCACTTCGTCCTTGGGCAATTTCGACATGTCGACAATGCTAGCCCGTGCCAGCTTGTCCCGGAACAGATTGATTTTGGCCTGTAGCATGCCCTGGTTTTCTCGCTGCGCGTGATATTCGGCGTTCTCGCTTAAGTCTCCCTCAGCCCGCGCGGCCGCGATATTTTCGGTGATCAGGGGCATTTCGACGTTTTCCATTTGATCCAACTCGGCGCGAATCTTGTCATAGCCGACTCGGCTCATGGGGATGGAACCTGACATCTTAATAACTCCTGCAAAAAAGACGCGACCCACCTCAACCGGAAGGCCGCGCAGAAATGTTCTCTTAAAGTGTTTGAACGAATTTTACATAGAAAGTTTCAAAGAGACCCAGCGGAGTGCAGTTTGGGATCAGCCACCCTTAGAATCTTCAGGCAGATACAGTAATCGTCCGCAAGACTTGCAAAATACCGGTCTGGACATGTAGAGATCATTGAGCATCTGAGAGGTCACCATCTGGTAGCATCCGCTACACATTTCACCTTCAACGGCTGCCAGGGCTTCGTCACCTCGGGCCTTGACGACGCGGTCATAATCGGTCTTGAAATTAGCAGGCAGTGCTGTTTCTTTTTCAGTCAGTTCGTCGCTAATGCGTCCGATATCGGTTTCAAGAGTTTGACGTTTCCCCTCGACGCGTTGTTTAAACTTTTCCAAATCTTCCTGAACACTTTCAACTTGAGTCTGGGCCTCATCCGCTGTTTTCTGGTGCTCGTCAATTTTTTCCATGATTTCCAGAATCTCGTCCGATAAGACGCTCGTTGCCATCTCGTCGGCCGCAATCTGTTCGATCAGCGATTGGAATTCTTTGTTGGTACCGCATTCGTTCCGTTTTCGTTTCAGATCCGTGATTCGATCTTCTGCCGTCTGTAATTGAAGCTGTTTTGCAGCACAGGCGACTTTCGCCTGTGTCAGATTTTCTTGAGCCGCTTCGTTGATTTCTCGGATCCGATCCAAATTGGCGTTGCCGGCCTTGATTTGTAACGGACCTCGCTCAAGCTCTGAGCGCAGGTCAGCCAATTGCTGATGGATACGGTGAAGTTTTCTCAGAGCATCAGTCGTCAAGTTCATATGCGGCAATGTGCTAGAGCAAGTGGGTAACTACCGCTTCTATGATATCCCAAAACGATAAGGGCTACAAAGGGGGGAGGGGATTCTGTTCCTCGTGGAAAACCGTTGACGTTCCAGCAGTTTTTGGAAGCAACGGTTCACCGAATCTTTTTTTGATGCCGACCAGCAAGCCGTCAAAGACTTTATCAGGCGAAAACCTTGCGCGCCTTTCCCGGTGGACGGAGGTTTTGCGGGTTCCAGGGACATTGGCTGGACTGTCTTGAACAAGTGTTAACCAGCAGCCTTTTCACCGGAAAAATCCGCTCGTGATGTTGCCGGAGTGCAGGGAACTGACCAGGTGAGGAAACGATTTTACGGGCCTCGGACCCGTTTCCAGCTTGTCGATTTGAATCAGGAATTTCGGTTGAGCAATGTTGTTGAAAAAAAACCGCTGGCAGTTTCGCCAGCGGTTAGAGGGGTCGGCCAGGCATTTCTCAGGCAGCTTTGAGAAAACCTTGTAATTGATTACTGCGAACGGGGTGTTGAAGTTTGCGGACCGCCTTGGCTTCGATCTGTCGAACCCGCTCCCGGGTGACCTTAAAGATTCGCCCCACTTCTTCCAGCGTGTAGGAGTATCCATCACCCAAACCATAACGGAGTCGAATGATTTCACGCTCGCGATACGTGAGCGTTTTGAGGAGCGATTCGATTTGATCACGCAAGATTCCATTGGATGCGGATCGAACAGGCATCTCGCATCCCTGGTCCTGGATCAGTTCACCAAAACTACTGTCTTCGTTCTCTCCAACGGGTCGATCCAGACTTACCGGGTGTCGGCCCATATCGAACACGCGCCTGACGTCATCCAGATCCATCTCGGCCACACGGGCGACCTCTTCCGTGGTGGGCTCACGGCCCAGTTCCTGCAGCAGTCGTTTGGCAGTGTTTCGCAAACGCGAAAGCACGTCAATCATGTGCACAGGGATGCGAATGGTACGTACCTGATCGGCGATGGCCCGGGTGATGGCTTGCCGGATCCACCAGGTGGCATAGGTGGAAAATTTGAAGCCACGACGGTATTCGTACTTGTCGACCGCGCGCATCAACCCAGTGTTTCCCTCTTGGATGAGATCCAGGAAACTTAGTCCTCGGTTCCGATATTTTTTTGCGATGGAAACGACCAGTCGTAGGTTGCCGTTTGATAATTCGCGTTTCACTTGTTCGTATTCGTGAAAACGCTTGCGTACTACTTCACATCGTTGACGTAAGCTGAGAGGACTCTCTTGTGTTTGCAGCAAGAGCTGATGCAATTCCCGACGGAGGGTATTCCTTTCGCGATTGGCATGGGGATCGTTTTTTAGCTGCTGAAGGCGTAAACGAAGGTGATCCATGCGACGTGAAAACTCCTCCAGTTGGACGATTTGTGGTTGCACGCGGCGAGTGCGCAGGCTGAGTTCTTCAACCAGTTGTAACATTTTGCAACGCCTGGCTAAAAACCGTTTCCGAGCTGAACGTCGTATGCCGGGCGGAGTGCTTCGTCGAATTAACAGAGAGAAATCTTTGCGGTTTTCCTTCAGAAGTGTTTTCAATGTGGCCAGGTTGTAGGGCATCCGGGCCAGGATTTGTTCCTTGGTAAGACGCTCTGTCAACGAAACCTTTATCGTTCTGTCAAACGGGAGTTGACCCTTGAAGACTTTTTCTAACGTGTCAACGGTTTGCTGAAGTGCAAAGTGGCAACTGAGTATGTTGCGACGGAATCGCTTGCGGGTAATCTCGATCTTTTTGGCGAGAGCAATTTCTTCTTCACGCGTTAAGAGGTCAATCTGTGACATCTGCGCCAGATACATTCGCAACAAATCATCGCTCAGCTTGGGTAGTTCTTCTGTCGATGGCGATTTCCCAGAATCGTCCGTGGCGGTTTTGGAAAGAGTTGCGGTTCGATCTTGAAATTGGTCTTGCGGGGGTTCGTTGAGTATTTCAATTCCCTGCTCGTCAAGAGCCATAAGAAGACTGTCCAGTTTTTCAGGACTCATGGCTTCGTCGGGAAGATATTCGTTGACCTGATCGTAAGTGAGGTGGCCTTGTTTATTTCCACAAGCGATCAGATTCCGCAACTCCTGGTCGATATACATCACGTGTCTGTGCCTCCTGCGCACGTGCGCTAAAACGGTGTGAACATTGGCCGGTAGGTTGGGTCACCAAGTCAACGTTCAGACGGCAAGTATGCTAACCATCCGTGGACGCAAAATTACACTGCCGGTCTCTTTTTTTCTCGTAGAGCTGCTGCAAGAGCTCGATTTTTTCCTGTTCGGTCTTGCTTTCGTCTTGGAGTGCCGCCGAAGTTTGACGACGCTCATGCTCCTCCTTTCGGTGATGAAAACTTTGGATCAGGCCTGTTAATCGGGTAACGGGATCTTCGGTAGCTTTTTCGGCTTTCAGCCGGGAACGTTCATCCAGGTCGACGAGTAAATGTTTTAATGCGGGTTGCTCGAGATGTGTGAGCATTCGATCAAACTGTGGTATCACCCCGTTTTCGTGAAACTGGCAGAACATCGCGTAGATTTTTTTCGTGGTGTCATCCTGCAGTTGTTCGAGACGTATTGATTTGGCTGCCACAGCAATCAATTCAGGTTGTTGTACCAGGATTTCCAGTAACTCCTGCTCCCATGCGTCGATACGCGTGTTGGGTGTGGTGAACTCTGGATCTGGCAGTCGCGTCACGGAACGCTGGGTATTTGAGCGACGGAGGACGGTCAGCCGTTGTCGAATTTCATCCTCCTGAATGCGGAATTCACGAGAGAGACGATTGAGCATTTGTTGTTCGCGCAATCTCAATTCGGTGGTGGTGTTGGCTTGTAGACGGGGAGCACTGGCAATCGTTTTCAGGATGTTTTCTAACGCTTGATTGGCTGCGTGAAGGTCTCTGTGGATATCGATATTCGCAGTCTCGACGCGAACCTTGTATGCCAGGGCGTCAGTAGCATTGGAGGTCAATTGTTGCAGGGCCTCGGGTCCTCGCTGTTGGATGAAATCGCAGGGATCCATGTTTTCCGGCAGTGTCGCAATCCGCAAGTCCATTTGTTCAGCCACGAACAACTCCAGGATTTCTCCGACACGCTTTTGTCCTGCTGCGTCTCCATCGAGGACCAACGTGATGCGATCGGCATAGCGTCGCAACAAACGAATGTGACGTGAACCTAATGCCGTACCCAGCAGGGCCACGACGTTTTCCACGCCGTGCTGATTCACCATAATCACATCCGTGTAACCTTCCACAACCAGGACGTTACTGATGGCTCCTGCTTCCCGTCGTTGAGCGGAAAGTCTGTCCTGGGCAATATTTAAACCGTAAAGTTGGTCGCTCTTGGAGAACAGGCGGGTTTCAGTCGAGTTGACGTATTTTCCTGAACGGTTGTCTGCCAATTCCGGTAGTATCCTCGCACCAAAGGCAATGGTGCGAGCCTGCGTATCGCAGATCGGAAACATGATTCGGCCACGAAAGAAGTCGAATGGCTTGCCGGTCCTGGTGCTGATCCCAGCCAGGCCCACCGCCTGCAAAACTCCGGTGGAATAGGGCGTCGACTTGGCTCGGTCAAGCAGCCAGTGCCAACCTCCAGGGGCAAAACCAAGACTGTAACGAGCCATGCTATGTCCCGAGATTCCGCGTTCCTCCAGGTACTGGCGTGCCGGTTCGGCGATGTCAGCATTCAACAGGCACTCGTGATATTGCCGCTGGGCCCAAGCCATCGCGTCATAAAGAGTCTTCTTGTTGTTGCTACCTGTGGCATCGGATGCCCCACCTGAGCGGGTGGGTGTCAGGGAGATCCCGGCCCGATCGGCCAGCAGTTCAAGTGCTTCGCGGAATTCGATGCCTTCTTTGCGCATTACAAAACTGAAGACGTCGCCCCCCTCATTGCAGACCCAGCACTTGTATGTCTGACGTTCCTGGTTGACCTGCATACTAGGTCGCGTGTCGTCGTGCCAGGGACAGAGCCCCACATAACTGCGGCCTTGTCGCCGCAATTGAAGATAGCTGCCAACTACATCAACGATGTCGTTCGCAGTTCGTACTTGGTCTTTGGCGTCGAATGCGAACCCAGTTGACAACGGCAACTCCCGTGCAAGGATGCGAGAGAGCTGCCAACTGTGGCTCGACGGTTAGAAGAGGTTCTTCCCGAACCTGAAATTCAACCGCCGTTAGCGGGTCAACCACCGATGGTGCTCTCCTTAGCACACAGGCGACAAATTATAGTGATAGCACCCGTGCGCGGTCAATATGATCCAGTGGACGACAAGGGTCCTGCTGGACCTTTCATTGAATCCCCTCTTGCTCGCTAATGCAATGGGGGCCGCCGGTGGTTTAGAGCGATATTTTTAAGACAGCACTGCATGCAGGTGTGTTCTGGAAGGATCGTATCCGGGGATTCGATGCTGTAGAGAATCATCTTTGCCCTGCAATTCCCTGCATCAAACGAATTGTCTGCCGCGATTCCGCACGACGTGTTGAGATTCTCCACCTGGCGGGACAGAAAAAAGGCGGAAGTTTTGAATTCTGCTTTGTTCTCTCCGGACAGTCGGACTGATTGGCCGGCCGTCGTGGCTCTGTAGCTCTTGCTGCGAAGGGTACATGCTCAAGGCCGGGATCACGGTCTTCGAATGAGCGGGAAGTGCTGGAAGGAAGTCCGGGAGCGAGCGACTGCCGCTTGCGGGGTTTTCATTCCAGCCGTTTCATCGACCCAACTGGGCTGGACGCCGTCCAACGATCACTTCCAGAGTCAACTCTTTACTCTCTCGCCAGATGACAACTTGAACTTTCGAATCGATGGGAGTGGTTGCAACCAAACGACTCAGGGTGGTGGGATTGTCCACCTCGTGGCCGTCCCAGGCGACAATCACATCGCCGGCTTGGATTCCGGCTTTCAGGGCGGGAGAACCCGGAACCACTCCAAAAATGACGGCTCCCTGTTCGGCAGTCACTCCCATTTGGCGGGCTTCGTTGGAGCCGGCCTGCCTCAAACTGACTCCCAACCAGCCGCGTGCCACATCCCCGGTAGTTTTTAGTTCTTGATAGACTTCTCGCGCGATACTGCTTGGTATAGCAAAACTGAGCCCCAGAAACGATTTTCCCATGATGGCTGTGTTGATTCCCACCACCCGGCCCAGTGCATCGACCAGCGGTCCGCCGCTATTTCCCGGGTTGACCGCGGCATCCGTCTGCAGAAACTGCTGCAAGGGACTGAGGCCGGGTCGGTTCTTGCCACTCAAAATTCCCGCCGTGATCGACTGATCAAGTCCGAAAGGACTTCCCACGGCCCAAACCAGGGCGCCGACGTCCAAGTCGTCGCTGTTACCCCAATCGGCAGCAGACAGTCCTGGCGTGTCGATTTTGATCAGCGCTAAATCGGTCATCCGGTCCTGTCCAATCAGGACGGCGCGAACGGTGCGACCCGCACTCAAGGAGACATCGATGCGCGAGGTTCCCTCAATCACGTGGTTATTCGTCAGGATGTAGCCCTCCTGGTCCATGATGACCCCCGAGCCTTCCCCCGTACTACTGAATCGGTTTCTGTCAGGTTGTCCAAACAGGAAACCGAACTCGTCGGCCGGCATCCCCCGACCCGTGGCTTGTGGTTCGGTCATGGTTTTGATGTGAACGACGCTCGGTCCAACTCGTTTGGACACGAGTTGAAAGGCAGTCGAAAGACCATTCAGATCCAATTTTTCCAGCCCTTCCACTGCCGATTCGATTTCCGCCCGTTCACGGCCACGTGCGGCCGCGTAATTGAATTCTTCAACGTAGTAAGGCACCAGGTAACGGAACGCCAACAACCCGAGCAGCACAAACAAGAGGTAGAAAAGTCGGGGCAGTTGAGGAGATCGGGGGACCGGGTTCTGTGAAACGGGTTCGTTGGGCCGTTCCGCGAAAGGAACTGCCGATTCGGGACCGGTGGCGCCTGGGGGTGAACTTGCGCTATTCAAGCGAATTCCTAACGTGCTATGCGTGGTGTTGTAGGTTGGCCGGACAACTAAAGCCAGGTAGTGTGGCGAGACCGGCTTCGCAGATTGATAAATTATAGCCGAATAATCGAGTTTGTAACTCCGGGTGGTTCAGGGGTGCCCGGCGCGCGCGAACCGCGTCTGTTTGCTGCGATGGACGGTCGCAGAACGTTTACCGTTGGGATTTGTAACCGGAGGCCTTCCGTTGGTACGGGGACTGTGACTCGGGAAGGTATTCGCCAGAGGTGACAGGCGTTCCAGGTGGACCGTCTGGTTTCCAGGATTGACCCGTCGTTCTCAGTTGCCTGTGGTGCTACAGGTGCGGCTTGAGAGTCTCAGGAATAGCCAATCCAACCCAGTAGTTTCCAGTACTGGTACAGCCAGGGATGTGACCAGGGATTGGAACCTGGATAGACCGATGAAAAAACGGAACAGCCCATCAAAATGAAGGCGACGATTCGCCAGCTTCGATACCGGGCGATCCGGTCCAGGATCGGAATCATTCCCATTACCCACAAGGGAGTGAGCCAGATCATCCAGCGGAACCCGCAGTTGACTCCACCGTAGTTGCGATCCGCCAGCGGCCGCAGACCAATGTAGAATACCAGGCAGACAAAAGTCAGGATCAGTGTCAGGGTTGCCAGCGCAGGCATCCCCTTTTCCCGCTCACTCACGACCATGACCAGGCCAACAAGAGTCAGAATCCACACGGGCGTCAACGAAAAAACACCGTGATGCCCCAACAAAACGTGGAAGGCGTAATTCCATTTCGAGTTTTCCCCCCGGTCGACTCCCTGGCGAGAAGTTTCTGTCCAGTAGCTGCCGTCATATTCGTACCAGTTGTCCCAGAAACGAATCTCGGTTTGGGACCCCTTGTCAAGCAGGGCATATTGCCGCTCCTGCATCGGATCGACCAGCTTCCAGCCACGCCCATCGCTTCTTTCTTCCAGGCCCGCCGCATCGGACAAGGGATGTCCAGCGTTAAGAAATTCCTGGCGGACTCCGGCAGGCAGTCCGGGTGCGGCAATCCAGTCCGACAAATTGCTGTCGGCCATCATCAGGACCGGACCATCATGACGGTGGCTGTAAGGTGGCCGCAGGTCACGGTGTGCTGCGTAGTTGGTTCCGAAGAACGCCGTTGCGACCAGCAGCACCCCCGGACCGTAACCGGCCAAAGTCTGTGCAGGCGCCTTCCAAAACAGACCCGCGCCCAGTAGCACCAGGAAAGAGAGCGCAGGGAGTTCATTGGCAGTGGCAAATCCTGCTGCCAGTCCGGCAAGAACAAAAAAACGTAGTCGTTTTTCGTCGTGATACCAGATACGAATGGCCGCTGTCGTTGCAAACAACACGCTCACGGCAGCCACCAGGTGATTGTTAATGGTGACAGAAAAAGTTGTCAACAAAGTTGCGAAGGTTGCAACCGACATCACGTAAATCCTGCCGAAGTCGGTGCGCCCTTGCTGCTCGATGAGAGCGGCCAGAAGAACGAAATAGAGCAGTAACGGAACGACGTTGGTTACCACCAGCATGATGCGACCGATGTAAAACGGTGAATCAGCCAGGGAGGTTCCTGTGATTTTCTTGACCAGCCAATATTCACCCGCCAGAAGAGTGGGAAGAAGGGGGGGTTTGCTGGAGTAATAATGTTGTTTTCCGTCGGCACCGCGGTGTCTGACGAGATCAATTGTTTTCCAGTTGGGATCGTGCCCTCTGGCCATGGAATCGATCTGGTACACGCCTTCGTCGACCAGGGCCCTGATGGTGCACCAGCGACTGCGGTCATTTGCGCTGAGAAACGGTGTGCGTTGTTTCTTGGGGCCTACGGTGCGCGACTCCACGCTTGCGATGCGAGCCAGACTCATGGTCAGGGAGACGACGATCAGCAGGTAGTAGAACAGTTTCCTGGGGTTGCTCTGAGGCATCGGTTATTCATCCGTTTCGATGCGTTCCGCAATGGAATAAGGCTTCTGATCGTACGCGACGTATGAGGCCAGCAGTTCCCCCAGGAATCCGATGGAAATCAACTGACCTCCAAAGAACAGGGCAATGATGGAATAGAAGAAGATGGCACGGTCGGTCAAATGAATCGGTTCTCCGCAATAGAACCCGGATCGAGTCCAAAACCAGGCGATGGTCAAAATCAGAATTCCCGTGGTGCCGACCAAAAAAAAGGCCAGCCCGGCGGTCCCAAGGAGATGTTGGGGGCGCTGGCCATAGCCC
The DNA here is from genome assembly GCA_002726515.1 of Planctomycetaceae bacterium. Lineage (GTDB taxonomy): Bacteria > Planctomycetota > Planctomycetia > Pirellulales > Pirellulaceae. The sequence continues at coordinate 10,836 of PBTE01000104.1, read as the reverse complement.
GTGAGAAATTTCACGGTCAGCAGGTCCAGGAATCCTTTTGGAATTCTCCAGAACCCGTACTTGGAGTGGCCATGGGTCCGGGAGCGGTGATGGACTACCAATTCGCCGACTCGAAAACCCCGCGCTGCGGCCAGGACGGGAACGAAACGATGCAGTTCCGCATACAGATAAATCTCTTCCAGGACAGCGCGTCGATAACACTTGAATCCGCAATTGTGATCATGCAGTTCTACACCCGTCAAACGGCTCACGGCCCAATTAAAAACTAATGAGGGCAGTGTCTTGTGCCAGGGGTCCTGGCGGACTTTCTTCCAGCCGCTGACCACGTCGAAACCTTCTTCTATTTTCTTCAGGAAATGCGGTACCTCGGCGGGATCGTCTTGAAGGTCACCATCCATCGTGATTACAATTTCTCCACGAGCTGTTTCGAATCCGGCCCGGAGTGCCGCCGCCTTGCCAAAATTTCTGCGAAAACGGATTGCCCGCACCCGGTGATCGTTGACGGCGAATTGTTGGATGATTTTCCAGCTGTCATCCGAGGATCCATCGTCCACCCAGACGATTTCCATTTCGTCGCTGAGACCTTGTGCCAATTCCACCAGTTCGGCGTACAGTAGCCGCAGGTTGTCAGCTTCGTCTTGAACCGGAATGACTAGCGAGATCAAGGTGACACCGGGTGGGAATGGGACGGTGAACTGTAGAACTTCAGCCTGTTTGTCGGAGGAATGCAGATGAAAAAGTGCGGGGACTCAAGTGTCATTTTCGAGCTCCTGCAGGATCACCGGGGCCGCCTGTCGTTTCTGGCACCGTGCCGAATCGTCGGTCCCACAGTCTACGGTCTATCGTCCCAGGTCCCCAGTCCAGTGGGGGGCTCACGTGCCCCTGACTCCAGTTTACGACGGGCGAACCGAATTGGGCGAGATTTGTCCCCGGAGAAGAAAATGCCGGGGTTCAGGCCGGCAGGGAAAGCCAACGGGGGGGAATTGCCAGCCAGGAAAAAAATGATTCTAAGTCATGAAGATAAAAGACCTTGCAACGAGGTGGTATCTTCCTTGTCGGGGGATCGGTATACTGTTTTTGGCAACCGGTGGACCACGCAAGGTAAAATGAAAAGAACAGGCACCGTTGGGAGAATTTTAACGTAGTGCACGAGCTGGATCGGATCGACGTACGTTCTGAAACCGCCATTCTGGTGGGTGTGATTCTACCCCGGCACCATTTTCTGGCCGAACCACTTGCCGAGTTGGAAGGATTGGCCCAGACCGCCGGAGTCAAAGTCAGGGGAAGGCTGTTACAGAAGCGCAGCGCACCGAACAACAGTACGTACCTGGGCAGCGGGAAAGTTGAAGAGCTTACGGATTTGGTGCACCGGGAAGAGGCAAATGTTGTGCTCTTCGACAACGAACTCACGCCGGCCCAACGTCGCAATCTGGAAAAGTGTACGGGCGTCAAAGTGTTGGACCGGACGGAATTGATTCTGGATATATTTTCCGCGCGAGCTCAAACCTACGAAGCACGCCTGGCCGTCGAATTAGCGCAGCTCGAATATGCTTTGCCGCGATTAAAACGAATGTGGAGTCACCTTTCGCGTTTGAACATGGGCGTCGGAATGCGCGGTCCGGGTGAAAAACAGTTGGAAGTTGACCGCCGTCTTGTCGTCAAACGCATCCACGATCTGCGGAGCGAATTGAGAGTCATTGAAAAACGGAAGGAACGTCAAGTTGCTGGCCGGAGTGACCACATGACCGTCTCCCTGGTGGGTTACACGAACGCCGGTAAGAGCACGTTACTGAACGTGTTGACGGAAGCCGGTGTGAAGGCCGAGGACCAGTTGTTTGCCACGCTTGATACCCGCACTCGTCGTTGGCAATTGCCGCATTGGGGCCCTGTCCTCCTCAGCGATACGGTTGGTTTCATTCGGAATTTGCCACACCGGTTGATTGCCAGTTTCAAGGCAACGTTAGAGGAAGCGCGTCAGGCCGATTTATTGCTCCACGTTGCCGACGCCAGCCACCCGAACGTACACCAACAGATTTCCGCTGTGGTGGACGTGTTGGAGGAGATTGGCATTGAAGCCAAGAGCACGGTGCTGGCTCTCAACAAGATGGACGCACCGGGCGCCCAGAATTTTGTCGAGGGTGTGCTCAACCGCTACCCTCATGCAGTTCCCATCAGTGCCTGCACGGGTGCTGGATTGTTGCAGTTGTCGGTGGCGGTGAGTGACGCTTTGAGTCGTAGTTTCCACGACATCGACGTGGAGACAAGTGTTGACGATGGGAAATTAATGGCTTACCTCGCCGCGCATGGTGAAATTCTTTCCCGACGGTTTACGGAGGACCGCGTGACGATTCACTGCCGCTTGCCGCAGGAGTATCTGGGGCGGATTCGTAAGCCCGGGGTGGTGATTAAGGAACGACCTGTCAACGGAACGCCGGTCGCCGACAAATCGACATCCGATATCGAAACAGCCAGGGAAGACGTGGCGTAGCACATGTCCAGGCGCAGCATCGAAGGATGTCGAACTCTCCTGACCGGGGCGTCCAGCGGCATTGGACGGGCGATGGCCCGGGCACTCTGCCATCGTAACGCCCGTTTGTTGTTGGTTGCCCGACGTGAGTCGCGCCTGCAATCGCTGGCCGATGACATCCGCGAGCAGAACGGGGAAGTGTTTTTTGTGGCGGGTGACATTACCAGACCCGAAACACGAGCTTCCGTGGTGGATCTGATTGGCCGGGAATGGGGTGGGTTGGATGCCTTGATCAACAACGCCGGCATTGGAGGCCCGGGCGCGTTTCAACAGGCCGGGCCGGATCGTCTGCGGCGCATGCTGGAAGTCAATGTCGTGGCTCCTGCCGAGTTGATTCGCGAGGCATTCCCCTGGCTCGAAGCAGGAATCAACCCGATCGTGGTGAATGTCGGGTCGGTGTTAGGGCATGTCGCAGTGCCCTGGAAGAGTGAATATTGCGCAAGCAAGTTTGCGTTGCGAGGTTTTTCGGATTCTCTTCGTGCGGAGTTTTCCGGGCAAGGGGTTGATCTCCTGCACGTTGCTCCCAGCACAACAAAGACCGAGTTTTTTGAGAAAGCAAGTCAAGGCGGAGAGCAAAAGAAACTGACGGATTGGAACTCGGTCTCCCCCGAGAATGTTGCCGAACAGATATTGCGGGCGATGGTCAAAGGCCGCCACGAGGTGGTTTTGACGGTTTCCGGAAAAGGTTTCGTTACGGCGCACCGCCTGCTTCCGGGGATCACACGCTGGTTGATCCGCAGATTTCTGCCGCAACTTCATTGAAAGTTCTCCCCGTCGCCACTTCCTCCAGGTTCCGCACCGATTGGCAGAATTGTAGGTCTTGTGTATTGCGACGGGCCTGCGCGGTCGCTGTACAGACAGGCCACTGCGAAGTGGCGGGCCTACTGCAACACGATGCGAGCGATGGGACGACTCGGGTTGTCCGGATTGGGCTGCAGCCACGCGATCAGCGTTTTGTGCGAGTCCCAAGAACTGGCAATGGCCTGACGTCCCTGGTGACGAACCATGTGGTACCGGGACCGGTGGTTGGCAAACAGGGTTTCAATCCGACGGCTGTCAGTAGACAGCATCAGGGAATTGTCGACGTCGAGGGTTGCCCACCGCTGCCCCGAACGGGTAAGGAATCGATACAGGGATTCCAGGTCCGCCAGCGGGAAATCGTTTTCCGAAGAAGCTTCTCCTGTCTTGTCCCCGCCTTCTTCCTGATCACTCCAGGCGCTTATACGAGTACTGATTTGTTTCTCATAGCGAGATGCAAGTTTCAGTAAAAGTACCATTTCTCGTTCCCTTTGAAGCCTTTTGGGGTCGAGTTTGTGAGCAGGCTGGTAGACGGGCCGGCCGAATTCAGGATCCCGGACCCAGTTGCTATAAGCAGCTTTCATCCGGGGACTGGCCAGCAGACGGTCAACCGGAGTGTTGGAAACTGCCGGAACGTACCAGGGTTGTCTGAGAAGCCGCCCACGTCGCGACCAGCGAGGAGGTGTCGGAGTTCTTCTTTGGAGCCGACTGTCGGTCATTTGTACGGTTGCCTTCAAGGCGTCGAAGAACAGCGGGGCAAAGGTGGCGTCATTCGCACGCAAAAAATAGTGAACAGCCGCTGATTTTTCCGCCGCGTTGATTTCCGCGGGCGTGAGGCGGGGTTGGCTCACGTAGCTTACCAGGCCGTCTTGAACCCAGGCTGGAAGGTTCTGGGAAAGGCGAGTTTGTTGCAGGAAGACACGCGTTGCGGTCCCGCGAATTTCGGGTACCCGGCTTTGTCGGAGCGGGTGTTCGAATGAGTCTTGAAAGTATAGCGAGCCATAGTCACGCTGCCCCGCGGCAGCCATGGTCTCTCCTGAACTCCGGCGGTTCGGTTCACTGGAGATCTGAATGAGCGTGGGACCAGCCACGAAGCCGGGACTCCGATGGATCCTGGTCCACGGGTCGGCCAGTCGGCTCATGTCCTTCCAGGCCTCTTCGAGATGCTGGTGGGTCCATTCTGCCTGCCGGGGCCCATTGCCAGACCGGATGAACCACCGATGGGAACGTACTTCCCAGCCACGGTTCGTGTTTTGTTGGCGATAGGTCGGTCGCCGGAGTTCGGCGAACAGGTTTTGTGGTGCCGCTGGCATTTGAGTTCCGCGCCAGTTTTCCCCATTCACTGTAGTGGCCAGTAGTGCAAGCCATACGACGCCGGTACCCTTGGCGAACCGGTGCGCGCACGTGGAGGCGATCAATTCAGAGGGGGAAAACACGGTCGAGACTCTCCCGGGATTTTGTGCTGTCGTCTGCTGCGGACAGGTCCCAGCCAGGTTTCCCTGCCAGCAGGGAAAATTGGCAGGCAAGAGAGCGGAATCACGCAAAAGGACCTTGTCCGACTTCGATTTCTTCGGCGTGAACAGTGAATCCCTGTGACCCCTTCTGGCCGGATTTTCCGAACGGCCCCGATAATCCTTATATTTTCTCAATTTGGATTGACTATACCCCGATACGAGATAGCAGGTCGTCCGCTGCGCCACACGTGTACCTTGAATCTGGACATCGGAATAACGACGAAAGAAGACGCTACGCACGCGTTGGGGTGATTCCCTGCGTAGCTTGGTGTGAACAGGGGGGGTCCGAATGGCTTCACGGCATCGCTCGTCGAGCAACAATTCTGAAAATGAGTCATCGTTTTCAGCCTGCCAAAGAATTGGAATCATCGTCCTGGCGATTGTGTTTGGTGGTTTCGTCGCGTTCCATGCCGACGGTGGTTCGTTCGCTCAGGAATCGCAGCTTCCCGTCAGCGGCCCCTTCGAATTGAAGGCAACGGCTCAGCGAAATCTGCCCAGTCGTTTCGGTCGACGACTCCCAACGGACGCACAAGTCTACCAATATCAGACAACCACGCCCCGAATTACCGTCGGGGCGCTCAACCGGTTTCCGTTTCAACTCGAGCCGGCAGCCGGTGCGGTCCTGCAGCAGCCGCGGATGCGACACAAAAATCAACCCGAATTGGACCGTGCTCTGCTGACGGGCAGGTCCCTGCAGAAGACCGCAAGCGGCAAGGCGCCTGAACCTGCTGCCACCCTCGACCTGCGGCCCTCAGAACCACTTGTCACCGGGTCCAAAATCGGAAATACAGGGACGGAGTCCCCACCTCATTTTCCGGTGTCGGAAACAAACGGCCGGATCGAGTATCAGGAGCTCCCGGACTTCGAGAGTCCTTCCCTTACACAGTCGGCACCTGAGCAAGCCGGGTCACTTGCTGACCAAGCGGATGATTTCGAAGATGTTGACAGCAAGACACGGGACGAATTCAAAACGATACCGTTTCCGGATGCTTCCGATGCAGTGTTGATCAAAGTGGCAGACGCAAAAACCCAGGGCGGTAACGATCAGGATCTTCAAGGTGCCGAGTTTGAGGTGATGGACGTTGGGCCTTTTGAGGTCATCGAGCCTTTGCCCATTCCGATTCGTGTGAAAGTGCGCCGTGGGCTACTCATGAGAACGGATTTTGACATCTATCGTTCCGCGGTTGTCGACCCGGCGGTTTGCGATCTGGTGCAGTTTACTCCGCGGGAGGTGTCGATCATCGGGAAATCCGTGGGGACAACCAACGTCACGTTCTGGTTCCGGGACGGGCAACAACGTCCCATGAATTATGTCGTCAAAGTGGAACCGGATTTGGAGATCCGCCGGGAAGTCGAGGACGAATATCGCATTCTGGCGCAGATTCTGTCTGAACTGTTCCCGGATAGTAAGGTCGAGTTAATACCGGTGGCGAACAAGCTGGTGGTTCGTGGCCAGGCGAAGGATTCGCAGGAAGCCGCGCAAATCATGCAAATCGTCCGCCGTGAAATGATGGCCGGTGGGAACTCGGGTGGCGGCAACTTTGGTTCCGCCATCGGACCCGACATGTTTGATGCGACCGCTGCATCGGTGCTGGACCCCAACGAACTGGGAGGGGCAGGACGGATGCGTAACGAGTTCCGGGTCGTCAACATGTTGCAAGTACCCGGTCCTCAACAGGTCGCCCTGCGGGTCAAGATCGCCGAACTCAACCGCTCCGCCACGCGGGGATTTGGAATCAACGTCGATGCAGAGATCAATATCTCGGAAACGGCTGGACTGTTCGTGGAGTCCATGTTGAACGCCGTGGGAGGAGATGCCCCTTCGGTTCTGGCACAGTTTGACGGGGACGACATCGGTGTCGGAATTCGTTGGCTGGAGCAGGAAGGGGTGATTCGCATGCTCAGTGAACCAACGCTGGTCACCATGAGCGGCCGGCCGGCAACCTTTGTGGCCGGCGGCGAATTTGCCGTACCCACGGTCGTCGGAGTGGGTGGCGTAGGTGCGGTCACCACGGACTTCCGTACCTTTGGCGCTATTATCAGTTTCCTGCCCGTGGTGATCGACAAGGACCGGATCCGGTTACAAGTTTCTCCCGAATTCAGTCAGATCAACTCGGCCCTTACCAACAATGATGCTTTCGGCTTGGACGTTCGGGCAGTCACGACCACGGTTGAAATGAGGGAAGGCCAGACCCTTGCGATTGCCGGTCTGCTGGACGAAAGCATGAAAGGCACCAAGATTGGCGATCTACCCATTCTGTCTCACATCTTTGGGCGTCGTGATTTGAGCCGTAACGAAACCGAACTGATCATTCTGGTAACACCCGAATTAGTGCACCCCATGGAACCTGAAGAAGTGCCCCCGTTGCCGGGATTTGACGTCACTGAACCAGATAACCAACAATTCTTTGTGCATGGACAACTGGAAGGGTTACCAACTCAAAATTATCGCAGTACCATCTGGCCTCGCTTGCGGCATCGCTACCAGGGCAATGGTCCGGCAATGATTTCAGGACCGTTCGGACACGGAGAGTGAACCGAGTGAAGAAACACACCAAACTGTTATCACGGCTTATTCCTCTAGACGGGTTGAAGTGAAAACGAAAGGTCCTCGGGGCTTCCGAATACATGACAGTGGATTTCATGATCCCCCGAAGTGAACTTTGCGTTGTTTGTAAGTAGACGGGTGTTACAGAAGATCGCTTTTCCAGCGAACGATTGTTTAAAACGTAGTCGAGTCGTCAGCAAATTACGTCGAGGTTTCATCCATGCACAGTCCGGACCAACCATCCTGCCAAGATTGGCGACCACAAAGGGTTGTTCTGCTGCTTGCCGCCTTGCTGCTACCTGCACTCGGTTGCCAGAAAACTCAACTCACCACCAGTTTTGACCGCCCCTTTCCGTTGGGAGCGGTGAGCGACGTTTTTTGGGAGACTCAACAGACCAATGCTGAGGCGGCCGATTTCATTTTTTTTGACCACGAGTTCAAAGGGCAGACGAGTGAGTTGGCTCCGGGAACCAAGCGGCACCTGGAATCGGTGGCCTTGAGAATGCAACACGTTCCGTTTCCCGTGGTGATTGAACAAAGTCCCCACAATCGCCGACTCGCTTTAGATGAGGCTCGCCGGCAAATGATCGTCGGGCAGTTGGTCAGAATGGGCGTCTCCGATGTGGAAGGTCGCGTGGTGATTGCGCCGGCCTTTGTCGACGCGGTCAGCGCAATTGAAGGTGAGCAGGCGTACTATTCACTTTTCAATGGAAATGTTTCAGGCTTCAATCAGAACGTTGGGGGGGGGGGCGAGGCAGGAGGTGATTTGCCGGATTCCTCCGTCAATTTCAGACCGACTCCGGGTTCCTAAGCAAGGGTTCTTGTCATGATTTTCGTCCATTGTCAACGACGCGTTCTGTGGATTTCCCTGCTTTGTGGTGCCACGGTCAGCGGTTGTGCGGCCCCGCGAGGAGACTGGTTCCATCTGAGGACGGAGTCGGCTTCAACTGACACGGCCAACGCTTCCCGCGCGGGAGGCTCGACCAGCTACTTTCGGCAACTTGCCAAAGCTCGCGCCACCGAAGACGCCAACCGGCTGGATGAGGCGCGGTCGATGTACCGGAAACTAACCCAGGATGATCCCGGCAGACCTGAAGCCTTTCACCGACTGGGAGTGATTGCAGATCGCCAGCACCGGTTCGAGGAAGCACAGGGTTATTTTGCGGACGCTGTGAGGATTGATCCCACCAATGCCGAGGTGATGAACGACCTGGGTTATTGTTTTTACCTACAGGGCCAATTGGAAAAAGCGGCGAGCGCCATTAGCAAGGCAGTTCGTTTGCAGCCGAGGAACTCCCGTTTCCACAATAACCTGGGCCTGGTCTACGGACACCAGCGTCGCATTCCGGAGGCGTTTGCTGAATTTAAACTCGGAGGCGGTGAAGCTGATGCGTATTACAATCTGGCATTCGTCCACGCGGCTCAAAACCGTTTTGAGGATGCCAAAGCGTGTATCGAACGAACATTGATTTTAAATCCCAGTCACGCGCAGGCACTTCGTGCCATAGACACATTTCAACGTGCCCGGGACGGCTCGCTGGTTGCGATGGCACCGTTTGGCGACAACAGTCGAGTCTGGATACCCTACGTGGAAGGTGAGTCGAACGAGCAATCCGAATCAACGCACCTTCCGAACAGTACCACGGTGACCTCGGGCGGTCCTTTGATGCCCGGTCGCAGCGCCGGGGCCCGCACCCGGGCACTGCAGTCACGCGCCCGCACGATGATGAATTCTTCTTTGAATCGCGGGCAATCGTCAGCCCTGGGCTCACAGGCCGGTCCCGTGGTTGTCGGCCTCTCCGGATAGTTCAGCAATCGCTTCTGTGCTGTCGCCGGACAACTGGTTCTGAAACTGGGGCTTCCCACCGCTGAGGGGCATTTAAATCTGTGCCAATGAGGGCAGCGTCCACGGTTTGCGGTAAATGTTCCGCCGCAGGTACTGGTCGGCGTCCTGGTCGTCGATACAGGTATAAGTTTGCGGGTCGAAGCGAATTGTACGCCCGGCTCGCCAGGCAGCATTGCCCAGGTGGCACATGAGGCTGGAAGGATGGCCCACGGTCTCCAGGTCGGCCTGGGGCTTGTTGCGATTTCGCATGCAGCGGATGAAGTCCGCCACGTGCGGGTGTGTGTTTTCGGAATAATTACCCCGGGTTTCTTTGACGAACTCGCCGCCTTTGGTATATGCCCGCCACCGCCGGTTACCGATGATGATGTATCCCCGGTCACCATAGACCGCTCCGCCTTCTTTTTCCCCTTCAAGCGGATAGGGAGTCCAGATTCGCATTTCGTAGGTCATCACGCGGCCCGCCCCGTAGTCGTAGGTGATCATCAAGTTGTCGGGCCACTCCTGAATGTCGTCGAAATAACATTTTCCACCGTGTGCGGAAACTGCCTCGAGCGTACCCAGTGGAGCATCGCCTTGCGCCTCCAGCGCGGCTTCGAATGCCCAGCGGGCAAAGTCGAGACGATGCACACCGTCGTTGCCCAAATCGCCCGCACCATAGTCAAAAAACCAGCGCCAGTTTCCGTGAAACCGCATGGGGTTGAAGGGCCGCTTGGGAGCCGGTCCCAGCCAGGTGTCGTAGTCGACACCCGAGGGAGGTGTGCTGTCGGGTGGATGTCCCAGCGAACGCTGTTGATCACTTTCCCAGGCTTTGGCAAACAGGGCCTGTCCCAGGTGACCCTCCCGGATGTAGTCAATCATTTCCTGGAAATAGGGTCCGCTGCGGGACTGGGTTCCAAGTTGAACCACCCGCTTATATTTTCGCGAGGCCGCTACCATCATTTGTCCTTCGACGGCATCGTGTGCATCGGGTTTTTCGACGTAGACGTCCTTTCCCGCCTGGCAGGCCATGATGGTGGGAATCGCATGCCAGTGAGTCGGGGTGCCCAAGGTGATCGCATCGATCGCGGGATCGTCCAAGGCCGTTCGGAAATCACTGATCATCCGCGGGCGTTGACCGGTCTGTTTGGAAATTTCGTGAGTTCGTTTTTCCAGCACGTTCCGGTCGACATCGCAAACGTATTTGATGGTAACGTCCGAACGCGCGGCGAAGGCTTTGAGAACGGCAAAACCTCTGCCGTTAACACCCACGGCTGCAACGGTGATTTTGTCATTGGGGGACGTTTCGGCTCGGGCTCGCTTGAACAGGCTGAGGCTTGTTGCGGTGACAGCTGAACCTGTGACAAATGCACGGCGTTTCATGGACGGGTTCCTTAGTACCGGATTGCGGGAGAGAATGTGGCTCGATGATCCTTTATCGAACTGTTCGGATTATAACGAATATTATCTGGCACAGGTTGCCCGCCGGCCCGCGGAATTGCGCATTTTGTCAAATGAGACGGAGGGAAAAATATCGTCTCATGGCAAGGGTCGCCAGCGGACCGCTTGCATGCTGGGTGGTGCAAATCGCTGCGGCTGGCTGCTTTTCGATTTTTTACCCACGCTG
>PBTE01000103.1 GCA_002726515.1 Planctomycetaceae bacterium | reverse complement strand
TTCAAGTGGGGTTATCACGTGGTCAAGGGTGTGGATTTGGTGGTGCCAGTCGATGTCTACGTGCCGGGTTGTCCGCCACGACCTGAGGCGTTGCTCGAAGGGTTAATGCGAATCCAGGATAAAATTCGGGGCCACAAGATTGCACGTCGCCCGGGGACCGGAAATGGTTTGTTCGGGGCTGGTGTCAAGGTCGATGACCAACTGCCGTTGCCCCACCATTCAGGTTATGTCTCCGCTCCAGCTGACAGAGAACCGGTATACGACCACCAGAAAATCACGGGTTGATGCGAACGGGTGTAAAACGCCGGGCAGGAAACTGAAACGGCAGAAGGTCCTGATCAGCGTCTTGGGAAACCCTTGAAGAACTGAAGGTCGCGCGTACACCAGCCTGCCAACTACAGATTATTCACTACCATGCCAGACATTCTGAAGATCGAGAACCTACATGTCGCCGTCGCGGGAAAACCTATCTTAAAGGGTGTCGACCTGGAGATCCGGCGTGGTCAGACTCATGCCCTGATGGGGCCGAATGGTTCTGGAAAGAGCACGCTGGGGTTGGCCATTATGGGGCATCCAGGATATGAGGCGACCGCAGGTGGCATCACGCTAAATGGTGACGAGTTGTTGGACATGGAAGCGGACGAGCGTGCCCGCCGGGGCATTTTTATGGCCTTTCAGCGGCCGCTGTCGATACCCGGTGTGAAGATGTCTGACTTTCTGCGGCACGCCACGACGAACGTTCGAAATCCGGATCGAAAGGAGGGAGAAGAACTGATTCCCATGCGTGAATTCCGTAAGGAATTAAAGGCCAAGATGGGACGGTTGCAGATGGATACGGAGTTTGCTCGACGTTATGTCAACGACGGATTCTCGGGTGGCGAGATGAAGCGGGCAGAGATACTGCAGTTAGCAATGCTGCAGCCAAAATTTGCCATCTTGGACGAAACAGACAGCGGTCTCGATGCGGATGCGGTGCGATTAGCCAGTCAGAGTATTGCCGAAATTGGCCGAGAAAAAATGGGATTATTGATTATCACCCATCACGACAAGCTGTTGGAACATAATCCACCTGATTTCGCTCACGTAATGTTGGGTGGAAGGATCGTGGAAACGGGTGGGACAGAACTGGCCGAGGAACTTCATTCCCAGGGCTATGAGAGGATTCGTGAGAAGTATCCTGAAGCAGATGCTGACAACCAGCAGATGGTCGCCAAGGATGCTGTGACCAATATGTAGCGACGTGTGAATCCAAATTATTGAAATCGAATAGATGAAGCTCAATTGCCAGCGAAATATTAACTGACAACCGGAAAGCTGATACCCGTAAGATGGCCACAGACATTGCCAATTTGAAATCGACAGATGTTGTCAGTGCTTTAAACAAGTATGACTTCAGGACGTCGAGCACCGCGGTTTTCAAGTCGCGGAAAGGTCTGGATGCTGAAATCGTCAACCAGATTTCGGATATAAAGGACGAGCCGGATTGGATGCGTGAGTTTCGCTTGAACAGCCTCAAGATTTTTGAGTCGAAACCATTGCCGGAATGGGGTGGAGACATCCATATTGATTTTCAGGATGTGTACTACTACCTCAAGCCGACTGAATCTCAGGGGAAAACCTGGGACGATGTGCCACAGGAGATTAAAGATACTTTTGACAAACTCGGTATTCCCGAGGCCGAAAAGAAATACCTGGCCGGAGTCAAAGCCCAATTCGAAAGTGAGGTGGTTTACGGTTCATTAAAAGAAGAGTTGGGAAAACAGGGAGTTATTTTTTCGGATACAGATACGGCAGTACGAGAATATCCGGATTTGTTGCGGGAGTACTTTGCGACCATCATCCCCCCGTATGACAATAAACTTGCTGCACTTAACTCCGCCGTCTGGTCAGGGGGTTCTTTTATTTATGTTCCACCCGGAGTGACGATTGAATATCCGTTGCAGGCGTATTTTCGCATTAATGCGGAAAACATGGGGCAGTTCGAGCGTACTTTGATCATTTGTGACGAAGGTTCCCAGGTGCAGTACGTGGAGGGTTGTACGGCTCCCATGTACAGTTCTGAAAGTTTGCATTCGGCAGTGGTCGAAGTGGTCGTTAAAAAGAATGCCCGTTGTCGTTACACGACGATCCAGAACTGGGCTAACAATATATACAACCTGGTGACCAAGCGGGCAGTTGCCTACCAGGACGCGACCATGGAATGGGTCGATGGAAATCTGGGCAGTAAATTAACGATGAAATATCCTGCGGTGTACATGATGGAACCTGGCGCACGGGGTGAAATCCTTTCCATCGCTTTTTCTTCGGCAGGACAACATCAGGACGCAGGGGCCAAATTGGTGCATTGTGCACCTGATACGACCGGGCAGATTATCTCCAAATCGATATCTAAAAACGGCGGGCGCAGTAGTTACCGCGGTCTGGTGAAAGTGGAAAAGGGAGCCAGGAACGCAAAATGTAACGTGGTTTGCGACGCCTTGATTTTGGACCCACAGAGCCGAAGCGATACCTATCCCTATATCGAAATTGCCGACCAGGATGTATCGATCGGGCACGAAGCAAGTGTCTCACGAATCGGCGAAGAACAATTGTTCTATTTGATGAGCCGGGGGCTTTCCGAATCGGAGGCCAGTACGATGATCGTGAACGGCTTCATTGAGCCACTGGTGAAAGAATTGCCGATGGAATATGCCGTGGAAATGAACCGTCTGATCCAGTTGCAAATGGAAGGTTCTGTCGGCTAACGAAATACTTCTGGCCATTTCTCACAGCACTCCTGGCCGGAAGCCTCGATGCCAGATTTCGATCTGTTGGACTTATGACTCAAGCTACTCTTACACCAGGATTTACCAAAGAGGCTTTCGACGCGTTCCTCTCTGCTCGTAACGAACCAGACTGGCTCATCGATCGTCGTCGCTCGGCCTGGAAGTTGTTCTGTGAACAGGACCTGCCAGGTCGCAGTGACGAAGAATGGATGAGAACGGATATCCGCCTGTTCAAGTTGGACTCGTTCGGCATTCCCGGCGAGTTACAGGGAGCGATCGAGGTACCCACGCCACTATTGACTGCGGGAGTGGATTTGGGGGGGCAAGGCACTTCCTTCAACGGTCAAACCGTCGAATATTCGGTAGGTCAAAAATGGGCAGATCAAGGTGTCCTTTTTGGCGACCTGGCACAGTTGGCGGTTGAACACAGTGAACTGCTTCGACCGTACCTGATGAAACGGGCCTTTGATTCCGCCGCGGACAAATTTTCAGCCTTGCATGGGGCCTGCTGGTCAAACGGGACCCTGTTGTACGTGCCGTCTGGTGTCGCGGTGGATGAACCGTTTCACACTTTGTCAGCGTTGGCCAATGGGGGGGTGGACCTGGGTCACTTGCTGGTGATTTTGGAGGAAGGTTCCGAAGCGACACTGCTGACTGAAACGGCCAACACAGGTTCGGTGGCCGGTGGTTTTCACTGTGGTGCCACGGAGATCATTGTCGGGCCGAAGGCCCATTTGCGGTACGTCAGTCTCCAGAACTGGGACCAGCGTGTGTGGCATTTTTCCCGTGAAAAAGTAGCGGTCGATGGTGATGCTTCCCTGCAGTGGACCATGGGTGCTTTGGGAAGTCGACTGGCCAAGGTGAATCAACATGTCGAACTAACCGGAGCGGGTGCTCAGGTTCAGGTGAATGGAACGATGTTTACGGAAGGACGGCAGCACCTGTCTTACCACACTCGCCAGCACCATGTGGCGCCGAATTGTCGCAGTGATTTCCTTTACAAGGCGGCACTGCAGGATAAATCTCGGACAGTGTGGCGTGGTATGATCAAGGTGGACCTCGAGGCGCAGAAGACGGATGGTTACCAACGCAATGACAATCTACTGCTCTCCAGTCAGGCTCGCGCCGATGCCATTCCTGGATTGGAGATTGAGGCGGACGACGTGCGCTGTACTCACGGATCAACGACGAGCCGTGTAGACGATGAAATGATTTTTTATGCTCAATCTCGAGGCTTCACTCGTGAGGAAGCGATTCGTATGATCGTGACTGGTTTCTTTCAACAGATCTTCGACCGCATCTCGATCGAAAGCGTCCGTGAATCACTGGGAATGGCGATCGCACGACGTGTAAGGGAGTACGAGTGAGGTTGATGTTTTAAAACGATCTGGAAGATGGAAGGAACCGTTGCTGGTTCACTGGAGAACCCGTTCGGAAAACAAACTTTTGTAGCTCTGTCCATGGTTCTTTTTGAAAGAACGTTTCACCCATGTCTGGTTTTGTCAAAGTGGCTAGTACTCAGGATGTTCCCGATGGGGGCAAGACGTACATCGAGATCGAAGATCGTCTCGTGGTGCTGTTTCAGGTAGATGGCGATTTTTATTGTCTCGATGACGTATGTACCCATGACGGGGATCTTCTGGGTGAAGGAAAGTTGCACGGATATGAACTAGCATGTCCGCGACATGGGGCGAAGTTTGACATTCGTACTGGCAGGGCCCTCACGATGCCGGCCACCGAACCGACAGCGG
Source organism: Planctomycetaceae bacterium (assembly GCA_002726515.1). Lineage (GTDB taxonomy): Bacteria > Planctomycetota > Planctomycetia > Pirellulales > Pirellulaceae. The sequence goes on along the minus strand of PBTE01000103.1, from coordinate 17,544 downwards.
TTCACGAAGTGAAGGTCGAGGGTGATGATCTGTACGTGAGAATTATTGACACCTGACTCTGGTAGTGTTTGAGTGCCGTCAGCCGTTTTGTGGTGTCATCTGTTGCGTTGCCGGACAACCTGGTGAGTGACATGTGGCGATTGACAGGGAGTCCCCAAGTATGCCGATTTCAGAAGATGCCGTCCGGGAAGAATTGAAAAAAGTGGTGGATCCCGAACTGTTCGTCAACATTGTCGACCTTGGATTGATTTACGTTGTCAATCTGGAAGAAGGTGGCGAGGGAACGACGAACGTCGAGATCGAAATGACGATGACCAGCCCGGCTTGTCCCGCCGGCCCGCAACTCATTGGTCAAAGCAAACAGTCAGTCAGTGCGATGGAAGGCGTGGGCGAAGTGGAGGTCAAGATTGTTATGGATCCTCCCTGGACGCCTGATCGTATGACTGAAGATGCCAAGGATCAACTGGGCATCTTCTGACCCCACTCGTGCTTTTGGTCTGGATCTGTTGTTGGACACAAGTGTCTGGCGAGAAAATTGAATGATTGAGGAGGCAGTGAATCCGGACCTCTGGTTGCGATCTCTCATCTGCCGGCTAACTCGAACAGGTGGGACTGACATGCAACAATTCTAAGGGGTTTAATTTTATGCAGGTGTTCGTCTACGAGTTCATCACGGGAGGCGGATTGCTGTCGCACTCTGAAGTGCCCCGTGGTCACTTGCTGGGTGAAGCGTTGGCAATGGTAACTGCCATGGCAAACGACTTCGCTCGCCTGGTTGATGTGCGGATTACGTTGCTGTGTGATTCTCGAGTCGAGATGCCAAACGTATCCGAGGCGGAATGCTGGAAAGTACATCAACCGGAAGAAGAAAGTCGGCTCTTTCAGAAACTCGCCGGGGAATCGGACTGGACAGTGGTAATCGCGCCAGAGTTTGGCGGGGTACTTCTTGAGCGTTGTCGCGTGGTCGAAACGGTTGGCGGGCGACTGCTCGGTCCGAACAGTGAACTGGTAGAGATGGCGAGTGACAAGCATGCACTTTGTGGCGGGTTGACGCGTGCGGGACTGAAGGTTCCCTACGGGATACTTTTAAGTGCCCAGCAACCGCTGCCTCAAGATTTCAAGTATCCAGCCGTTTTGAAGCCCGTGGACGGTGCCGGTTCGGTCGGAATCGAATTGATTGACGGAAAGGATGATGTGCCGGTTGCCGTCTCCTCCGGATGTAAATTACGATTGGAAGAATTTCACAACGGTATGGCGGCTAGTGTGGCGATTCTGGGTGGCCCGCAGTGCCGCTTGGCTCTGCCAGCCTGTCGGCAATTTGTTGAGCCACGATCAGGATTTCGTTATCGGGGCGGTGAAGTGCCTATCGACGCTGATCGGTCCCGCCGTGCACAGGCCTTGGCACTCGGAGTGGTTGATGCCCTGCCTGGTAGCTTGACGGGGTATCTTGGAATTGACATGGTACTGGGAAGCGATGTTCAAGATGGCGAGGATGTGGTCATCGAGGTCAATCCCCGGCTCACCACTTCTTACGTCGGGTTGAGCCGGATTGTGAACGGCAATTTGGCGCAACTCATGCTGGATGTGGCCTCGTCTAAACCTGGAAATTATTCGTTGCGTGCAGGGAGTGTGAGGTTTGATGCACAAGGAAACGTGACGAGTCAGCGTATAGAAAGGGGCGTCTCCTCAGGAACTACGAACCTAGGTAACCAAGTGGTGATTTCACGGCCGGAAAGTCCAAATGGGTTTCCGGAAAAGAATTGTCGGTCCCACCAACGCTGATTCAGCCGGTACGAAACGGGAAAGTGTCAGGACAGGATTCACTCCAGCCAGTATTTCATGTTCCAGGTTCACTCTGGAAAAAGCAGCCCACAACACACAATGATGAATCGATCATTGCCGCGTAAATTTTTTAATCGAGATCCCGTGACAGTTGCTCGAGAAATGCTGGGCGCCTTGCTGATTCGTGAAACGGAGGCGGGAGTGACGGAAGGCCGTATCGTCGAGACGGAGGCGTACCTTGCCGAGGGAGACACGGCCTGTCATGCACACCGGGGTCCAACACGGCGCAATGCGGCGATGTTCGGAGCTCCGGGGCACGCTTATGTTTACACGATCCACGCCAAGTTTTGTCTGAACGCGGTGACGCAGGCCGCCGGGACGGGCAGCGCTGTACTGATCCGCGCTATCGAACCGCTATCCGGCCTTGAATTGATGAGTCAAAGGCGTCAGAACCGTCCCCCGCGTGACCTCACAAGGGGACCCGCTCGACTTTGTCAAGCTCTAGATGTCGATCTCGATCTGAACGGTTGGGACCTGACCCGAGGTGACAAGTTATGGCTGGCTCGCGAAAAAAGATTGCCGGAGAACAGGATTGGCAGTTCGGTTCGAATCGGGATTTCCAGCGCGCAGGATTTGAAGTTGCGTTTCTATGTCCGTTCAAGTGGATTTCTGAGTGGACCTGCTCGATTGAATCGTTCGTAAAACCTCGGGTGCTGATAGTTTCTTCGAAGGCCTTTCTTTAAAGGTTGTCTGGCACGGTGCTTCGCAGAGAGTTTTTCGGATCGCGCGTCATTTCTTCAGGTGCCGTCTCGAGCAACCCCTTGTTTGAAGCACCTGTTTTCAGCTCGACACGTGCCTCTCAACAGACATTTTTTCGCGGGTGGAAAATGTGGGCTTCGTTTGGCCTCAGGCCAGGATTTCCGGCAGCAGGCGACCATCAGGTACAATCTGTTGTGGGCGCCCCATTTGGTCGTTGATGATGCGGCGGTAGTCGACTCCCAGTAAATGATACATCGTTGCAATGATTTCTGCGGGTGTCACTGGATGATCGGCCACCCAGGCACCGGTACGACTACTGGCACCATGAACGTATCCGGCTCGAATGCCACCACCAGCCAGTAGAATGGTGTAGCAATGATTCCAATGGTCGCGTCCCGCATCGTTTGCGTTGATTGTCGGAGTACGACCGAAATCACCGAGGACTGCTACAAGCGTGTCATCCAACATGCCACGCTGTAATAAATCAGTGAGCAGCGTACTGCAGGCTGCATCGAACTGTGGAAGCAGCGTTGATTTCAGCCTTTTGAAGTTGCTTGAATGGGTGTCCCATGTGTCATTGGCGCTGGGAGCCCAGGTCATGGTGACGACTCGTGTTCCCCCTTCGATCAGTCGACGTGCCAAAAGTATGCTTTGGCCATAAATGTTTCGACCATAGGAAGTACGAAGTTGTTCGTGTTCACGGTGGATCTCGAAGGCCTGTTGTGCCCTGGAGGAAGTCAATAGATCGAAGGCCCGCCCCTTAAAATCCGTCATCGCGCTGCTTGCCGCGTGAAGCCTTCTGTCTACCATTTGCGTTCCTGACCGGGATAATAATTGGCCACGTGCAGCCAAACGTTCCGGGGAAACGTCAGAGGGCAGGGTTAGGGTGGGAATTCCAAAGCCATCTACATTCGGGTCTTGCAATACCCAAAACGGGTCGTGGCCTTTTCCGAGCCAGCCTGCGAAAAATCCTGGCTGGGGTGGTCCGCCTGTGCCCTCCGTTGTTTGGTAGGGAAGTGCAACGTGCCCCACGGCATCCTGGGCTGGGGGTCTCAGAAGAGATACAATTGCACCCGGACAGGGGTGATCTGTCGGTTTTGCTCCTCCGCCAGCTTCACCCCGATCATGACCGGTGAGCGAGACGTAAACGGCAGCTGCGTGTGAATTGTTGACACTGTGGTGCATCGAACGGACCAGCGTACAGTGGTGCATCACTTGAGAAAGCCGTGGCAGGTGTTCACACAATTGAATTCCCGGCAGTGAAGACGGGATCGGCTTGAACTCGCCCCGACTCTCAGACGGGCCATTCGGCTTCATGTCCCACATGTCCAGATGGCTCGGACCGCCGTTGAGATGAATGATGATGCAGGAAGTGGCTCTGGGTGCGATTCCGGACGATCGGTTGATCACATCGGCGTTCAAGAGTTGGTCCAGCGAAAGACCGGTAGCACCCACGGAACCGATCCGCAACATTTCACGACGAGATACTAGTTGTTTTGACATCATGTCAGACATCCCGTCAACCTTGTCTTGAAAAACTCTCAAGAGAAAACGGATTGCCGTATTTGTTGGTTACCAGCGAGCAGCACATGGCAGGCCCGCCCAGATGAGCAACTCTCAGTATAGAGAAACTCAAAACAAACTTCAAAACTTTCTTCTTGTTAAAATTCTTGACAGCATCATTTAGTCATCATTTAGCTTCGCATACAGTGTGGCGCGGCTGATTCCCAGTACACGACAGGCTTCGGTCTTGTTGCCGCCGACTTTCCAGAGGACATAATCGATGTGTTTTCGCTCAGCGTCTTTCAGGGGGATCAATTCGGGTGGGTCTTCTGTTCCGGTGTCGATCTGAGGAATCCCCAGATCAATCGGCATGATCTCGTCCGAACGGCTCAGTACCACAGCCCGCTCGACAGAGTTTTTAAGTTCGCGTACATTCCCCGGCCATTCATAGCGACGGATCGCATCAAGTGCTATTTGAGATAGACGTCGCGGTCCCCTACCGATCTGCCGAATGAAATGGTCGAGAAACTGCGCTGCCAGTTCGATGACGTCATCATCACGTTCCCGCAAGGGCGGTAGATGCATGTCGATCACTCGAAGCCGGTAAAAAAGATCTTCACGAAATTTTCCCTGACGCGCCAAATCAGCAAGATCCCGATGCGTCGCTGCCACGACGCGCACAGAGACACTGACGGTCTCCTGGCCGCCGACTCTTTCAAAGGGATGGCCTTCCAGCAGACGCAAAAGTTTGGCTTGGCAACTCGAAGTCATCTCTCCCACTTCGTCGAGAAAGATCGTTCCGCGGTGAGCTCGTTCGAACTGGCCCAGGCGTCTGCGATCCGCTCCCGTAAAGGCGCCGGCTTCGTGGCCGAAGAGTTCACTTTCCAACAGTGATTCGCTGAACGCGGCACAGTTGACAGCAATGAAAGGCCCCTCACTGTGTCGGCTCAAGTCGTGGATGGACCGGGCAACGAGCTCCTTCCCGGTTCCACTTTCACCAAGAATCAAGACCGTTGAGTCTGTGGGACCGACTCTCGCAATTTGATCTAAAACATTCTGCATTGAAGGGCTAGTACCGGTCAGTGAAGTTTGACTGTGAATACGTTGGCGCAATTCCTGGTTTGCCTGCTCCAGTCGCTCTCGGTGTTCCAGATTTTCCAGCGCTGACCCGGTTTGATGTGCCACGACTACAGAAAAGTCCAAATCACTACTGGAAAATGGCTTGCGATCGGGCAGACGCCGGCATTCTATTGCACCCCTGCAGGTATCGCGTCCCGGAATGGGAATTCCTATCGCCAAGCCTGCGTCGGTGGCCATCAACTCTTGGACGTCATCAATGGTTTCTTCAACGCTTCGAATGGGATTTTCCAGACGAATCACTTCGTTCTTTTCGACCGCCAGGCTGGCCAGCAAATGATCATCCCCGGACTCGTCGTCATTTCCCCAGTCGGCGACTCGCCGCAGTCTTCCGTCGGGACCCACCAGCCAGCCCGACACCGTGTCTGCTGCAATGCCATCGACCAACGCTTCGACAGCCACGGAGACCAGCGAAGACGTGCTGGAGCGCTGATGCAACTGGTTTGCCAAGCGACACAGAACGGTTAAATCGCGTACCACGCGCGACATCGTCGTGGCTAGACTAGAATCGACCGGATCGCCGTCCGAAGGAATCCGTCCAAAGAGCTTGGTGGAATTGAACTGGATCGGCTCAGCGGAATCAGGTGTCTCGTCACTCGTGTTTTTGACGAAAAGAATCAGGCGATCACCGATACGGATCAAATCGCCCGCTTCGAGGATCGAATGATCCACTGATTGGGAATTGACGACGGTTCCATTGGTGCTGCCGCAATCTTCCATGTGCCAGTTTCCGCTTTGATAGCAGATCTTGGCGTGCAGACGACTGACACGTTCGTCATCGAGTTGTAAGTCGCGCGTGCGATGGCGACCAATGGTGAACTCTGTTTTGGTGGTATCCAGCCGCAAAGTGGTCCCCGGGGCGGAACCGTTGAGAATCAAAAGTGAACAGGTCATCCTTTGTTACCCCCCCCACACTCGAGTGCCCCAGCGGCCCGGCATACCCTCGGCGTACGTTACGTCGTAGTATCGTACAAATTTCGGGCGCGCGAGGCAATCACACATCGGCCGGAGCTGACTGCGGGGCTCGGATTGAACACCGGATGCACTGCGTAACCTGTTAGAGCACAAAGTATTGTGATGTGAAACGACTGTTTCACGGAGTACTGATTGGGTTTGCAGAAGAGACCCACGCCAGTTGGTGCTGAAGGAACGCGCCTGTAGTGAGTCAATTCCCGGCTGCGGTTGTTTGTTGGTCCAACGAAATGGTCGCCAAGGTGATTGGGTTTGGCCAAAAGTGAGTACCTTTGGAACGTCATTTTGGTCGAATGTCTCAGGCCAAGGCGCCCCTCTGAAAAGGATGTGGACTCACTCCTACAGTCCATTTTGGGGCTTCCAACGGCCGTGATTTCCGTTTCAGGAGGGACTGTTGGGTGTCTGTTGACGCCACGTTGCGGTATAAGTTCCTTGTTGCGGTTGAAGGTTTCGAGTCGAATTGCCGCCGGTTGTTGTGGATAGCATTGGTGAGCGTGTTGGCATTGGATATCGGCGGGGCGAACATCAAGGCAGCCGATGGGCTGGAATACTTGACGTTGGTTCCGTTTGCACTCTGGAAAGAACCGCAATGCCTGGCCCTGAAGTTGAGACAAATCATCTCGGCTGCACCGCCACATGAGCTCCTGGCCGTGACAATGACCGGCGAGTTGGTAGATTGTTTTGAAACCAAAGCCGACGGTGTTCGATTCATTCTGGATGCGGTTGAACAGGCGTGTCGGACTAGAGTCTGCGTGTATCTGGCTGACGGAAGCTACAGGTCGGTCGAGGAGGCACGTCAGCACCCGTATCTGACCGCCGCCTCTAATTGGCACGCGTTGGCCCGTTTTTGTTGTCGATTCGTCTCGCGGGGGAGCGCGATTTTGGTTGACATCGGGTCAACAACTTGTGATGTCATTCCATTGAATTCAGAAAAAGTGTTGGCACAAGGCACCACCGACACGGAACGTCTGCTGTATCATGAGCTTGTGTATACCGGCGTGCAAAGAACACCGATTTGCGGCATTACCGACAGCGTTACCTACCACGGACAGCGATGTGCCATCGCCAACGAGTGGTTTGCGACCAGTTGGGACGTTTACTTGATGTTGGGACAGTTACCCGAGCAACCTGATCGTTGTGATACGGCGGATGGACGTCCTGCAACCAAGGCGGCATCGCATCGCCGGTTGGCTCGGGTAATTTGTGCCGATGTAAATTCTTTTTCTCCGGATGACGCGAAGCAGATGGCCAGAGAATTGGCAGCCCGTCAAGCGTGCCAGGTCGGGTTGGCGATTCAAAAGGTGCGGGAACGCTGCGGAAATCAGGTGACAGCTTGTATTCTTTCGGGAAGTGGAGAATTTCTTGCACGCCAGGCAATTCGCGTCTTGGGGCATCAAAGCATTTTGATTCGTTGGGAAGAAAAAGTCGGTAGTCGGGTATCACCCTGTGCCACGGCATATGCTTTGGCCGTCTTAACCCGTGAAAGTGTGAAAACGTGATCGTCCCTGAATACTCTGTGCGTGTTGTGAAGTTGGGAGGCAGTCTGCTGACTCTGCCAGACTTGTCGAATCGACTGCAGGAGTGGATCGGTAAGCAAATTCCTAAAACGAACATCATCATCGTCGGAGGGGGCGTGTTGGTGGATGAGGTACAGCGTTTCTGCCGTTTACAGAAGATGGGCCAAGAGGCTGAACATTGGTTGTGTGTCCGTGCCATGGGTATCAACACACAATCGCTGTCTTGGTTGCTGGAGGATGTGAGTTGTGTCGTTGATTTTGAGTATTTGAAGCACAGTCTCACTGGCGGGGGATCCTGGCTCTTCGACGTGGAACAATTCTTAAAGCGGCACGAACCAAGTTGTACAGGCGTTTGTTTGCCTGTTGACGAGATCGTAACGAGCGATTCGATTGCAGCTCGAGTAGCGGTTGTCTTGGCAGCCGAAGAACTCGTTCTCCTGAAGTCCACAGGGCTGTCCACGGCCACTACAATTGAAGAGGCGGCCCGGCGGGGGGTTGTCGATGGTTTTTTTCCGCAGTTGGCGAGCGAACTTCCAGAGACCCGTTGCGTCAATTTTCGGGACGAGAGTTGTTCCGAGACGAGACTTTACAAAACGAACGAGTTGTTGTTTTGACGCACTGCAGCTAGTGGGTTGGGGCGGCAGGCTGGTTTGCAGCGGATTCAGGACCTGAACAACTGCGTTCCGGATGTCTTGCAGTTAGCAGGTATCCGCGGACATGGTATCTCACAGCCCGTTCTACTGCCACCACCAGTTTGATTCACTGGCCCCCCGGGCGGCTTGCAGGCGAAGTTGTTCAACCTGTTCGCTTGCGCTGGATTGGGAGGCGATACCCCAGGAGTCAATTTCGACTCCACCCGAAGCAGCGATGATGTAGTGACGACCGCGGCGCACCACGCTGGCCTGAGAAGCAACCGTTTGGGGAGCATTTTTCTTGTGAACGAGAAGCGGTCCGTCGGTTTCCGTCAACAGTGACAAGCTGAAATCGGCTTGTTCCAGTAGTCCCTCTTGTTGAATGAGGGCGGCTACGACGCATAAATCCATCGTATTGCGCAGTTGCGTGAAAATGAGATCGTGTTGTGCGAGTTCATCGTACGCGGTCGTCATCATTTCAGCCCACCGTTCGGCGGCATGACCTCTGGAGCGAGCTTTCTGCACTGTTCCATTCTCGTCAAGGAACGAGGGTTCGGTCAGGCACTTCACTCCGGGGTCTCGGATTTCCCACGCCAATCCTCCTTCACCACGGCCTAGTGGCGCGTAATCACAGGCCAACCACCAGCGGGGCATCATGTTTTTGACAGCCCGGGCCGATTTCACGAGTGACAGATAGCTGGGCAAACTTCTGATTGGCGACGCTTCAAGTCCCATGGCGATTCTTTTCATGCGATAGTCCGCCGCCACGAGTGTCAAGGCAAGATTACTGGTTGTTGGGACGCCGGTGATCGAAATTGTTTGTGGGCCAAGGGCACGTTCGATTGCGGTGACGATTCCACTTTGAAACGATTTTTGCGAGGCGACCAACCGCTGCATCTGTTGGAGCCCCTCTTGACGAGGATTGATCGAACAGGAGATTCCGATGGTACGTGCCTCTGTGACCGTACGGAAGGCAGTCAGTAAATCGTCCAGTCGAATAACAGGCTGGCCCGTACTGGTACCCACCACGAATCCATGGTCGTCGATGGTCCAGCCTTCGCCGGGGCCTGCGAGCACGATGTCGTGTTCCTCGGGGTAGACCAGGATGTACTGAATCCGCTGTAAACCTCCCAGGAATTGAATGTCCAAGGGGAGGGTTCCATTGTTGTTCCGTAAAGAGTCGTCGATTGCTGCTTGAAGTCGACGTAACGAAACTCTTCTTAATTCGACGGTCTGATCCAAACCGTCAGGCACCAGGTTCAGATCTACCAGTGCATTACGTCGAAGAAGTAAATCATGTTGCGGATTTTTCCGGAGCACTCCATCGGCATCGACGATAACACCCCCGACCGCGCTGTTGCCAAAATTCCCGGCATGCGTTTCCGCCGGATCGGCGATGATAAAACAGCATGTAACACAGAACCAACAGGCAGTGAGAACCCGACTCAGCGGATAACGCGACAACATGAGTTGACTCCTTGGTTGAGGGGAGAAGGAATGCGCTTCTCCAGTTTTGTTCGCATCTTGTCTCACTGGGATCGAGTCGTCGAGTGATGATGCTGTTCCGAAAGAAGACGCACCGACATCCCTCTTATTTATCATAGTTTTCGGGTGGGGGTTTTTCAACAAAAGCTGTCCGTAATCCAGAAAACAAGGATTCGAGGGAATCTTCTGGTTGCAGGGTTTGGGTGCCGTGTAAAATGCCTCTTTGGCCGTCATTAGCGAATAATTCTCCCTTCCAGAGGGATTTTTTTGGGTAACGTGTTGTGGCGAGGTCCGGACAAGGACTATCTTGAATGGAGGAAGGCCCAGGTCAGTGATCCCTCGTGTGACTGCTTTGCAGATGGCGGTTAGCGATGACAGAATTCCCAGGCTGGGCTTAGAGGATCCAATTGATGGTTGCGTATCTGGTCATTCGTGAAGGTTCGAAGTGGACTGACGTCTTCCGGCTGATTCCCGGTCGGACGGTCACCATAGGACGAGCACCGACCAACCAGATCGTGGTCAAAGATGAACGATGCAGCAGACATCATGCTGAGATTTTTCTCACGCAAGGCCGGTGGACTCTACGGGATTTGGATAGCAGAAACGGGACAATTTTGGAGGACAAGCCTGTTCGAGGTGATGTTGGGTTACAACCGGGTGATGTGATTTTGATCGCGCATGCCCAACTAGCGTTTGTGGATGATTTATCAGCAGCATTTCCTGAATCCGTCACTAACAAAGCCGCGCGGGTGGGCAAGGAAATAGAAGAAGAGACTGTTGGGTGTGCACCCGATGACGCTAACGTGCTGTCTGCTTTGGAACCCCCTACGATAACCCATCGAAAAGACCAGACGAAGTTCCTGGAACAACCTCTTGACGAGGAAGATTCGACCACTCCCAGGGTCGGGAAAGCAGCCACCAAGCTCTGCCGGTTGGCTTTCGAACTGGCAAATCGTCCAGACATCCATTCAGTCGCCAATCTTGCTCTCAGCGGGCTACTCGAAAGCACACAAGTTGATGCCGGCGCAGTTCTGTTGTTGCCACGTGATTTTGAGGGGGCACCGGAAGGGAGCGATTTGGAGATAATCGCGTCCCAGGCAGAAAGTGAGCCGGTCTATCACCGGATCTCGAATTTTTTGGCTACGACCGTTTTACGGGAAGGGGAAGCTGTTCTGGCGCGAAATGTCGAAGATGACAGCATGTTGAGTGTTAAGGACAGCAAGGGAGAATTACACGCAACGAGCACCCTCTGTGCCCCGGTTCGTCAGGGTCGGATTGTTGTTGGGTTGATCCACTTGTATGCCACCAGTTCCGCGAAAGTACCTGATCCAGATGATTTGGAGTTCACTTTAGCGGTAGCTGAAAACGTGGCACTGGCACTGAAAAATCTGAATCGTCAGCAAGAACTCGCAGAAAACCTGTCAGTCAGGCAAGACGAGATCGTCCAACTACGTGAACGCCTGGGTGCGGAAAGTGAGATAGTGGGATCGAGCGCGCCGATGGGGAAAGTCCACCAGGAGGTGGAGCGGGCTGCACCGAGTCGGGCAACGGTCTTGATACGTGGTGAAAGCGGGGTGGGAAAAGAACTGGTGGCTCGGGCAGTCCACTATGCGAGCCCTCGTCGAAAGGGACCATTTGTATGCTTGAATTGCGCTGCCCTGTCAGAAACACTGCTCGAGAGCGAACTCTTCGGACATGAACGAGGAGCTTTCACCGGCGCGACGGAACGTAAAATTGGGAAATTCGAAGCGGCTCACGACGGCACGTTGATGTTGGACGAGATTGGTGAAATGAGTCCGAGTATCCAGGCCAAATTTTTACGGGTCCTGGAAGGCCATCCTTTCGAGAGAGTCGGAGGTAGTGACTCGATTGAAGTTGACGTGCGTGTGATTGCTGCAACGAACCGAGACCTGGAAAAAGATGTTTCAGAGGGGGCGTTCCGGCGAGATCTTTATTTTCGTCTGCATGTGCTGGAGATTCGAGTACCGGCCTTGAGAAAGCGGACAAGTGACGTGATCGAATTGGCACATCATTTTCTTCATCGCTTCAACATTGAAACGGGAAGGCGACTCCGCAGTTTCACACCAGAGGCGTTGGATCACCTCCAGCATTATCGTTGGCCGGGCAACGTCCGAGAACTCAAGAACGTGATCGAAAGAGCGGTCGTATTGGCGCAAGCGGAAGAAATTGAAGTCAGCGATCTGATGCTCAGTAATTTGGCTACTGCGGGGGACACTGGCGAGATACCGATCGCAGGCCAGGGATACGAACCGACAACATTAGCGGAAATGGAACGACGGCATATCCGTGCTACTCTTCAGTCGACCGGGGGAAACAAAAGTCGGGCTGCGTCGATTCTGGGAATTGAAAGGTCTACATTGGATCGAAAGATTCGTCGATATGAACTGAACATTGATTTACCGCGTCGTGGAAATACAGCATGAAGCTACGAGTTGGGCTTGTTGGTTTGGGACAGCACTGGGAAGGACGCCACCGACCCGCTTTAAGATCGATGGCGGATCGTTTCGAAGTGAAGGCGATTTGTGAGGAAGTCAGCCATTTGGCGGAGTCCGCTGCGCGGGAATTTGACGCTGTTTCGGTCGACGGGTATCGTGCGCTGGTAGGTCGTGATGATGTTGACGCTGTTTTGATGCTTGCTCCACAATGGTTTGGCCCGTTGCCAATTTTGGCTGCGTGCGATTACGGGAAGGCTGTCTACTGCGCCAACGCCATGGATATCCAGTCGGCGCAAGCTCAAGACGTTCGCTTGAGAATCGAGCAAGCGGGAATCGCTTTCATGCTCGAATGTCCGCGACGTCATGCCCCCGCCACCCAACGCTTGAAAGAACTCGTGGCTACGCACTTGGGGCCACCACGGATGTTGTTCTGTCATCATCGTGTCGCCTCACAAACGAGGTTGGCTCCCACGAAGCGACTTGATCCGGAAGATCACATGTTGCAGAATCTTGTTGAAATGGTCGACTGGTGCCGCTACGTGATCGGTGAGGAACCGACTTCTGTGACCGGGTCAGCCCATGCATCGTCAACCGGGGATGGCGACAAAGAATATGAAATGATGAGCCTTGATTTTTCCGCAGCCGGACAACTGGGTAAGGGGCCTACGGCACAAATCAGTTGCGGTCAATACATTCCGGGTCACTGGCCCGAAGCGATTACGTTTCAACCACCTACGCCTTTACAGGTTTATTGCGAACGTGGAATTGCTTTTGTCGACTTGCCGGCGAGTTTGGTCTGGTTTGATGAGGCAGGCAGGCACAGGGAATCTTTGGAAAGTGAGCGACCTGTCGGCGAACAGTTGCTTTCCAATTTCTATCATGACGTGGTCAGCCTCGTGCGCAAGACCTCCAGCCTGAAAGACTCTTATCAGGCTTTGGAAATCGTGCTGGCGGCCAGGTCGAGCTGGCAGCAGGGTAGTCGGGTTGATTTGCAGGCATAGGACACCGTCCTCGTCTTCGCTAGCTTCTCTTGAGCCAGGTTGGTCACGTTACTAAAATTCGCTCCTGGTTGGGATTTTTAGAATGCTCCAGGTTTTAGGACGGGCCTGTCATGGCTCGTGTTGATCATCATGTGTGGCATCAGCGGCATGATCTCTCGCCGAGGTCGCCCTGACGTGGCGTGTGTACAGCGCATGCACAATGCTTTGCAACATCGGGGTCCCGATGGCGAAGGCTTCTACGGTGACGAACACATTGTGTTCCGGCATCGACGGTTGAGTATCATCGATCGAGAAGGAGGTGGACAACCTTTAACAAGTGAGGATGGTCGTCTGATTCTGATCGCCAACGGTGAGATCTACAACTACATCGAATTGCGCGATGAATTGCAACAACGCGAACATCGCTTCAAAACTTGCAGTGACTGTGAGGTGATTGTCCATCTGTATGAAGAAGAAGGCCCGGACTGTGTGCACCAGTTGCGTGGCATGTTTGCCTTTGCGTTGTGGGACCTGAAGGAGCAGAGGTTGGTCCTGGCGCGGGACCGAATGGGGGAAAAGCCTCTCTATTACCACCTGTCTGATCAGGGGATGTTCTTTGCTTCGGAACTGAAAGGGCTTCTGGCCAGTGGTGCGGTGCCGTTTCAACTGGACGAAGATGCTGTCAATCTCTATTTTCACTATGGCTATGTTCCAGAACCGCAAACACCGATCCGCGGAGTAAAGAAACTTGATGCTGCCAGTCTGTTGCAAGTCGATCTGGAACCGTGGCGCGTGCAGGAGTCGAATTACTGGAGACTTGAAGACGCTCCGGCCTTCGAGTCAGCCGACGAACAGTGTCTCGATCGGGAACTGGAGCGAGTGGGAGAACTGGTCCTGCGATCGGATGTACCTGTGGGGGTGGCCCTGAGCGGTGGTTTGGATTCCAGTCTGGTCGCCGCGTTAGCTGCTCAGCGTTATCCGGGGCGACTGCATGCCTTCAGCGTGGGGTACCCTGGACATCCACCCTGTGACGAACGGGACGACGCCCGCCGCCTCGCGAATTACCTGGACATCGAGTTTCACGAGGTGGAACTCTCCACGGATTCATTCGTCAATGCTTTTCCACAACTCATCCTCGACGCGGATGACCCCATCGCTGATATTGCGTCCTGGGGCTATTACTCGGTCATGAAACGTTCTGCCGAGTGTGGAATACCTGTCATGTTGCAGGGACAGGGAGGAGACGAGCTGTTTTGGGGGTATGAATGGGCACGTCGGAGTGTCGCAGCGACCGATCGAAAACAGCGCTGGTTGCGTTCTCCGTGGCGCACATTGCATGAGTACCTGAACCCATTGAAAAATGGTGTAGCCGCGAAAAAGTTGCTCAGTTTACAGCGTGTGGGACGCGGCATGGCCGACGGCTGGGAGCAACTGCGCCGTGATGGAAGTTCCCCGCCAGATCAATTTGTCTTCTATGACATGGTGCCGAGTTTTTGTGTTGCCGCAAAGATGCGGAAGAAACTGTTCACAACCGAGTTTCAGAAAAACCTGACGCGTGACGCGGCCGACCTGTTTCGAGAGATCCCAACGAATATCCCTATCGATGTCGCCATTACGGGTTTGACATGTCACACCTATCTTCGCGAAAACGGGATCGCGCAAGCAGATCGTCTGAGCATGGCGTCTTCCGTGGAATTGCGGTTACCGCTGGTCGATTATCGCCTGGTTGAAAAGGCCATTGGGTTGCGAAAGAATTGTCCTGACCACCGTTTGCCTGCCAAGGCCAGATTGAGATCTGCGGCAGCCCGGTTTCTTCCCGGGGAATTTCTGCGCAGAAAGAAGCTTGGTTTCACTCCGCCCCTGCGTGAATGGTATGGATCGGTCCTGGACCGGTATGGCAGTACGCTTGACAACGGTTATCTGGTCCAGGCGGGAATCCTACAAGCTGCAACCGCCAGAGAACTGGCGTCCGGAGAGTGTCGTGGTCAAGATAACCTAGAGTTTACTTTTAGGGCTCTTGTGCTGGAAATGTGGTGCCAGATCTATTCCTGTCTAGGCAGTTCCCATTCCGGGAAAAATGAGTGCAGTCACCGAAAAGTGCCGGCTTCACTCCGCGAAGAAAGCTGGGTGGTAGAAAGATAGGAGATAAAAATTGGTCGATGTCGGCAGATTCTCTGCCGTTGAATTTTTAATTGCAAATGTTTTGGGCCTATCTCATTGAGATTTTCTGAGGATCCACGCCGTGTCTAGCAGGACAGAACGCTATTACGACGAGTTCTATTACCGCTATCAGGCTTCCATCGGTGAGTTTGGAGGGTGGGCGAATCGCACGAAGTTCGAGCAGTTTGTGCATCCGGACTTCAATGTTCTCGACTTCGGCTGTGGAGGTGGTTATCTGCTTCAGCAACTGAATTGTGACGACAAGCTGGGTATTGAAATCAATGAAGTGGCCCGGAAATCGGCTGCTGAGGTGGGGATCCGCACGGTGCCCCGAACTATGGATGTCGCGGATCATTGGGCGGATCTGGTTATTTCGAATCACGCTCTGGAACATGTCACCAGTCCGTTGGAGGAGTTGCAGAAGTTGTGGGGCAAAGTCAAACCAGGCGGCCGTCTGGTTTTTGTGGTTCCTTCCGAATCGGTTGCATGTGAGTACCGACCCAATGACGTCAACCATCATCTTTACACCTGGAGTCCGATGTGCCTGGGAAATCTATTTAACGATGCGGGGTTTGCCGTCGAACAGTGCAGTCCCTACCGACACAAGTGGCCGCCTCATGCCTATCGGAAAATTGCGCGAGTGGGTGGTCGTTTCTGGTTTGATCTTCTCAGCCGACTCTACGCTCGTTGGGATTCGTCTTCCGGCCAGGTTCGGATTGTGGCACACCGGCCCGTAGAAAAAAAATTGCCGGGTTCTGTCGGAACGGCAGGCGGGGTTCTGCAAAGCAACAGCCATCATCGACACGACTGTGTCACGAGTGTCTGACCGGATCACGATAGGACGGTTCGGGTGTGGTTCGTATCGCCACCTCCAGCAGTGCACAATTGCCGGATGAGTTGAAGCCACCATCGGTTGGCATGGTGAACCGGTGATTTTGCATCCCAGATAGCCAAATTACGGGCGGTCGTGGACCTCTTGCCCTGCCAGGAAGGGGGGGATCGGGCTGCCGAGCAGGTCGGAAATTCCCCGCAGCAGTTCGGCTTCCTGCAACTTGATACGACCGTCAAAACAAATGGCAACTTCACAAGCATCCATGAGGCGCTTCAGCTGCTTGGGATGGACGGTAGCGAGCGTTTTCAGCGCCTGCCGCAATGGTGTGAGTCCACTTTGGGCCCGGGATTTGAACTGTAGTCGTTTGAGTTCGGGTAAAGTCTTTGCAGCCACAGCAAAGGCGTCAGCTGCTTTCGCCCCGGATTGTCCGACATGAGCGACGGTCGATAGCAGGATGGAACAAGGGTCGGTCATAGGCTTCAGCTTGTAGTATCGAATCCTGGGAGGGCGGATGGTTTCGAACTGTGGTCGCAAGTGAGTCAACAATACTTCAGACAGCATCCATTCAAACAGATTCAACTGATTGTCTGCCTGGGCGAGCTTTTCGAAACAGTCGTTAAACGACTGATATTGCGACGATGACATGGCCCGTAAGGCGGGGAGCGCTACATCGATGAGCGGCAATCGGGTGCGCACGTCAAGCCGGTCAATGTAGGGGATGAGTTGATGAGTGAGTCGTATGACGTCCGCTTCGGCAGTGTCTGTCAGGATCTGTAACTGATGTTGGCGTACACGTTCGTCTTCACAGTCCAACAGCAAGCAGTATGTCGCCGCTCGTGCGCCATACGGCTCCCGCGCTGCCGACAGCACGTTTTCGGGAATCGCACTCAAAAGTGAAGCAGCATAGGCGTGATGCGCTTCTGATGGAACGTTTATCTGGCCAACTGGGAGTTCGGGGCCTTCGGCTGCCGGCGATGTTGCGGCGCTGGAACCGGCCCCGACAAAACCCTGCGCTCCATCAGCAGAAAATCCTGAGGCAACAGTATCGCTTTCTGGAAACGTTCCATCCCATTGCGGGTCGATTGCACGGATCCGGCTTTCCAATGGCGGGTGGGTTGACCAGAGGTTGGAAAGTCCTCCACGAATTCCTTTGGAAAAGTACATGTGACTGGCCTCGGCCGCACCCGGCGCTTTCAGATGCGATCCCCGCACGACGGCGCCGATCCGCCTCAAGGCACCGGCGATTCCCTGCGGGTTGCGAGTGAACTGGACGGCAGATGCGTCCGCCAAAAATTCTCGCTGTCGAGAGATGGCGGCCTTGATGAGATT
>PBTE01000102.1 GCA_002726515.1 Planctomycetaceae bacterium | reverse complement strand
GTCGGATTCCGTCCAAGGGAAGGTCTGTCTGGAGATTTGACGTTGGTCCGACCGAACCGTTCACGCGGGAAGTGCTGATGGGATCGATCAAGTTGGGTGACAAGGGGAGTCGTGATTTGTTCATCGCGGTGCGCGGTCCGGATCCAGGCGATTTCGAGAATGAGAAACTGCAGCGACTGACCGATGTTGCAAACGCTGTCGCTGTTTACGTGCCCCGCACCGCCAAAGCCGTGGAGCAGGTTCGCAGGGCCTCCCGTGCCTCGAGACCGACGTGTGACGTGGTACTCGCGTCGCAAGGTGGCAGCCACTTTGCGCTGATTGTAGAGCCCTCACCGGAGGGACTGTCACTGCCGACCGAGGACCACTCGGCCTTCCTGGCCCGTTGGAAAGAGGTAGGCCGGCGGCGTGGTGAACCGGAATTGATTGACGCCGTAGACGATCTGCTGCGTATCGTTGAACTACAATCCGGCGCGAAGCTGAAGGTTTCTGACGAGGCAGATCATGGAATTCGTTTACGGCTACGCGACAGCGCGCCCGATGGTCAGAAGTGGCCTCACGTCGAATCTTACCGCCTGGCGATCGACAGCGATGTGCTGATCGAAAGTTCAACCCTGGAAGGGATACAGCAAGGCATCTACGGATTGCTTACCGATCACATGGACTGCCACTGGTTTCTGCCTCGGGGCATGGGAGAAGAGATCATCTTGCCCGCGGAGAAGACAATATGTCTGCCTCGCGTTGATGCCGTGCATACCCCCAGCTTCTTTTCGGCCACGGGAATGAGTTGGAGTAACGCCCGCCGCTGGGACCGGCGCAATCGCGCGTTCATCAATCGGGGTCGTATGGTTTTCGGGCACGCCTGGAGTTCCTTTATCAACAGGAACGAATATCCCTATGAGAAGAATTCGGAAATGTGGGCCCGGGATCTGGAAGACAAAGTGCGCGTATTTCACACCGCATACGCCCAAACGAATTTCTGTTCGACCAGCCCCGAAGTGATTGATGTTGTCAGCCGAAAGGCCAACGAAAGACTTGCCGCTCCCGATGCCCTGGTGACATCACTCGATCCAGAAGACTATGCGCCGATGTGCCTGTGTGAACGTTGTCGGGAGGTTGACACTTCCTACGGGGTGAGCGAACCAGATGGTACGTTTGTCACCGACCGCTTGCTGCATTTCTCCAATCAAGTCTTTCAGCGGCTTGACGAAAAGAATAAGGACAAGTTCTTAGGAATCCTGGTGTACGGTTTTCAGATGGAATTGCCTGTCAACGCCAGGCCACATCCGAATCACACCGGGCTGATCTGCAACATGCCCTGGCAGTATGATCACACGCGACCCTTCAATGATCCGACGTCGCCGCGCAACGTCGAATTCCACCGTTTGCTTCAAGGCTGGGGAAAGATCCTCTCGCAGTACGGATTTTATGACTACTATGGTCACTGGTCGTACTGGGGACCCTGGGGCGTGGTTCAGAAGATGCGCGAGGACCTGCCCGCTTTTCGGGATCTGGGTGGTACGTACCTGATGATTGAGTCTCAACCGAATTTTGCGATCCATGGTCTGAACCTGTACATCGCGTCCCGTCTGGCGTGGAACGTTGATCTGGACGTCGACCTTTTGTTGGATGAATTTTATCGAAAGTTCTACGGTCCCGCCGCAGAACCGATGCGCCAGTACTGGCAGGCGATTGACCGGCACCAGGCGCTTACCCGGCCCGGTTCGAATGTACATTTGGTGGTGGCCCGGCGCCAGGGTTTCTATGAGGAACTGTTTGGCCATCTTGACCGGGCAGTTCAGTTGGCAGTCGACCGTCCGCAACGGTACCGGGACCGTGTGCAGTTTGCACGGGACGGTTTGCTGTGGGGCCAACGTCGCGCGAGTATTGAGGTCGTGAACAACTTCCGCTTGTTCCGACCGGGTGATTTGACCAAAGAAGTCAACAAGGGTCGCGACTACAGCCAGGCAATCCAGTTGATAGAGCAGAATCGAGAGTTTTTCCGCCAGACCATAGAGAAGTACGGTACGGGTGGACATGAATACTGGCCGGCACTCACACCGACGTACTTCGTGCCGCAGATAGACCGTATGCTGGAGGCGATCAAAAAGTTGGGTGACTCTGGTTGAACAGGGTTGCGAAAACAAGGTGTGCAACTGGCCCGGTTCCGGATTTGTAAAAAAGTCTCAGGCGCGCGCCTCGGAGGGATTTTCGGGAGGTCCTGGTGTTGCGCCGCTTTCAGGTGGTCGGCTGAGCAGATACATACAGCCCCCGACGGCCGCCGCACCCTGGATCAAGAGAAGAATCGCTTTCATCAGCGTGACGGACCCCCTGGCCTGATGCTCATCCCACAGAGCCCGAATTTGGTGCGACACCTTGTGCTGCATATTGTCCGACGTTGTCCAGAGCAAGGAGTCCATATCGGGAATCACGTGCCACCACCAGTGCGTCATGGAATCCAGCACGATCAGCAGGAATACCAGTAAAGCGACAAGACGCGTAGCGCGAGCAAAAATCCCCACCGCCAGGAGGAACAGCAGCAACACGGCCTGCGTCATGGTTGAATGGACAATCCCTGACGAGTAATAGACCGCATGCAACGTAAACGCTGCCACGACATGCAATCCGCCCACGAGGGCGAGGCATGTTCCATCGGATGTCCAATCCTGCGGCAGGATCTTCCACGTCCCCGCCCCGGTTCGTCGGCCGTACCACGAGCCACTCCACCCGATTCCGGCGATTACCAGAAACAGTGTCAACGGAATCGTGAGCGCGCCGGTGATTCCGTTCATGTGCCACTCGGCAAATTTCACCTTCCACGGAACACTGCCGTCACTGCCCCGCCACCGGTTTAGTGTTGAGGTACTGTGTGGCCAGAAGCTGGCCTTGATGGTGGCAAGCTTTGCTTCGACGCTGCGAAGCTCTGGCGAAGTGTTTTGTTTGAGTACCTGGCTGGGGCCTCCGGTGGTTGCCTGCGCACCGTAAGTTGAAATCGACCACGCGTACCAGGGTGTGATGATCAACAAGGCACCCAGGACGTAGGCTCCGATGAGCCGACGCCGGTCCTGCCACCACTGACTTGCACATCCATGAAGAAAAACACCTCCCAGTGCGGGGCCGCCGATCTGATGGGCCATGTAGCCGCTACCCGCAAAGCAACCGGCGAGCAGTCCCAACAGGGTTCCCGTTTTGCCATTGGTGTTCCCATAAGCGTCACGCGCAGAGAAGTAAAAGTAAATTCCCAACAGGCTCAGGTAGGCACTGGACAACTTTGGCCAAGTAAAACGAGCGTTGTGCAGCAGGCCTGCATTGAAAAACAGCAGCAGTCCTGCCAGAACAGCTGCCCGTCCTCCCAGCAGGCGCCGGGCCAGCAGGATCACACCCAGAAAGAAGGCCCCGCTCTGGATCGCATTGCAGATCTGAAACAGGTAGAACCCGGAGCCGACGCGGGTATCTGTCAAGATCTCGGATGTCGGATTCACGCCAAGTGGACCGTGACCCACTCCCGGCTGTTCGGCCCCGAACAGTGACAGGAAAAACGCTCCGTTCAAGTTGTAACCGGGAAGGCGTGTAGGAACGGAAAAAATCCAGTAACTGTTGTCAGTGGGTAGATGGTTGAGATAGAAGATCGAGCGGAAGTAATGTTCGATCCAATCGAAGGTCCACATGTCCGGATAGATGGGGAGTACGGCATCCAAGAGAACGATTTGTATGGTAAATCCAAAGTACGAAATTAATAACCAGATTCCCGGCCTGTCCAGCCCGGGGGCACCTCGCAGCCACCATCCCAGGCCCGCTAAAAAGATCACAAGTGCCAGGCAGGCGATGTTCAAACTCCGTTGAGGACCACCGCTGAGGTAGACGAAAAACTCAATCAGTGCAAAAAGAGTCATGGAAACGGCAAAAGACGCACCGACGCGTTCCCAACTGTTCAGCTTGCGAAACATTCCAAGCACAAGGTAGCCGGGTACGAAGTACAGGAAGAAGGCGGCCAAAAATAGCAGTCCGGTTTCCATCATGTATCCCGCCTTGTTTTGTCGACGTTCCTGGGCGTGATTTTTTGTGTGCTATCCGGGAATCCGCGAACTGTGCCTGGCGAAGGAGCAGTCCACCTGCCGGCACGAACCCTTCCATCGCTAATCGTATTCACGATTCGGCGAGTCCGTTGATCTTTAGGCGTTGATCCTCTGTAACAAGGTGGCACCAGGACTGCCGTGTGAGTGTCAACCCATCCAATAACCGATGAGAGTTGTCGCGCCTAGTCTAACTGGTTGCGGGTCGTCATGCAGGTCGTGGTTTCCCGCAATACTTGCGGACAGATTGCAGCCAGGGTAGTTTGAACGACCACCAGAACTCTCAGCACAAGGAGAATCCGATGTTCCATCTGCCCGCAATTTCCGCAATCGCCCTGATGATGTCTACTTTGGCTGTGACGCCCGACCCCGTGAATCCGGATCCTGAGACGCTGCGGCCGATCGGGGCGGTGGACACCGTTTTTATTGAGGACATGACATGGATGGAAGTCCGTGACGCGATTCGCGGGGGAAAGGACACCGTGATCGTTGCCACCGGGGGAGTCGAACAGAATGGACCGTATTTGGTGACGGGAAAACATAATGTTGTCCTGCGAGGTACGACCAGAGCCATTGCCCGCAAGCTGGGCAACGCGCTGGTGGCTCCGCTGGTCCCCTTCGTTCCGGAAGGCGAAATTGATCCTCCCACCGAGCACATGAGATATCCGGGTACGATCAGCGTGACGGCTGCCACCTACGAGGCCCTGTTAGGCGACATTTGTGCATCGCTGCGTACCCACGGCTTTAAACACATCGTGCTGATTGGAGACAGCGGCGGCAATCAAGAGGGGATGAAAGCGGTCGTTGCCAGACTGAATGAGAATTCCCGGGGGGGCCGACTCCACTACATCGCGGAGTACTACAATTTTCCGGCGGTGGGACAGTGGCTGGAAGACCAGGGAATCCATCAGGTACCCGAAGGACTGCATGACGATTTCGGTATGACCGCTGTGATGATGAGTGTCGACCCGCAAAGCGTCCGTACGGCACAACGCATTGCAGCTGGCAACTTCCGCATCAATGGAATTGACCTGGCCCCCGCTGAAAAAACAATTCAATGGGGAAAGCGGATTATCAATTATCGTGCAGAAGCGGCTGCAAAAGCGATTCGCACCGCAGTTCGCAAGTGACGGTGGCTGTCGGCGCCGGGTTTGTTCACACCAGAAGGTGGTAAGGTATGACAAACAAACTTGTCCATTGTCTCAGGGTGCTGATCACGTTGTTCGTGATGCTTTCGGGCAGTGTCGTCACGGCTGAAGATACGCTGTCTGAATTGGTATCCGATAGCCGCAGGCTCAGACAAAAGTTACTGACGGATCCTCACCGACCCGGTTATCACTTTACGATTCCGGAAGGCGTCGCCTCTCCCTTTGACGTCAACGGCGCTGTTTTCTGGAAAGGTCGCTACCATCTGTTCTACATGTTTCAAAATGAAAGAGGCGACTGTTGGGGCCATGTGTCCAGTACGGACCTGGTCCATTGGAGGCACCATCCTACGGCACTGACAGGTGAGTCTGACGGCCCTGATCGCGGCATCTTCAGTGGATGTGCTTTCATCAACAAGGAGGGCGTACCAACCATTGCCTATCACGGCTTTATGGCGGGAACTTGCATCGCCACCAGCACCGACGACGATCTGACAACCTGGACCAAAAGTCCCCACAATCCTGTCATTCCCGACGCCGACCTGGAAGAGGACCCGGGTTACGGCATTTGGAGTGTCTTTGACCCGACCATCTGGATTGATGACGGGCATTACTACGCCGCGTTGGGTAATCTTTACTACTTGCGTTTTTTCGGGCAGAACCTGAAGCAGGAAGAGGCGGGGGATTTCCTTTTCCTTTTTAAATCGGACGACCTCGTCCGCTGGGAATATCTGCATCCGCTCTATCGATCGAATCGTCAGTGGACCAAGGCGGACGAGGACAATGCCTGCCCTGAATTCTTCAAGCTCGGTGACAAGCATGTGCTGTTATTTATCAGTCACACACGAGGGTGCCAGTACTACGTTGGCAGCTTTCGCAACGAGCGGTTCATTCCGGAGATTCATCGCCGCATGAGCTGGGTGGACGCGGACTTCTTCGCGCCGGAAAGCCTGAGAGATGAGCAAGGCCGGGAAATTATGTGGGCCTGGATCACGGACAGTCGCCAGGAGGAGACAATCGAAAAAAGTGGATGGTCGGGCACACTCAGTTTGCCCCGTGTGCTGTCACTCGGCGATGATAACACGTTACGTATGTGGCCACCGCAGGAACTCGAGGCGCTGCGCTACAATCCTATCGAGGAAAGCGAGTTTGTTATCGATGAGGATGTTGAAATACCGCTGGAGAACCTCAACGGTAACAGCCTGGAAATTCTCATTGAAATGGAGCCCGACGGCGCCCGGCAGTTTGGGTTGAAGATTTGTGCATCACCCGACGGCCAGGAACAAACTCTGGTGTTCTATGACGCGGCGGAGAAGAAACTCAAGATCGACACCAACCAATCGAGTCTTGTCCAGGGGCGCAAGTCGGTGGAAGCCGGCCCGTTGGAATTAAAACACGACGAACGATTGACTTTGCGCCTGTTTGTCGACAAATCCGTGGTGGAGGTGTTTGCCAACGGTCGGCAGGCGGTCACGCGACGCATCTATCCCAGCCGGAAGGACAGTGTTGGCGTGACGGCCTTTTCCAGAGGGGGGGCGACGAAAGTCGTCCGCTTGAAAGCGTGGGACATGATGCCGTCCAATCCCTATTGATAAAGCGCACCAAAGTCACGGTCGCAGTTCGATCAATCGGGTGCCACGTTCCTGCTGCCCGAACATGTCTGTGACCATCACTTCCAGTACATGCACACCGACTGCCAGGTCGTTTGGAAGGCCCACTTCCCAGATATGGGGCGTGACCATGGCTGTGTGCTTCAGCAGCCTCCTGCCGGGGGGTGGACACGCGTACTGTTGATCCCGCAGAGCCGTATATCCCGGATCGGTCTGTGGCCGCTGCTTCATATCAATCCCATCACCTTCCTGATCGATCCGCAGGCGAACCGTTGATTTCTCGTTACCGTTGAACACGTTAGCGAGAACGATGGTGTTGCCCGCCTCGGCCGGTGGAATGACGCTCGGAGCATGGATTGCCAGCTGGTAATCGGCAGGCATGCGGGATCCCTTGAAACGCTCTCGATATATGTTTCCCTGAAAGTTCGCCTTGATAAATCCGTTGGGCGCGCCGTCGCGCATCGTTGTGACTGGAAAACCTTGTTCATCGTGAGGGCCGCGGTACCAGCTGCCCGATCCGGTGGCCACATTGTGATGGAGATGAATCGATCCAGTCGCAGAACGATAACCGTCCTCCGGACCTGCCAGGTAGTGTTCATTGATGTGGGTATGCGCGGAGTAGGACATGGTGTGCGGATGGCTCGACAGGATTTCCAGGAGTCGACCAAACTGAGGCGTCATATGAGGATCGGTAAACGAATGCAGCGTCGGAAGTGGTATGTGCGTGCAGACCACGATCCGGTCGTCGATGGGGACCGTTGCCACGTAATTGGCGACGAATGTCAGCTGCTCCTCGTACAACCAGCCGTTGTATCCGCCGTAATTGTTGTTCCGCGGACGGGGGTCGAGCTCTTGGGGACCGTTCCATCGCACATTGTCCAGGAAGATAAAGTGCACCTGGCCGTATTGGAATGCGTAGTCGGGAGGACCGTACACCCGTTCGAACGTTTCGTCCGCGTATTTATCATTGGGGGAGAGGAGGTTCATGTCGTGATTTCCGTAGACGCTGTACCAGGGAATACCAAGCACCGCGTGGACACGATTGATCGGATCGAACAGCGACAGGTCATCTCCCACCAGGTCGCCCATCGCGATAGCAAACCGGGCGTCCGTGCCGACCAACTCCGCGACAACATCGTTGGCGTACAAGCTCACATCGTCGATGTTGTCCGGTTGTGGATCGCCCATGACGATCACCGAGAAATTCGTCTCATCAGCAGACGGGGTTAAAGGGAAATCGATCGAAGCAGGCAGCGGACCCGTCGGCTTGACCCCTTTGAACTTGAACTGTTCGTCTGGAGAGCCAGCCGGTTTGTGGATGTAGTAGAAGCGGGGGATATTTTGTTCATCGATCGGGGTCATCCAATCCCGCGGTTTGATGACGAAAATGATCGTGTCATCATCGACCGTCAGTTCATACCCGCCCATCTCGTCGGTTGCAACGACATCGAGACCGTTGGAGACGTACACTCCGGCCACCGGTGACTCCGACGTATCACGCACACCGTTTTCGTTGGCGTCGTGATAGACGACACCACGTGCCACCTGGGTCTGCCCGGCAGCATGGCTGGAGGTGAACAACAGAGCCAATATTAGTGGAAACGTGGTGCTGCAAATATTCATAACGGATGTTTCTTTGTTGCAGGTGAAGGACCCCGCGCCCATGAACTTCGGACCTGTCGCTATTGGGTCAGGACGGTGGGGCAGGTGATGGTAGTCAAACAAGTTCAGGTCAGTAGGCTATCAGCTTAATTGACACACGCCGGGTGGCAATAGTACCGCCGTGCAAAAAACTGATTGGTTGATTGGCCGTTGGAACCGGGCGCAGGGAAATTTCTCTGTGCCGTGGCTCGTCAACACGAGCGTCGTTCAGAGAAGAAATGTGGCTTCCCGCACACGTTTCTCTGGCGCCCCGTTCTGACAGGATCAAGCGGCCTCTGTGGTTAGAATGTCACCCGTGTTGTCCAGGATTGTGAACGTCCCGGGGGTTAACCGGTGAAGATCAGCCGCCAGAATTTGTGCCGCCTCGTGTGAGGAGGCGGCTTGGTGGGCTACTTGATTGGGGTCCCGTTTTTTCCCCAGGTGGTTGGTCGCCAGATGGCGGAACAGTTTTTCGCCCGACTTGCCCCAACGTTGGACGTGCGGAAATGTTCGGGAAAGCTGTCGCAACCACCGTTTTCCCAATCCCAGGCGATGTTGCCGGAGCAATTTCTGAAACGGGTGGTTTTCCTTGTAGTGGTCGTACATGTACTGCCGGAGCGACTTGAGTTCGTGGCCGACCGGTTCGGTTTTTGCAAAAAGGGCCAGTTCTGTAAAAAGCGTCTGGAAATAGGCGTCGTAGTCAATGGAGCCCGGGAACTTGTCGGGGTAGAGCTTGTGGAACTGCAGTTGCGTTGCCAGGAAGTAGGGACCGATCAAATACCGCATCGGGTACCGCAGATGCTGCAGCAGGTTGTCATCGAACAGGGAAAGATAATCTTCGAATTTCTGTTTTCGGTTGTATTGAATACCGGCATTGCTGTGGGCACTGACTCCACAAATGTAAATAGGCAGATCAAGCACATGGCAGGATGATGATTGTGCCAGCAGTTGACAGGCCGCTGAATAGTCGGGGAAGGGAGGTAGAAAGAAGACGTCAGAGCGTTGGTAGCAGCGGGCGATCAGATCCCGGGAAACGGCGCAGTTCAACATTTTCGGCAGGTGTGCGTGCACGTCAGAATCGAACTTGCAAAAATGGCTGATCATTTGTCGCGTGCCGTACCGCGTTACCTTTCCGGAGCTCAATTCATACCGCAGTTCACCCCGTTTGTGCCGTTCGGGAACGTCAGGATGGTGGTAATAGGCGCGTTGCCAGACGAGGACTTCCAGGGGGTGTTGCGAAATGAGCTGATGCAGAATGTGCAAACTGTTGGGCGCCAAAGCGTCGTCATCGCACAGGTACAGAATGTAATCGCCGCGGGCCTGCTGCAGGATATATTCCCAATGCTCGCACATCGACAGGTCGCGGCCGGGGTTCACGTATCGACAATTCTTTTGAGACCCGGCCAGCTGACGGTAGATCTGTCGCGTGTCGTCACTGGAGTGATTGTCCGAAACGACAAGTTCGTAGTTTTTAAAATCTTGTTCGAGGGCGGTCTGCAGCGCGAACTTGAGCAACTGGGCCCGATTGCGAGTCGGTAGGAGAACCGAGAAAAAAGGTCTGTCTGCCATCAGTCGATTCCTGCCATCCTCTGGCCCGGTTGGAGCCAACGAACTGCGTTTATGGTCGTGTGTGTCAGGTCGGATCCTATCAACCGAGCGTGATTTGAAACAAGAGAGATACCAGGGCCACCGTACTATTGGTCCGGTGGGTGCTGGCATTTGCCGGATTCCGTGCAGCTCTATTTGGTCATCGCCGCCATGATCACAGGAGGCTTGCACGTGTTGCTTTGGGTGCTGATCGGGTCGGCAAGCCCCGTATAGTCCGGTGCTCAGGAAAAATCTCCAGCAGAACGTCTGAGCATCGAAGCCCGACAAGACCAGGCCGTGTTGGGGGCCAAAGGACCGGTGGCAAGACCTTTACCCTTTAACAATGACTGGGCCTTGCGTAAGCTGCTGTCATGGGCTCTGGTTCTGGTAAGACTTGTTGTCAGCTTGCCAGGCTACGTCTCGCCTTGGACATTCGATCCCAAAGGAACACGTGTTATGATTGATAAGCTTCTCGCACCGTGTTTTGTTTATCTGCTGGCCATCTTCACCGTAGTCGCTGTTGGCGCTGCTGCCCCGCCAGTCGTGGAAATCGGTTCGCGGCGAGAACTGTTCGTCGATGAATTTATTATCGACACGTTGCAGGGTGCCCAGTTGCGACTCCACCACCCCATCCCACGCGAAGTTGCCATCACCTACGATGCCCCCAACGAGGGCAATACCAGTTCCTACGTGCGCGTGTTTGCCGACGGCGACCGGTTTCGTATGTACTACCGTGGGTCACACTACAACTGGCAGACCGGCAAGGATACCCACGAGGTCACCTGCTACGCGGAGAGCACCGACGCGATCCACTGGACGCGGCCGGAACTGGATCTTTTTGAGTTCAACGGATCCAGGCAGAACAACATCGTCTGGACCGGCAGCGGCGCTCACAACTTTGCTCCGTTTAAGGATGCGAATCCAGCCTGCAAGGCGGACGCGCGGTACAAAGCGGTCGGCAGCGACGCGAAGGGACTCTACCCGTTCGGGTCGCCCGATGGTATCCACTGGCGACTGCTCAGCGAAAAGCCGGTCATCACCGAGGGCCGCTTCGACTCGCAGAACCTCGCGTTCTGGGACGCCGTGCGGGGCCGCTACGTCGACTTCCACCGCGCCTTCATCAACCAAGTACGTGCCATACGGACGTCCACTTCGAACGACTTTCTGCATTGGAGTGCCACGCGGGTGATCGATCTGGGCGCTGCCGAGCCACAGCACCTCTACACGAATGCAACGATTGCCTACGAGCGGGCGCCGCACATCTTTCTCAGCTTTCCCAAGCGTTTCGTTCCCAGCCGCGAGGCAGCTTACCAGCCGCGGCCCGAGCACGACTTTCCCGGCGTCAGCGATGGCGTGCTGATGGCCAGCCGTGACGGTATCAAGTGGAAACGCTGGGACGAGGCGTTCCTGCGGCCGGGGCAGAATGTCCATCGTTGGTGGCAGCGCAACAACGAGATCACCTGGGGTCTGCTCACCACCGCGAGCGATCTTCCAGACAGGCGACCGGAACTCTCGCTCTACGCGACCGAAAACTACTACAACAATCCCTGCCGGCTCCGTCGATTCACGCTCCGGGTTGACGGATTCGTTTCGGTGAACTCACCGTACAAGGGTGGCCAGCTGATCACGGTGCCATTGAGGTTCCGGGGAAACGAGCTCGAGATCAATTACGCCACCTCAGCGGTCGGAAGCGTGCGCTGCGCTCTGCTTGACGAGAGCGGCGCGCCGCTGGCGGGCTACGCATTGGAAGACTGCGAAGAAATCTACGGTGATCAGCTTGAGCATGTCGTCCGCTGGAAGGGAGTCGCGGACGTCGGCGCGCTGGCGGGCAAGACGCTACGGCTCCAGGTGGCCCTGCGGGACGCGGACCTGTACTCCTTTCGATTCAGGTAGGCTCCGACGCGGCCGCGACGGGCCCGCAGCCGGAATCTCTGCAGGTCACACCGGTCACCATGATGCTTCATTGGTGTTCTTGTCGTTTGACCTTGCGACCGGCAGGCATCCCTAAGTCGGCGACGTTACCGTCGTCCTTGTATTGCCCACGCAGGCGTTTGAGTTCGGCTTCCAGTTCCTTTTGAACATCCGCGTAGTCGGCACGACCATGGACACTGACGAGTTCGTTGGGATCTTTTTCGAGGTCGAACAATTCCCATTCTTTTTTCTCGTAAAAATTAATGAGCTTGTAGCGTTCGGTACGTACCCCGTATTGTTTTTGCACACTATGGGCTCCCGGGAATTCATAGTAGTGATAGTAGACGGACTTGCGCCAGTCAGCCGGGATCTGGCCGAACAGGATGTTCTTGATGCTCCTGCCCTGCATGTCCGCGGGAATTTCCGCACCAGCGACATCCAGGAAGGTCTCTGCAAAGTCGAGATTCATCACCATTTGATTGCTCGTGCTGCCCGCCTTGACCTTTCCGGGCCAGCGGACGATCAGCGGAGTTCGGAAGGACTCCTCGTACATCCAGCGCTTGTCAAACCAGCCATGTTCGCCCAGGTACCATCCCTGGTCCGAGGTGTAGATCACGATCGTGTTGTCGGCCAGTCCGGATTCTTCCAGGTAGTCGAGTACCCGTCCGACGTTGTCGTCGACGGCATCCACGCATCGCAGATAATCTTTCACGTAGCGTTGGTATTTCCAGCGGACCAGGTCCGATCCTTCCAGGTTAGCTGCTTCGAACTCCTTGTTCTTAGGGCCATAGGACTTGTCCCAGGCAGTCCGCTGCTCGTCGGTTAATCCGTGCTGGGCAGTCAGCTTCAGATCGTTGGGATTCAAGTGCCTGGAAATGGTCATGGTCTGGTTGCTGGCAGCACTGGTTCGGCCGTTGTAATCGTCAAAGAGGGTTTTGGGCTCAGGCAGTGTTACGTCGCTATATCGGTCCAGGTACTTGGGCCCCGGTTGCCAGTTGCGATGAGGTGCCTTGTGTTGATACATCAGGTAGAACGGCTTGTCCTTCTGCCGTTCGTTCTTTAACCACTTGAGAGCTTCGTCCGTGATAATCTCCGTCGTGTACCCCGTGTGCTGGACGATCCCGTTGGGTGTCTTCATGGGCGGGTTATAGTAAGGTCCCTGTCCGATGAGTACGTGGTAATCATCGAATCCGGTCGGGGCACTGCGCAAATGCCACTTGCCCACCACGGCCGTCTGATAACCCGCTTTTTGAAGTAGCCTGGCAACCGTTTGCTGCCGGCCGTTGAAAGTACGACCATTACGTTCAAAACCATTCAGGTGACTGTACTTGCCGGTCAGGATGACGGCCCGGGAAGGCCCGCAAATTGAATTGGTCACGAAGCAGCGATCAAATCTCATTCCTTCACGGGCGATACGATCGAGGTTAGGTGTCTTGTTGACCTTGCTGCCATAGCAACTCATCGCCTGGTAACCATGATCATCCGACATGATGAACAGAATGTTGGGCCGACTGTGTGCAGCAGTGGCAGCGGAGGAAAAACATGGTGGCATTGAGATCACCAAACCCCCGACAAGGGTCAAGGTCCAGCGTGTAATGACCGGGATGGCATTCAATGAAAACAAGGAGGTAACTCCTCTGCAGACTTCGACCAGGATTTATGACATCAACAGAAATTGTGACGCAAATAGAGGCGGTCAACAAGGCACCAGCGGGGTAACCAGCCAGGGATCAAGTGGCACGACATTCACCTTGATGAAACCGTTCTGCAAGGTGACCGTTGACCGGAAAATTCGCGACCTTAAAAAGTGTCGTCGCTGAGAAATCCATCATCCTGGTCGGTATCGGTCGGCGGCGCGGAACTCTCCTCGTCCCGGGCGGATGCAGGTTCGATCGCCTCACCCCTGCTTCCGCCGGCCCTTTCCTGTACTTGATCGTCATTTGGCGGACGAAGACAATTCCGATGATGGTCACCACCGGGTCAATCCAGATGCCTGGTGATAAATGAATACGGGCGAAGAAAAGGGTGTAGCCAACTGCCCCTGATCCCAATTTTGCAATAACGTTGTGCAGATCCCAGCGTTCCCTTCTTGTTTTGTCCGAAGAAAAAAAATGACGGAGCGGGCGGTTGCCGGGTAACAAGCAAGACAACCAATACCGTTACGAGAACGTTCATTGCACGGTCACTCCCGGTCAACCAAAACCCTCAAACAACCGAAGAGTTTCCCCAACACAAAGGTCAGTCTCAAGGGATGGCAAGCGTTTTAGATTCCTTTCCAACAGCCAAGTTGTTCTTTGCGTTCGTCTTTATTTTCATGGCCCAGAACCCGTAAAATTGCGTCTGCTCTGTTTAGTTTGTCGAGATTACCTGATAGTACGACAAAACGTACTTAAATAAATATAAAGATACCTACGACCATTGAAATTATGTAAACGGTGTACATTAACTTTTTCACTGCCATATTTTTCCTTTCCGAAATCAATCACAGTCCAGCGGGCGTGTGCAGGGCGTGTGAGATCCAGCACATATGATTGACAATGACAAGGGAATTTTGCAAGTTGCTGGGTGCAAGTAATTTGCCAGAGTGGCGGAATTGGAAGACGCGTTGGATTCAACATGAAGTTTCCAATGATCAAGTCGGCCAGCTGGTTTATAGCTTGGTCTTGATACCTGCAATGGTTGAACGGACTTACTCCCACTTGCAACGGTGCGTGTGGCGGTCAATCTCGCCTCGCAACTGCTGCATCATCAGTGCGTAGAAAATACCTGATGCGGTGCCACCACTCGCTTGTGTCATTGAAAAAGTGTTTACGCCCCATACCAGTCCGTTTTCATCCGTAAGAGGTCCGCCCGAGTTGCCGCCACTGATATCCGCATTGTGCTGAATATAGTGGCCGCTATGATCCCGATTCTGTATTACATTAACAGTTCCACGTGTGACGACGTATTCGAAATCGCTTGGTTTAAACAGAGACTCAATTTCCTTTTTTTGATCGAATGAGTTCTTCCATTCCAAAACGTCTTCTTCATCGTTTAATCCCTCTCTCGCAACTGCTGGAAACCCGAATGACAATACTGGGGTCAGTCGTGGTAACTGGTCCGCTGCTGCCAATTTGAAATAAGGGGACCGGTTGACATCAATCCTTAAAATTGCCAAATCAAAATTAGCACTAACTTGAACAATCTCGGCCTCACGAGCCGTGCCTTCCAGTATTACCCAAACGGTGGGCTGCAATCGCTGATAAGCGAATTGTTTCTATATTCTGCCTACCGGCGATGGGTCACTCAGCGTTGAGTACAAATCTTCGATCACGTGCTTATTGGTCAGCATAAAGCCGTCCGGTGACACCATGAAACATGATCCAGAGCCACCTAGTAGCAATTCCCAACCATTGCCATCATCAGAAATCCACAGACGTTCTTGATGGCTGGCATCCAGCGACTTCACTTCGCGTTCATCGTAGACTATTGGCGTCCTGCGGGCTTCGAAGTGTGACCCGTCTTCTAGCACACCTCTCCATCCACAGACAACAAGTCCCACAGCTTGGGAAATTTGTTTCTCATCCTTTCCGTCAGCAATCACAAGGTCAGCTACCTGAGACGATGCCGCGACTCCACTTTCGGCATCCCTGGTCCTGGATTTGACTGACGGTTTCGACTCACTTTTATTGGTGGCGGGTGCATTAGATTTTTCGGTTGGTGAACCGACCGGCTGATGGGGCTTGGGTTCCTCACGGTCAGTACGTGTTTGGTCTGGTATGTCATCGATATTCTCTTCATCGGTGTTGTTGCCACCCCGATCATTGGTTGTCACAGCGTCAACAGATGAATTGACGTCGGCTCTTGGGTGATCGAAGATGATTAGCAATGCCAATACCAACACGATCATAGTTCCGGTCCCAATGATGGCGTACAAGTACCATGGATATGTAAATCCACTTGGAAGATCGGGTGGTGCAACGGGTGCTGAAGGAACTTCAGTTGGGATTTGGTCCGTCACGGTTTGGGAAGTTGTCTCGAAATATTCACACAACCAAC
The DNA here is from genome assembly GCA_002726515.1 of Planctomycetaceae bacterium. GTDB lineage: Bacteria > Planctomycetota > Planctomycetia > Pirellulales > Pirellulaceae. The sequence goes on along the minus strand of PBTE01000102.1, from coordinate 1,876 downwards.
CCATTCGTTGGGCCTCTACCCATTTGGTTGTTTTCCCCAGGCGGATTGGCGCCTTTCGATCGAGATTACCATTGCTGGCCATTTGTTTTAGTTGATCGACTGTGAACGGCCCATCTACCACAGCACCGCGACGAACCCACCAAGCTGCTGACATTGTAATCGTTCCGTTACGTATGGCTGGAGTTGAGCTGCGACATGGCGACACTTAAAAGCATTTTGTTTGGTTCGCAGCTCGACCTGGTGCTTGCTGAAACCGGCAACGTTCCAGTCAATGTCGCCACCAGAGTTTGCACTACCGGGATCCGGTGACTCAGAATTGTCCCTGGTTTACACGCCTCGGAATGCGTCACCAATTGGGTCACGGCATGCATGGTGGTCGCCACCAGACAGGCTGCCTACAGGATTCAGTCTACCAACTCCCGAGTGGTTTTTCTACGTTCAAGCCGGCTCGCCAACCAGTCGTGCAGCGAAGACGCAACCGTCACCAATGGTAAGTCGTTCGACTGCCCTGTATTTTGTGAAAAAAGGAAACTTGTCGAGAGTTTATCGAGCAACCAATTGCGCGCTGCTGTTGCCGTGGGGGACTTGCTTCAGACAGCCCTATTTGGAAGTCTGGAAAAGGCAGTCGGGAGAAACTGTCTACAGTGAAAGGTCTCAAGCTCAAGCGACGGTCGTGAGAGAACCAAAGTCACTCTCGAAACACTTTTGTCAGCCACAACTCGTGAATCACTTTTGCATAGTTTAAAGCCAACAACTTAGGAAGATGCTCCGTTCAATTCGAGTTAGTTGAGGTAACGCTCGTCCGGCTTTTTCCATTGAGGTAACAAACACCAGGGTTCATTGTGTTCATCCTCTTTCAAAATTATCAGTGTCGGGCCTTTTAAGAATTTCTCCTGCTCTTGAGATCAATGCGAATTAAAAATCCTCCACAGAAGGTATTCTGCAAGGTTCAGAAGGTGAAGTTACTTCTGCATTGTCTTGTAACTCACGTTCAACCAAAGCGACCGGTTTTTCTAATCTTCAAGGAGGCCATGTTTTTTACTAGCCATCATGTAAAGAATACCAAACCGAAGGTCGGATTTTCTTTCTTCTACTTTTAATTATTCCTCTTTCTATAATCGCCGATCCCCAATGATATTTTCTTCCATACCCTTTCGATGTTTCAAGCAATCCCCCTCGTTGAAGGTAGGGCGGCGCGTATTTTGATCTGTAACGCCTTTGTGCTTCTGCGTTATCCGTTAACATTACGAAAGTGAAGAACATTAATAGTAAGTGTAAGCATTTCATTGATTCCACTCCTTTTTGTTCGAAAATTTGTTAGTTTCATTTTGCTTCTTTTCTTCATCCATGACATGCCCTCAACGAACTGATGAGTCTCCTCAATATCTTCAGCCGTCACGTTTTTTAAAAGAATATAACGCAAAGAGCATGTTATTGTGAGAATGATGTATCCACCAAGTCCCCCTATAGCCTCTGCGTCAATTAGCTTTAGTTTGTCCATATCCACCAACTCCATAACGTCTCCAAGTTTTCAATGGGCAGCCGGTTTTTTCTGGAACCAGAGTGATTGTTTCAGGGCTGGCACTAAAGTTGATGGTGGTACACAGAAGTGATGTGCTTTTGACAAGGAGTTCGCTTCAAACCGCACGTAGCGTTCCCAATAGGGCGGGATGTTAAAGGGAGTCATAGTTGTAAAAAGTTCACAATCCATCCCAGACAAGGGTCGCGTATATAAAAAGGGGGCCACAATAATAAATGAGATCAACAAACTGCACAACAAAAACATAAATCTTTTGTCTTCTGGAATATTATGTAAACAATAAGTATTGCTATCGCAAGGAAGAAGACTTGTGACATTGTCTGTTTCCTTTTTTGT
>PBTE01000101.1 GCA_002726515.1 Planctomycetaceae bacterium | reverse complement strand
CCGGCCAATACGTATACGACGGCCCACGCCACAAGGCGCGGCTATGTCACGCGCGAGTTTGACCTGGCAGTCTTTCGCGAAAAGATCGAAAAGCAGCGGTTCGATCGGGAGTACTCGGCGGAAGAAATCTGGGAAAACTATACGTATTTTATCAAGGCCGTGTTGCCGGTCGCGGAGGAAGCGGGCGTCAGCATGTCACTGCACCCTGACGACCCGCCGTTGTCGAAGATGAATGGAGTGGCCAAGATTTTCAGCCATTACAACGGTTACAAGCGTGCCGAAGAAATCGCCGGCAACAGTAAAAACTGGGGTCTGGAGTTTTGTGCCGGCACCTGGTCTGAAGGCGGCGACAAAATGGGCAAGGACGTGTTCGAGATGATTCGTGACTTTGGCGCACGCGGAAAGATTTTCGTAGTCCATTTCCGCAACGTCTCTTCAACAATGCCACATTTTGTCGAGACCTTCCCTGACGACGGCTACCAGGATATGTACAAAGTGATGGCGACCTTACGCGAGGTAGGTTACAAGGGTGTCGCCATCCCTGACCACGTTCCGGAAGTGATTGGTGACAAGGGAATCCATCCGATTGGAACGGCCTACTGTATCACCTACATGCGAACTGTCTTGCGCCGGGCAAACGAGGAAATTGGATAGTACCCCGTCGGACGCCCCGCAGGGGCCGGAAAAAAAGGCCAGACGGTTCTGTAGAAAACTTACCAAAGGTGAAAGGGGGCAAAGTCGCCCCCCTGCGGACATACCTGCGGACGGGATTGCCGGCTCATCACGAGCTCACTGTACTGTCGAACCCCTTGACTATGCCAGCTTGGTCGACTTGAAATTAAAATTCACATCCGTCAAGCTGTTGAAAACGATTTACGAAAACAAATCTGAAATCTCGCGTTAGAAACAGGCATCATCCATTTGCGCCACCAACGCGAGGCCGGACGCACAATGTTGAAATCCTTGGACGTTGTGGATCGTTGTGTTCCGGATGTTAACGGACGACTGGCACTTGCCAGAGAGGATCATCATGACCTTGGAGGGTAAAAAGGCGCTGGTAACCGGAGCCGGCCGGGGGATTGGTAAAGGAATTGCTCTGGAACTGGCGCGGCGAGGAGCGGACCTCGTCATCAATGACCGCCCTGACGGGCAGGACCTGGCTGGCACCCTTGAAGAAATCCGAGTCCTGTGCCCATCGATAACCGCCATCGAGGCGAATGTATTTCAACGCTCGGAGTGCGAGCGACTCGTGTCGGCGACCATCGAAACCAAAGGACGGATCGACATCCTGGTAAGCAATCCGGCAAACATTCTGTGGTGCGAGTACTTGAAATTCGATCCAACTGACTTCGAGCGGGTCATCGCCGGCACACTCATTGGTGGTTTTCATATCAGCCAACTTGTCTCCCGGCACATGGTCGAGCGGGGCGGCGGCGGAAAAATTCTGTTTATCTCTAGTATCCATGCGGCAATGCCCTATACCCCCTGCGTAGCGTACAACGCGGCCAAGTCAGGACTCAACCACATGGCCCGCACCATTGCCCTTGAACTGGCCCCGCACCACATCAACGTTAACTGCATTGAGCCAGGATGGATCGATACACCCGGCGAACAGGAGACATTCGGTGAAGAGCGACTGCGCGAAGAAGGAGCGAAACTGCCCTGGGGGCGGCTTGGACAGCCGTCTGATATCGGGAAAGCGGCTGCGTTTCTTGTTTCCGACGAGGCCGAGTACGTGACGGCCGAAGTGCTACGTGTCGATGGTGCATTCGTCTTCAAAGATGCCAAGGAAGACGTGTAAGGGTCTTTCAACCCGATTCACCTTCAAGACAACGACATCTTCGACTTCGGTTGCTGTAGGCCACGTGCCACCAACAGATCGCTTCTGCTGTGTTCCGTGCTGGGGTGTGTAAAAAACTGGATGAAAATGACACAGCGCCCTGCATCCGGGTACCTACAAACGCCCGCGTTATCAAGGCTTGGCACGGGCTGGAGATGGTGTTTTCGTGTTCTGTCGGCAAGGGGTTGGTGTTAAACTAGGTGGTTATGCTTCAAATGTTTTTCTGCAGGAAGAAACTCGATGCGTCAGTTGGCTTTGGTGTTTGTTTTTGTGACCTGCGTTGCGACGGTCCGCGCTTCGGTGACCACGACTGGCGATGTAGTTCCAGGTGGTGCCGCCGCACAGCCGGACCCGTGGGCAGTTGGAGGCAGCCTGAAAGTCGGTAATTGGAGCAACGGCACGCTGAACGTCGAGACCGGGGGCATGGTTTCCAGTACGAAGGGTTACATCGGATATCAGGCTGGCTCAACGGGCGAAGCGGTGGTCACCGGCGCCAGTTCGCAGTGGAACAACTCGGTCGCAATGTATGTGGGCGTTGTAGGCGATGGCGCACTGAAGGTCGAGGCGGGGGGCATGGTTTCCAATACGAAGGGCTACATCGGTTATCACGCCGGCTCAACGGGCGAAGCGACGATCACTGGCACAGATTCGCGGTGGAACAACTCGGTCGAACTGTATGTGGGCGTCGTGAGCCACGGCACGTTGAAGGTCGAGGCGGGGGGCATGGTTTCCAATACGAAAGGCTACATCGGTTATCACGCCGGCTCAACGGGCGAAGCGACGGTCACTGGCACGAGTTCGCACTGGAATAACTCGGGCGAGTTACAAGTGGGCGTAGTGGGAGACGGCACGCTGAACGTCGAGACCGGGGGCATGGTTTCTAATAGCAGCAGTCGCATCGGCGATCACGCCGACTCAACGGGCAGCGTAACGGTCACCGGCACAGATTCGCAGTGGAATAACTCGGATAGGCTGGTTGTAGGCCGCCATGGCGACGGGACGCTGATCGTCGAGGCAGAGGGCTTCGTCTCCAATAGCCTGGGTCTCATCGGTCGCTATTCCAATTCAACGGGCTTGGTGACCGTCAGCGGCGCGAGTTCGCAATGGAGCAACTCGGGCGGCCTGCATGTGGGCTGGTACGGCGACGGCACGCTGGATGTCAGGGCGGGTGGCATGGTTTCCACCACTTCTGGTTATATCGGTCGCTATTCGGGATCAACGGGCATGGCAACGGTCACCGGCGCCGATTCACAGTGGAACCACTCTAACTCGCTGAACATTGGCGGAGGCAGTTCGGCAGCCGGTGGCAGTGGAACGTTGAACATCCGCGACAGTGGGCTGGTGACTGTGTCGGATACCACCAGGCTGTGGGACGAGGGAAGCGTTACTCTCGACGGCGGAACACTCGACACCGTTACCCTGGACCTGACAGTAGGCACATTTAATATGCTCGACGGAATCCTTCGCGCCACCAATGTGACCGGCACTCTTAACAATCAGGGAGGGACCTTGTCGCCTGGCAATAGCCCCGGAATCCTGACAATCACTGGCGACTATACGCAAGGCGCTGCTGCCACTATGGAGATCGAACTGGCGGGCACTGCCGCGGGCGATTTCGACCGGTTGACCAGCAGCGGATCAGCCAACTTGGATGGTACGTTGGACCTGCTGCCTGTGCCGGCTTACTCTGATCCTTCCGTGCACGGCACGTTCGACGAATTTGTGATTATCACCGGAGCTGTTCGCAGCGGAACTTTTAGCACGGTTCAATACGCCGGCTCGACATTGGCAGCCGACTTCGGAACCGACGGCAGTGGATCGTTCCGCAGTTACCAGGGAGGTGGGCTGTTTCGGAGCGTCTCCTACACCGCGACGACAGTCCAGCTACAGAACCTGTTGGCACTTGCGGGAGATACCGACGGCGACCAGGATGTGGATCTGGCAGACTACAGCGCGCTGGCAAACAACTTTGATCCGGTCGGTTTCCTGGGACCTCATTCGTGGCTGGATGGCGACTTCGACGGAGACAACGACGTGGACCTGGCCGACTACAGTTCGCTGGCCTCCCATTTCAACCCGGCGGGTTACGCAGCAGCAGCAGTTCCAGAACCAACTGCGTTCTGTCTATTGGTGTCAGGACTTCTGTTGCTGGTTGGTACAAGGTCCCGGAGGCCATCCTGCGGCCGGTAGACGTCCGCGCCCAGTCGTCCAAAGAGAATCGCCAACGTCAGTGATCTGTTGGATAGAAACACGTCTGCAGTGGATTTCAACAGGGAAGCCTGAATTGCAAGGGAAGGAAACTTGAAAATCGTCATTGGTGTTGGTCTTCGCCGGCGGCCAGCCAAGGGGGGTCGGCTTCAGATTCCACGGGTCAGAAAAAAGAGATCTTCAAACGCCGCTAGAGACCACGCTTGACCTCATCGCCTTGCTGGCGTGTGGTGAGGGCGGAGAGCAGGGATTGATCGATCGATTCGCTCAGGAAATGGACGCTGCCGTCGCAGAAACTGAAGTGGCAGCCGCCCGGGTGGTAGCTGGAGAAACCGCCCCCGTAGAACACGAACTGGGTTGCTCCACCCGGCAAAGTGTCAGGACCGTTGATGCCGTCGAAGGTGTCGTTGGTATTGTGGGTGATCCAGAACCACCCGCGATGGCTCCCCTGGTGTCCGCCAGTCACTTCACCCACCAGCAACGTGTTGCTGGTTCCATCCGTGATATGGGCAATCCGGGTGTCGGAGTTGTTAAACAGGACGCCATTGGCGCCCCGATAACCAGCAGCGGTATCTTTGCTACCCAGGCGATAGTGGGCTCTCGCACACAAATAATTGAGGCTATCGGCAACCGAGGACATGTTGGTATTCCCCATGTCCTCGTCCGGGTGCAGCCCATTCTGATAATTGGAACAGCAGCCCACCAATTCAAAACCCTGGAGGTCCGAGGGACACATGTAGACAGGGATCCGTTGGATCGCAGCCAAACCGCTGTCGGTATATTCACGCTGGATGTATTGGACAATGTTTTCCACGTTCGTTTGTTCCAGGTAAGTGAGAATGAATGTCAAGAAACCAAAGGACTGGTATTGGATCGGAGCGGCGTTCGGGGGCCGATCGCAGGTATAGGGTTCACTGGAAGCTCCCCACAACATCAATCCGGGAGGAAACCGGCCGATTACCGTATGATAGTTGTGTAGGGCGATTCCAACCTGCCTGAAGTTGTTTGCGCACTGGATTCTCCGGGCCGCTTCGCGGGCCCTCTGCACTGACGGCAAGAGAAGTGCAATCAGAATGGCAATGATGCCGATCACTGTCAACAATTCGACCAAGGTGAAACCGCGTTGCGTGGACATGACCCGTGGTGGTGTGTTACACGAATTCATGATCGTTCAACCATCGATTGCCCTCACCGGAATCTGGAAACGCAGGGTCTGTCGCGCCGCCGTGCTTTTTCACCCCGGCGGCCTGCGTTTGTTAACATTGTAACACAGCGTCGCGAAAGACCGTACAGTCAAAAACTGAACCGAATCCAAAGTTGTTTTGCGATCTCGTTTTGACGCAATGGTGGAGGCAGAGATTGAAGGGGGCAGTGGCAGTCCATGACTTTCCGCTGCCAACGATTGACTCAGCCGGCCAGCGGCCGCTGTTGTGCCATCACAAATGGAAAACTTCTCTGGCAAAAGATCGATCTTGATCCTTTGTGGCTCCCTCTAGCCTCCCATCGCAGCAACAAAATTTGTGAGTACTCCAAGGGCAAAACAACCTGTCCACACCCACATCACCGTACCAAGGCCGTCCATCCAGCCCTTGACGAATGCAATCAACACCCCAATTCCACACAAAAACGCGAGTACGATACAAACGATGCCCAGTCCTGTTTGCTCGCTCTGAAACAGATGAATGAGAACCAGAATGAAACAGACCAAGCTGCCAAGCCCGGCTATGCCGTTGACGAGATAGGCAGGCCAACTGAACGCTCATCGTAGAATCTCCTTGAATTCAATGAGAAAAGCACACGCACGCACAAACTACGAAAATTATAGTTAACCAACCAAACATCGTGTACCTCATCGTGGTCAGCAGATATTTCAGGTTTTGCTGATTCGGCCAGGTGAAGCCCAAAACACCCTATATATATCTCGTCTGCTGCGCGCTGGTATGAGGGGTGTAAAAATAGTTGAAATTTACACAGCGCTGTGCGCAACCACGAGTGTGAACTTCCGCAGTAGGAGTTCCAGCGAGTAAGAACCAGCTAGCCCGTTGATTGGTGAAAAACATCTTCGCCGGACAGCATGTTTACTCTTTGCATTGGAAAGCAGAAGCGGGGCAGGGGGGCCAGCAGAGAATCGTGGGGCTTTCTCTACAGACCACAAACCGGACAGCTCGCCGGTCGCAGCGGTAGGGCGGTTCTCTGATGAGCGACCGCCGGCCGCCACCAATAGATCGTCTCTGCGGTACACTGGGACGGGGGTTTCACACAATGGCACAGGGATGCGGGTAAACCTTGCGGCCGGAAAAAACTTGACGACGATGAGCTCCCAAGCCTAAACTCAGGCCACGAGGGGAGATTGAAATTCCTGTCAGCCATAGGGAGAAAACGAGTGGACCGAAGACTATTTACCCAGTTGCTTACACTTGGCGCCGGCGTGCCCGGGCTCGGTCATGCCGCTGACCAGAAACAAGAGGCTGTCGCGGGTCCCCGAACCGACAAGCCGGCAGGGGATGATGCGACGCGCAGCGGCGGCGGGTCGGCAGGGCAGGAACCGGTGAACGTGGAAGACGTCACTGCCCTGGCGAAAGAAGCGCTGCCCAGGGCGACATTCGATTACATCAGCACCGGCTCTGCAGATGAGATCACATTGCGGGAGAACATTGCAGCGTTTCGACGAATCAGGGTGCTGCCGCCGCTCTTGAAAGGCGTTTCGAAAGTGGATCTCTCGACAACGGTGCTCAAGCAGCGGATCTCGCTGCCGATCATGCTGGCCCCGGTTGCCGCTCAACGGATGTATCACCCGCAGGGAGCCCTGGCGGTCGCGCGGGCTGCAGTCGCGGCGGGCACGGTTTTCGGCGTCAGCAGCAGCGCGACAAACAGCGTGGAGGAAATTGCCGCCGCCAGCAGGGGGCCGAAGTGGTTCCAGCTTTACGTGCCCAAAGACCGCGCAGTGACCCGGCAGCTCGTCCAACGAGTCGAACGCACCGGTTTCAAGGCGATCATTGTCACGGTGGACCTGGGTGAATGGAAGGATGCGGACCGGCGGAACCGTTTTGCCTTGCCCAAGGAGATGCTGGTCAAGCATCTGCGTGACGTCGGTTTTGATCAAGTCTCGAACAAGATGAGCTACCAGGAAGTGTTCGCCTTTAACGAACGAGCGTGGGATATTTCGTTGTCGTGGGAATTCTTCGAATGGCTGCGGTCCATCACGAAACTGCCGCTGTTGATCAAGGGTGTACTGCGCCAGCAGGACGCCGAGAAGGCCGTCTCGCTGGGACTGGATGGAATCGTTGTCTCCAACCACGGCGGCCGCCGGCTCGACGGTATGCCCGCCAGCATCGATCGGTTGTCCGACATTGTCGAGGTGGTTGGGGACCGTGCCGAAGTCTACATGGACGGCGGTGTGCGTCGTGGAACCGATGTGCTCAAGGCACTCGCTCTGGGCGCCCGGGCCGTTCTGATCGGACGTCCCTACGCCTGGGGATTGGCAGCCAATGGAGAGGCGGGCGTGCGGAAGGTGATCGAACTGCTGCGCGAAGAAACGCTCAACGCAATGCTCACGTCCGGATGTGCCAAGGTGGCTGACATCGAGCGGTCACTGATCATGACCTAGGCAATGACGGCACCACGGGACTCAGGCAAACGATTGCCGCCCCGACGGCAGCGTCCCATGTTTTGCGCGTTACAAAGCGTCACCTTCTAAACCCGGCATCCTGGCCGGCTTGCACGCCAAACGCCAGATAGGTTTACTGGATCTTCGTCCAGTTTTCCGCTTCCTGTCGCGATGGACCTGTCGGGGGCGGTGCGAAAATAAAGTAATAGCCCAGGTCATCATCGCCGTCGTTGAAGGTCTGGTGAACAACACCGCGTGGGATGTAAATCGTCATTCCTTTGCCAACGGTGTATTCCTCGTCACCAAGCAACAAGCGGCCTTCTCCGCAGACGACGAAATAAATCTCAGCCGCATCGGGGTGGATGTCAGCTTCTGACTGTTCGCCCGGTCGCAGGATCCACAACCCGGTCACCATTTCCTCGGCGCCACACTCGTCCGGGCCGATCAAGGGTGAAACGGTCCGTGATCGGTCAGGGGCTTCCCAGACCGGTGCCTGCTTTGGGTCGATGACACAATTCGCGTACTTCGTCATTTCATGTTCCTGAATGTCCGTGGTAAAAAGTAAATCTAGACGAGCAACGAACCGCCGTTCACGTGGAGCGTCGCTCCCGTAATGTAGGTCGACCGGTCCGATGCCAAAAATAGTACGCTGTCCGCCAGTTCGTCAGCTGTCCCATGGCGTTTGAGCAGCGCCGCCTCTGCATAAGCCTGGCGTTCCTGTTCGGTGAAATTTTGCCTGGCAAGGGGAGTCTCAATACTGCCCGGTGAAATCGCATTCACGAGGATCCCGTCCGCAGCAAATTCCTTGGCGGCGGATTTCGTCAGCGCGAGGATACCCGCCTTGCTGACTCCGTAAGCCGGATGGGCCGTCATGCTTCCCTGGAAGGCTCCCACGGAAGAAATATTAATGATACGGCCCCACTGTTTCTGCCGCATGTGCGGTGCGACTGTCAACAGGCACAGGAAGGCCCCGTGAAGATTGGTCTCCATGACCTGCCGCCAGTTTTCTTCGGTAACGTCCGGCCAGTGAACGGCGGGCGCGATGCCGGCGCTGTTTACCAGGATACTGATCTCACCAAACTGACGAATCGTTTCGTCGACCATCTGTTGGACCTGGTCACCCTGGCTGACATCGGTTGTCGATACAAATAGCTGACAATCGCATTCCGACGAGACCTCCTCTGCAACCAGTTCTGCCTGCTGCTCGTTGACATCGACAAGCGTTATCGCCCGGGCGCCGGCCCGGGCAAATGTCCGTACCACTGCTGCTCCGATCCCGGAAGCTGCCCCGGTCACCATTGCCGTTTTTCCGTCAAGTTGCATGGGAGTTCTTTCCAGTGATTTTACCGGGTTGTGTGACATGACATTTTACCGTGATTGGAACCCGGCGGTCGTTCCAAAGCCAACAGGATAGTATGTCTCGGTGTCATCATTACCATTGCGATCGTTACCGGAACAGATTCGGATCTGCCGACCACGTTCCCCAGAACCGGCCCCCGCAATGGGAATCGAAGTCCGCAACCGGGTGCTTTTGCTGTGATGCTTCCGCACCTGGATGCCTTCGTCGAGAACGGCAGTGTGGTCCGTGCGACTCGGATCCCGGGAAAGCGAACCCAGTAAACTGCAAATGTTAACCGGCACGTCGATGTGTCCGGTTCAACGATTTGTTGTGAGTGATTATCGCCAAAACTGCCACCATTTTTTTGAGGTAACAGAATCCTCCCAGCTACCATCAGTATTCCGAACTGCTCCACGATTACCAATTGTGACTTCAGTGCCTTCACCATGATCTATAAATTCGAGAAGGTTTGGAGAAAGCCAATATTCTCCCCAGCATCATCTACTGACACGTTAATGGCATAGTTATCTGTAAGCTCACCAATAACCGTTACGGATGTGGAAGAAGGAGTTGTT
>PBTE01000100.1 GCA_002726515.1 Planctomycetaceae bacterium | reverse complement strand
TATATTTCCAACAAGGGTTTATCCGACAACTTGCATTGGTAGCTGTTTTCGTAATCACCAGTCTGATAACGATCGTTTTCTTTCTGCCGAAAGTTGAATATCTTCCTACCGGTAATCGTAATCTGGCGATTGGAATCATACTCCCTCCACCGGGCTACAACCTGGAAGAGATGATGCGGATGGGAGCCTACGTTGAAGAAAAACTGGCCCCGTACTGGGACCTCGACCCTGAAAGCGATGACGCCCACGGTTTGGAGTTTCCGGCAATTGGAGACTGGTTCTATGTCACTCGAGGCCGGCAGGTATTCATGGGGTTACGTGCCTACAACCCGACCGAGTCGTGGCGGCTTGTCCAACTGCTGTGGACCCTGAACGGAATCTTTGACGACGGGACAAGAATCATTTCCTTTCAATCCAGCTTGTTCGAGCAGGGGTTGGGAGCGGGAAGAACCGTCGACATCGAAATCAGCGGACCCGAACTGGTCCACCTGGTAAAACTGGGCCGGCAAATCATGACGGAGGTGCCGGATGTGTTTCCTCCGGAAGTCCGCACGAGTGTCCAAATCCGCCCTGTCCCGAGCCTCGATTTGTCCAATCCTGAACTACACGTGGAGCCCAAGGGCGAACAGGCGGTAACCCTGGGTATTCGAGCGGCTGACTTGGGTTACACCGTCGATGCGCTGGTGGACGGTGCTTACGTTATGGATTTCTTCCAGGGGGGCGACAAGATTGATTTGTCGATTGTCGGCAACCATTCGTTCGTACAACACACTCAGGACGTTGAGTCTCTGCAAATCGCGACGCCAACCGGACAACTTGTGACCCTGGGAACGATCGCGGACGTGACCCTGAGTAGTGGACCGGAACAAATTAATCGACGTGAGCGAGAACGAACTATCACGATTCAAGTCACTCCGCCTGAACAAATCCCGCTGCAAGAGGCAATCGAACGCATCGACGCAGAGATTCTCGGGCCGCTCGAAGCAGGCGGCGAGTTGTCCGGTGGTTACCGGATCAATCTTTCGGGAACGGTCGATAAGCTGAGAGCAACCTGGAGTGCACTGTTCTGGAACGTACTGCTGGCCCTGGCCATCACCTATCTACTCATGGCAGCCTTGTTTGAATCGTGGCTTTATCCACTGGCAATCATCTTCAGCGTCTTGTTGGGAGCAGTCGGTGGCCTGATCGGATTGAGGTTGTTGAATCTCTACCTCGCGCTGCAGGGAGTGCCTCCTCAATCTCTCGACGTTCTGACAATGCTTGGGTTTGTCATCCTCATCGGCACCTCCGTCAACAACGCTATCCTGATTGTGCACCAGGCTCTCAACTATTCCCGAAATCACGGTTGGGACTCACGGAAGGCAGTGCTGGAAAGCGTGCGGGTCAGAATCCGTCCGATCTTCATGACGATGACTACCACCGTGTTGGGTCTTTGTCCCCTGGTATTGTTCCCGGGCGCGGGTAGCGAACTCTACCGGGGCCTGGGAAGTGTTGTACTGGGAGGCCTGTTCCTTTCGACACTTTTCACACTCATGTTGGTACCCACGCTGTTCACCCTGCTTCTCGATGTGAAGGCGAAGATGCATTCGCTTCTGCGCCGCCACCAACCGGCCGACCCCGGTTTTAATCGGCCCGGATGAAGCCTTTGCGCCCCTGTCGTGAAAGACCGCGGGAACAATCGACGGGCCCCTCTGCCGAAAAGAGAAGTGCCTGGAATGCTCGTTTCCAAGTCAACACGACTTGAAAGCTCGCTTCGAATGGGCGATAAGTGAAACACGGTTAGTGACTCGCTTCCCACTGGCCAACTTCAAGAAGGTTGCGGCAATGCTTGATCTTGAAAATCCAGAAACCGGCCGGCTGCCTGGACAACCGTAAGCGGCACCGTAAAACAGTTTTATTAAAATACCGTCATCCAGAGCACCTTTCATGCGAACCGTTTGGATTACATTCCTGGTCTTCACTGTCACCGCGTCTGGTGCGACTTCTTTTGGCGCCCCATGGCAGGCGGGTGTCGCCAGCGTCAACATTACACCACTGGAACCGATGTGGCTCTCGGGCTACGGGGGTCGCGATAAACCGGCGACAGGAAAGCGGACCGACCTGTGGGCCAAGGCATTGTCACTCACCGCTGCCGACGGGCAACCGGCTGTGCTGGTGACCATGGACCTGCTGGGAATCGATCGCACACTGTCTCTGGAAATCTGCCATCGTCTGGAACAACGGTACAACCTGCGGCGAGCCGACATCGTGTTGTCGGTCTCGCACACTCACACGGGTCCGGTAGTCGGGCGTAATCTGGCCTGTGCGTATGATCTGGATGCTCGACAGCAGAGTCTTATCGATCAATACGCTGCGGACCTGGTGACAAAGATCGTTCAGGTTGTGGGAACCGCAATCACAAATGCAGAGACGGCCACGTTGTCCACTGGCACCGGGACGGCCACGTTTGCTGTGAACCGGCGAAACAACCCGGAATCCGAAGTGTCAGAACTTCGCGCCGCCAACAAGCTCGCGGGCCCCGTCGATCACGACGTACCAGTCTTGGTAGTCCGTGCCACCGACGGTGCACTCCTCGCGGTCGTTTGCGGCTATGCCTGCCACGCCACCGTACTGAACGATTACTCGTGGTCTGGTGACTGGCCTGGTTTCACGCAATTGGAACTGGAACGACGGCATCCGGGTTCGACAGCCTTGTTCTGGGCCGGATGTGGGGCTGACCAGAATCCGCTACCCCGCCGCCAGGTCGAATTGGCGCAGAGTTACGGGCGACAGTTGGCAGATGCAGTTGATACCGTGCTCGAATCGGACATGACTGCAATCCCGTCGCGATGGCGGAGAACATACGAAGAAATCGATCTCCAATTTGCCTCGTTACCTTCCCGTGAACAACTCGCGATCGAAGCTTCTGGCAACAACGCTGCAGCCCGCCGGGCCCGACTACTGTTACAACAGTGGGATCGTGACGGCCAACTCGCTCCGAACTACCCTTACCCCGTACAAACCTGGCAATTAGGCGACCATTTGACGTGGGTCTTTCTCGGTGGAGAGGTCGTCGTTGACTATGCTTTGCGTTTAAAAAGGGAACTCTCACCGCACAGAACCTGGGTCGCGGGCTACGCAAATGACGTCATGGCCTACATCCCTTCGCGTCGCGTGCTACTGGAAGGTGGATACGAAGGGGGTGGTGCAATGGTGTACTACGGCCTGCCTTCCGCGTGGACGGTAGAGGTTGAAAAACAAATCGTGGCTCATGTCCGCTCACAGGTTGGGGCACACGACATCGATCGCTCTTCGCAACCTCCATAGCCGCGTTCCTGGCCGCTTGCTGCCTGCACCATGGCCGGCGCAATCCTCGCTCTTGCCTGGTTCAACCGTCACCCATCTGCCACACCGCGCCACGTTGAACCTTTGACGAGGGTCATGCGTGGACAGGGAGCAGGCCGATAGATCCATCGGGATGGCATTTCAATCACTCCGGACGGCCCCAATCGAATAGAGTGCGTCAAAAGTGCGGAGATAGATCCTCCCGTCAGAAATGGCGGGTGACGCAGCAATGAATTCGTCCAAAGAGTTCGTTGCGAGTCGCTTGAACTCACGCCCTGCCTGGACAACAGCTACCGTGCCGTCCCGCGCCGTAAGATAGATCTTACCGTCGCCGTAGACCGGTGAAGCCTGATGAGTATGCCGATGAACCGCGCGTCGATAAACTTCCTCGCCGGTTTTCAGATCAAGGCAAAGCAACACTCCTGCGTCACTACAAATATAGACCAATGAACCGACCACGAGGGCCGATGGAATGTTTGGCGAGACCGGCTTGCCCCACAATCGATAGTGCGGATCATCCGAAATGTCTCCCGTACCATCACCGCGCAGGACCTGAAAATTTCCCGGGGAGGATGAAGGCACCACAATATGGCCTTCAGCCACAACGGGCGAAGACGACATGTGCATCAAAGGGTTGTAACCACTTTCCAGGTGGAAGTTGCCGCATCGCCACAACTCTTTTCCATCCTGAAGATCATGCGCCACAATGTAATCCTGCCCATGGCTTAACAGGTACTCACGCTCGGCATCGCGATAAATTGCCGGCGTAGCGTAGGAACGCATGCACTTGCCCTGGGCATCGGTGTCCCGGTCCAAAGTCCAGAACTCCCTTCCTGTCAGCTTATCCAACGCCACAACGCGACTCGAATCGAGGTGGAATATCTGCATATAAAGCAATTCGTCACCGAACACCGGAGAAGAGGCCATGCCCCAGGGCATGTTCACCTTCTCATAACGGTCCTCAACGTGAAATTGCCATATTTGTTTGCCCGACAGGTCCTGACAGGACACGGTGCCGTTTCCCGAAAATGCCCAGACATGCCTTCCATCCGTGCAGGGGGAAGGTGCCGCCAGGTTTTGCTGTTCCAACTGTTCGGACGGACCATCTCCAATGGGTAGCTCCCACAGTTGCTTACCAGCGAGATCCAGGCAAATCAACAAGATGCGTTCGGTGTCCTTCACTGTCGTGGTGAGAAAGATCTTGTCTTCCCAGACGACGGGCGTCGACGGCGCCACGCCGGGAAGCGAAAATCTCCAATGGACATTTGCCGTCCGGCTCCACGTGACAGGAAGGTCCGTTTCCTGAGTCGTCCCATTTTGCCGCGGCCCCCGCCACATGGGCCAGTTTTCCGCGTGAGACACCGAAGAACTGAAATCTATCCCAACCACCAACAAAACCATGAACGGGAAAAGAAGACTCCATCGAATCGCCATCGAATACTCCAGGGAGAGGAAGACCCCCTTTTGTTCTAGCGGGGGTTTCAAACAGTTCTGTGAAGGCCCTCGTCTTTTTTATCAGCAGGAGGGCGGGCACAAGATCCAACCGGCATTCTATCGTACTCCCGACACAAAACAACAGAACCGTAATCAGCACTTTCGTGATGGATTCCGGAACGACTGAAAACAACGTTCCCGGCGAAGGGCGCGAAGATCATTTCCAGAATTTACCGATGGGATAGGCTGTTCTCTCGTTGGTCCATCCCCGGAAAGGAGTTTTCACCGTCCGGGGCTTGACCTTGTCTGAAACCAAACCGATCATGATGGCAGTTGCCTTGGGCCGCTCTTTGCAGAGCGGAGGTCGATGTTTCGTCGACCGGGTCGCGCCGTAGCGGCTCGAAAAACAGCGAGCAGGATCGCGTGAACCTACAGGTTCCCGGATCCTTAGCAAGGTTGCTGGAGTGTCGTCGTCTGGGATTCGGGCGACGGCACTCCCTTTTATTCATTGCCAACCATGGGCATTCGAGATCCTGTAGTGAAATTATTTGACTGGATCGTAAATGGCACAGGCCACGGGACGACCGAACTAGCTCGTCGACTTGGAATCCCGGAGCAGGAGTTGCGCACCGTTGATCCGGTTTATCATGCATTCTCCATCCCCAAACGCTCGGGAGGCACACGCAAAATCCTTGCCCCGGAACCCCGATTGAAGCGGTTTCAGAGACTCCTTTTGAGACGCGTTTTTGCGAAGTTGTCAGTCCATCCTGCCGCCACGGGGTTCGAACCTGGACGTTCGATCGTCACCAATGCTCGAACCCATCAAGGTCAAGCTGTTGTCCTGCGATTCGATTTGATCGATTTTTTCAGTTCCACTTCCACAAAACGTTTAAGAAAATACTTTCGACAAATTGGTTGGAACCGGCCCGCCTCCAAGTTGTTGCTTCGGCTATGTACTCAACAGGGAGGTTTACCACAAGGAGCACCAACAAGTCCGCGTCTGAGCAATCTGCTGAATTACCGACTCGATGCGCGGCTGGCCGGGCTGATCGTGAAGTTGCGTGGCCGGTACACGAGATACGCCGACGACATTACCATTTCTTTTGCTACGCGAGACCTGCATGCAGCTGGCAAATCAGATTTCCCTGCCCGAAATTCGGCTGGCGGTACTCCGAACCACCCGACTCAAACTCCAACCGGCCAGGACACAATCCGTTCCATCACCCGTGCCGTTCAGAAAGTCATCGAAAGTGAAGGCTATCGGATGCACCATCGCAAAAAGTTGAGTGTGCGCCGCCAACATCAACAGCAGGTGGTGACGGGACTGGTTGTCAATCAGCGAGTCAATCTTCCCCGTTCCACGCGGCGGTGGCTCCGTGCCGTTGAGCATCGAACACAGATGTCACAACCACTTTCCCTGACATCTTATCAGCCTGGAAGTTATTCGAGACGTAAGTCGCCCACACTGTCACCCGCTCAACTGGAAGGTTGGCGGTCCTTTCGTGCGATG
The DNA here is from genome assembly GCA_002726515.1 of Planctomycetaceae bacterium. Classification (GTDB taxonomy): domain Bacteria; phylum Planctomycetota; class Planctomycetia; order Pirellulales; family Pirellulaceae. The sequence continues at coordinate 15,678 of PBTE01000100.1, read as the reverse complement.
GTCCAACGTCAAGCCATCGACGACTAGCAAGCACCCTCAAGAATTCGTAACGCCCGGCATGATGTCGTTATCTGCGCTCGACTGGTTTCTGATCGTGGGCCTCAACGGGTCGATCATTCTTTACGGCGTGCATCTGTCCCGGGGTACAAAGCGGAGCGTCGACTGGTTTTTAGCAGCCAAAGGGCTGCCTTGGTGGATGGTGGGTCTGTCGATGTTTGCCACGGCGGTGGATAGCGGAGACTACGTGGCAGTGGCGGGCGGGGCCTACAAATTTGGATTGTCTTACATTTCTTCCTGGTGGCTGGGCCTGAGCATCGGCTGGTGTCTCGTCGCTTTTTTCCTGTTTGTCCCCATGTATCGGGCCGGGATGTTCACCAACGCGGAATACCTGGAATTCCGTTTTGGACCAGTTGCCCGGGTCATCAGTGTACTGATCCAAATCCAGTCACGCACCAACGTGATGGCCAATGTTGCCTTTTCATTGTATTTAACCTTCAGTGTATTGACCGGTTGGGGAACACAAACCTGGTGGTTGATCGTCGGCATTGCCTTAGCAGCGGCTACTTACACCGCGCTGGGAGGCCTACGGTCCGTTGCCGTGACAGACACCATTCAATCGCTGGTCATGATCTTGGCTTCCATCGTCTTGTGGTGGACCGTCTGGGATCATGTGGGTGGATGGCAGGGACTGGAAAACGGACTTGCCCAACACGTGGCCTCCCATCGATTGGCAGAGGCCACGGCTCATTCCATGACCCACGTCGGTGGTCTAGACAGCACAAATACCCCTGCGGTGATTGTTGTCCTGGGATTCATCCTGGCGCTTTCTGCGTATTGTACGATCAACCAGTCTCAAGCAATGCGTTTACTCGCAGCGCGTTCGATCTGGGACATGAAAATGGCGGCGGTCGTGGCAGGATCGGTCACGGCCTTCATGATGTGGTTCAATGTGACATTAGGAGTGTTAGGAAGAGTGGTAATACCCGACCTTGAAACCACGGACCAAATTTTGCCAACGCTCATCGAACAATTTGCCCCCACCATGCAGGCAGGTCTCATGGGAATCATCGTGGCAGGACTGCTGGCCGGAGGGTTGTCGACCTATGACTCGATCGGCTCCGCATTGGCCTCCGTCTTTACACGCGATATTTACGCTCGCTTTATCCGCCCGCGCGAGACGGACCGCCATTACCTGTTGGTCTCTCGAATCGTCACGGTGGTAGTGATCCTGGCCTCGTTTGCTTACATTCCATTCCTAAAAGCGGGCATGCTCGAATTCTACATGAAGTTGGCCGGAGTGGCGGTGATTCCACTCTTTACCGTCTACCTGATGGGTGTCTTCACACGTGTGGCCCGGTCTTCGGCCACCATTGGCCTCAGCGTGGCAATGCTGACTGGTCTTACGCGGTTTATGAATCCCGTGCTTTTAGAATGGGAACTGGGACCACTACCGGTGTGGTGGACTGACACCTGGTGGGGTTACTTGTGGAGTATCCTTGTCACGAGTCTCTCCATGATCGTGGCGAGCATGATCACTGGCTGGGAAAGCCGTGAAATATTTCAAGCCATGGCCCCTTCCAGGGAGACTCGGAATCAGCCCTCGGACGACTCGTCAGACGAAGAAACCCCACCGGAAGGGACCTGGCTGGAAAGGTCCCGCCAAACCGTCCCCACGACACTGGAAGGCACTCCGCAGGCCTCGTCAGAACGGACCGGATGGTGGCTCCGGCCCTGGATTTGGGCAAGTCTGCTGTTACTGATTGTGGGATACTTGAACTTGGTGGTTTTTTGGTGAAATCAATCTTTATTGTTCAGCACCTGACAACCACGACGGTAAACCATTGGTGAGACCGGCTCTTGGATGAAGGTGGTGTTCTGAACTAAACTGATGATCACCCGGGTCCACTACGCAGGCCGAAACAGGATGGCCGAGATTCAACATGGAAACACTCCTGCCCAAAAAGTCCATTGTGTTGCTGGGATTGGGCCATACAAACGTGCACGTTCTGCGCATGTGGCGTATGAAACCTCTGGCAGACACACAACTCGTGTGTGTGTCGAATTTCCCGGTGGCCACTTACTCAGGAATGTTGCCGGGAATTCTAGCGGGACAGTATTCGACGGACCGGATGAGCATCGACCTGGTGCGACTGTGTGCTGCATCGGGTGCGCGGTTGATCCAGGGCAATGTTACCGGACTCGACATTCCACAGCAGCAATTACTCTTTGACGACCGCCCCGGTCTGCCTTTCGATATCCTGTCTGTGGGAATCGGATCAGTGCCGAATCAAAGTGGTGTTGGTCCATTGGATGACACGGTATTGGCAATCAAGCCGATGCAAACTTTCCTGGAACGACTCACCGGAAGAGTTCAACACTGGCGTGAGAAGGCAGGTTCTGAACCTCTCAGAGTAGTCATCGTGGGTGCAGGGGCCAGTGGCGTCGAGATCACACTCTGCCTGCCAGCCCGCCTTCAATCCTTGCTGCCGGAGGTGCCGTTCAAGCTGACACTCGTTTATTCGTCATCCCAAATTTTGTCGGGCTTGTTGCCCGGCACGGCCAGGCGAATCACCGCAACCCTGGAAAACAGGGGGGTGGAGTTGCGCAGCAACACCCGGGTAAAAGACGTTACCAATTCACAGGTGACACTCGACTCTAACGAGGTACTGGACGCTGACCTGGTCTTGTGGGCCACCGAAGCCTCGGGCCCTGCCATTCTCGAAAGGCTCGGCCTTCCTCTCGACGAGCGGGGGTTCTTACGGACACATGCGAATCTGCTCTCCACCAGCGGCAGCCCTGTTTTTGCTGTGGGTGATGCAGGGACGATCGAGGGAAACACATCGCCCAAGGCAGGTGTCTATGCGGTTCGCCAGGGTCCGTTCCTGTGGGACAACCTGCAACGCTACCTGTCGGGTAAGCCGTTGCTCGATTATGTACCACAAGCGCACTTTCTAAAACTTCTGAACACCGGAGATGGGCGTTCGGTCGGCGAATACATGGGTTCGTCATTTGAAGGGGCCTGGTGCTGGTGGCTGAAGAATTACATCGATGGACGGTTCATGGACATGTGTCAGGATTACAGTCCCATGCCGATGACGACTGGAGATCGAGACGAGTCGCCCGACATGATGCGATGTGCGGGCTGCGGAGGTAAAGTCAGTGGATCGGTGTTATCGCGGGTCCTCCAGAGACTTGACATTCCCGCGCACAAAAATGTGTTATTGGGATTGGATCAGCCGGACGATGCCGCAATCATCCAAACCAACCAGGGAAATCCCGTTACGGTTACCGTGGACTTTTTTGCCGCACCGCTCGACGATCCGTACCTTGTAGGCCGGATTGCTGCGTTGAACTCCGCCAGTGATGTGTTTGCCCTGGGAGCACGGCCAATCGCCGCCCTGGCTTCCGCAAATCTACCCGTAGGCAACCCGCGCGCCCAGGAACAAATGCTTTACGAGTTGCTGCAGGGATCTCTTGAAGAGTTCCGGCAGATGGGAGCCACCCTGGTTGGTGGACACACCATTGAAGGGCCGCGGCTGACCATCGGGTTCACCGTGCTGGCCGACCAGGGGAGCGGTGCAGCCCGTACCAAGGGCCGGCTCCGGCAGGGGGATCAATTGGTACTTACTAAACCCGTTGGTACAGGGGTGCTCCTGGCAGCTCACATGCAGGCCGCCTGCCGGGCGGAATGGATGCAGGTCTTGCTGCAATCAATGCTGCACAGCAACGAGGCGGCTGCCCAATTGCTCGACAGGTACGACATTGCTGCCGTTACAGACGTCACCGGTTTCGGCTTGGCGGGACACTTGTTGGAAATGTTACGAGCAGCCGATACCTCGGCGGTCATCGAACTCGAAAACATTCCCCTCCTGCCCGGCGCCAGGGAACTTTTTCAACAGGGTAACGAAAGCACCCTGGCTCCTGCTAATCGAGCCACGGAAACAGATATTAGAATTCCCGAAAAGAAACGTGGCTTACCTGAATACAGTGCTTTGTTTGATCCGCAGACGTCTGGTGGCCTGCTCCTGGGAATCCCGGAAAAATACGTGGACGCTGTGCTTCAGGATTTAAGCCGCCAGTCCGATCTCAAGACAGCCGTCGTGGGGTACGTCGTCGAAAATCAATCCCAAGTGGCAAGTATTCAGATCGTCTAGAAAATCCCAGCCGGATTCCGCATCTTCTCGCCAGCGACAGTACAAAAGGAATCTGGTGGCTGCACTCTGACCGAACGGTGAAGTGAGCAAACCCGATTTTTTCAAGCGTTGCCGTTTCACCGGGGCTTGGGCAGTGACTCTGTTGACAATTGCGTTTGCCACCTCTGCAACCGTTCGAGGGCTTCTAGAGGAGTCAAATCGTTGATCTTCTGTTCACGGATTTCGTCAAGAACCGGATGTTCTGCAAAGCCAAAGAGCGTCAACTGCAAACCTCCAGAGTGTCGGGATTTATCCGGCCTGGCAATTTTAGGTCGACCTCGCTCGTCGAGGTGTTCGGCTTCCAATTGAGCCAAAATGTCCTTGGCCCGCTGGTTCACTTCGGCGGGCACGCCGGCCAAACGTGCCACGTGAATGCCATAGCTCTTGTCTGCCGCACCCGGCACGATCTTGTGCAGGAAAACAACGTTATCATCCCACTCCTTGACAGAAACATTCAAATTAGAAACGGTCCGCAAACTGCGGTCCAAATCCGTCAGTTCATGATAATGGGTGGCGAACAGTGTACGGCACCCGATGCGGTCGTGGATGTACTCGATAATTGACCAGGCCAGCGACATCCCGTCGAATGTACTGGTGCCACGACCGATCTCATCCAGTATGACCAGGCTGCGTTGACTAGCTGTGTTGAGAATTCGTGCCGTTTCCGTCATTTCAACCATGAATGTACTCTGTCCCCGAGACAGTTCGTCACTCGCTCCGACTCTTGCAAAAATTGCATCGGCAATTCCTACCTTTGCCTTCCGCGCCGGCACAAAACTTCCCATCTGCGCCATCAACGTGAGTAATGCCACTTGTCGAATGTAGGTACTCTTTCCAGCCATGTTGGGCCCGGTGATGATCTGTATCGTTTCGTCCGTGTCCATGACAACGTCATTAGGAACGAATGTGCCTTGCGGCTCTAAAATGTCGAGCACAGGATGGCGGCCGTCAACAATTTCTAAAACGGTTTCTTCAAGGAGAACCGGGCGGCAGTAATTGCGGGAGCGAGCCAATTCCGCCAGGCCTGCCAACACATCCAACGTTGCCAACACGACGGCGGTGGCCTGCAGTCTCCGGGTTGCAAGGCCGACGGTCTCGCGCAGTTGCAAGAACAGCTCGTATTCGAGATCCGTCGCCTTTTCATCCGCCTTGAGCACCTTTTCCTCGTACTCCTTCAACTCCGGAGTGATGTAACGTTCTGCATTTTTGAGAGTCTGTTTGCGAATGAAGTGCTGTGGAACCTTGTCACGATGGGCATTGGTGACTTCGATGTAATACCCGAACACCTTGTTGTAACCCACTTTCAAGCTGGGTATCCCGGCTTGATTCACCTGCTCGGCCTGATAATTCGCGATCCACTGCTTGCCTCCTGCCGCCAGTTCGCGCAGCGAGTCCAACTCGCCATTGAATCCCGCACGAATGAACCCGCCTTCCCGCGCCGTGAGAGGACAGTCGTGCACCAAGGCTGCCTCCAGTTTGACCTGGACATCCGGACAGAGATCCAATGCCACTTCGAGCTGCTTGAGGAACTGGCTGTTCCGCTCAGAAAGCTGGTCCTTGATGCGAGGTAACCGCTGAAGAGTACGCCCCACAAAGCTCAGATCGCGAGGACTGGCTCGACCTGTACTGACACGGGCAACCAGGCGTTCCAGGTCGTAAACCTGTTTCAGTTCAAGACCGATCTCGTGAGCCCACGATGAATCGCGAACCAGTTCTTCGACAGCATCAAGCCTTTGATTGATTGCGCCGAACTCGGTCAAGGGGCTGTTGAGCCATTCGCCAAGCAATCGCGACCCCATCGGTGTGACGGTCCGGTCAAGTACTGCCAGCAAAGATCCCTCGCGGTCACCGTCGCGCAGCGTACGCGTCAACTCCAGGCTACGCCGCGTCGCTTGATCGATCTCGAGCTGTTGACCGGCACGATACGGCAACAATCGATCGAGATGGCTCAGCGACGACTTCTGTGTCTCGCAAAGGTATTCTAGAATCGCTCCACCGGCACGAATTGCCAACGTGTCCTGGTCTTCGAATCCCAGCCCTTCTAATGTGATCGTACCGAATTGTTTCGACAATGTTTCAATCGCCGTGTCGTAGCTGAAAGACCACTCGGGGCGTCGGGTCAACATCACTCGATCGCTCAAGACGAAAAGATCGCTGTTTGCGCCTTCGGCCAGCAGGCACTCGGATGGCCCGATTCGGGCCAGTTCATCCGCTATTCGGTGAGCCGATAGACTCGAGGCCAGGAACCGGCCCGTCGACAATTCCAACCACGCCAATCCGAATTTCGTCTGTCCGTCGCCAGCCACGCAGGCAGCCAGAAAATTGCTTTCACGTGGGTCCAGGAGTGCTTCGTCGGTGACGGTCCCCGGTGACACAACTCGCGTCACCTCGCGCCGCACCAACCCCTTGGCTTGACGTGGATCTTCAACTTGCTCGCAGACAGCAACGCGGCAACCTTTTTTGATCAATTTACCCAGGTAGCCTTCCAACTGGTGATGCGGAAAACCTGCCATGGGTATCGGATTCTCACCCTTATCACGACTGGTCAGTGTCAGACCAAGAATCCGGGCAGCCGTCTTGGCATCTTCAAAAAACAGCTCATAAAAGTCCCCCATGCGGAAGAAGAGCAGCGCATCACCACAGGCGGCTCTCGCGTCGTGGTATTGCTGCATCATCGGGGACATGCCGTTTTTGGTCATAGTCCGCCATGGTAGCAAGGCGTGGCAACCGTTGGGAGGGGAGGAAGCTGGTGGCGGCAAGTGCCTGTCAAAAGGGCGCTCGTCAAAAAGCACACAGGAACGTCGGGGATGCCGGCTTCGTCGCAGGATCGGGTGAAATGCCCTTCAGCTTCAGGCTCTGTACCGTCTCTGCAACAAGGGTTTCATTGAAGATTCCAATTCCCGGTCTCGCTTCCGACGCCGCCAAAGTCGCACAAGCCACCGTGGTTTTCAACCCGGACAGAAAACGACGATGCTATGCGACAAATTTCTCTGGCTGGGAAACAGCTTGCAGATTTAACAATCCGGCGTCTTCCAGTCTCCGAATGACATCGCCAATTTGCCGTTGCTCAGATTTCACTTCTGAGAGTCGAACGGGTCCCGGAAAAGCCAGTTCTTCTGCCAGCCTTTTTGACGCTTGTTTCGACAAGTTGACGAAAATCTTTTCTTTGAGTTGGTCACTGGAACCTTTCAACGCAATGGCCCACTGAGAAACGTCGGAGTGTTTCAACACCAGTTGAGTGTCCTTGTCCGCCAATTGGACAATGTCTTCGAAAACAAAAGTCCGGCGACGAATTTCCGAGACCAGTTCCGGCGCCTCCTCTGCCAGATGACCAAGTAATGCGAGCTCTGTAGCCCGGTTGGTAAGGTTGAGAATCTCGGCCACGCGGGAAACTCCTCCAGTCGACCCGCAAGATCCGTTCAGGACGCCTGCCATTTGACTTTTTAAACCAGTTTCCACTTCGGTAATGATTTCCACACTTACCGGAGTCATTGTGGCAATCCGGTAGACGATAGAAACTTGCATCTCGAGCGGCAATCCGGCCAGGATTTCCGCTCCACTGGAAGGGCTTAAACACGAAAGAACCAGGGCAACGGTTTGGGGGTGTTCGGCCAGCAGGAATCTCAACAAATCTTGCGTTTCGACCTGCTTGAGGAATCCAAAGGGCACCGTTTTAACTGATTGGCGAGCGTTATCGATCGTTGAACTGGTGTCAATGAACAGGTCCTGTTCTGTCATCCGTTGTGCCAGGTCGAGTCCTCTCGGAGTCGTTCCTGCGCCCGTAGAACTCGATTTTGCAAACTCATAGATCGTACTTTTCTGCTCTTGGTTCGAGACATGTTCGAGGTTGGCAATTTCAAGGGAAACCGCTTCCAGTTGCTTGGACCCCAGTTTGCCCGCCAACTGACCCGCCACTTCCCGAGGCAAGCTCATCAATAAAACAGCGGCTTTGCGGCGGCTCGAGTCCTTGCTCGTCATGTTCGCATTCCCAAAACGTGCTAGCGTGAGAGTCGCCGACCTGGTCGGTGTCGGCTCGGCGCTTATCGACCTGAAGAATGTCGAACTTCAACAAAAATAGAACGCCGCAGCGTTTCGATCTTTGTTGGTCGTCGCTTCCAACACCTGTCACCTGAAGAAGATTTTATATCCGGACGCCCCACCGGTCCGCCTCCAAAATCGAAAAAATGGTTTGAAAAGTTAATGTGCCTGGAAGCCCATTTATTGACACGACTCTCTGGACGTCTTCATTCGCTGGAGTAAAATGAAAATAGAGTTATTGCCGGATCTGAAACAGACACTTCACTACGCTGGTGAGCTCCCCGCTAAAGAGTTTTTGCTGGTTTCCCCTTTGCCTGGCCCGGTGAGCGAAGCGCCTCGCTGCACGTTGTTCCCGTAATAACTGCACAACATTTCAAGGACTGACTTCTGGCGACCCCTGCCATGAAACCTTCAAAACTTCGTCGGCAAATCACCCTGGTTGCCGCCCGTTTAATCTACGAACAACAGGAATCCAAATTCTTTCGCGCCCGAAATCAGGCAGCACGCATCGTGTCGAAGACACGGGTGCGGGCATTGGACTTACCGACAAACGAAGAGATTCGAGCTGAAGTTCGTTCACTGGTCGCGAAAACGGCCTTGGTAAATCACGAAGACACCCCATCTGCCCCCTGGAATCAGGTTCTGGCAGACAAGCCGCCCGTCACAGATCGCTTCCGGATTTACCGTTCATTACTTCTTCCATTGGAAGATGTGCAACAATCACCCAGGTCTCACCCTGAGGGCGACGCGCTGTACCATAGTTTGCAGGTTTATGATTTGGCACGCGAACATGTGGCTTACGACGAAGAGTTTCTGCTGGCGGCCCTCTTACACGACGTGGGTAAGGCTATTGATTCCCGAGATCACGTGAACACCGGATTGAAGGCTCTCGGCGAAACCATTACCGAACGGACTGCTTGGTTCATCGGACATCACCCGGACGCACAGGCGCTGCGCAACGGAAGCCTGGGAGTTCGTGCCAAAAGACGTTTGCAGGAATCTGAAGATTACGACGAATTAATTCTCTTGGAAAAACTCGACCGTGAAGGTCGCCGCTCAGGAGTTTTCGTACCCGATGTCGACGAGGCGTTAGAGTACATTCAGTCACTGGAAGAATCATTCGAAAGCTGAGTGTCCACCATCAACTCAGCCGTTACGTGTCAACTCGTCAGTCACTGATCTTCAGACCTCCAGGAGAAAGATCCGGTCTTACTGCTGGATAGAATCACGTCCAGTTGCTTCTGTTCAAACGGAATGCCAAAAACTTCGACAAGGCCTCGCAGTGTGTCCGGACGTACGGTGTCGATTCCCCCAAAGGCTGTTTGGGCGGCGTGCGTAATCTGAAACTGACGTCGAACTTCTTCCATCTTCGACCACATCATCAATGGATTTTCGGCCACCACACTGAACCCATGAGTACCCCAGACTACGACAGCAAAACCCTCGGGTTGTTTGACTCGCTTCGCTTCAGCGCCCAAGTGCCGACCGAATGCCGGATTGCCGGGCGCTGCCTCTTCCAGGTACCCGTACTGTTTCACGTAATCCACTTCCAGGAAACAGGCCAACGAGTCGTTGAGCGATTTCACATCCACCCGCGTCCCCCTACCCTGCATGGTTGCACTCAATTCGCACAAATGGCCGTGACCGCTGGCGGGTAGTTCCGTCTGACCCATCTGCTCAATATGACAAAAAATTTCACTGGTTGCCTGGGGCGCACCCCACAATGGTTCATACGTCCGTCCACCTTCGCTAATTTCATAAACGCCCATCAAACGTCGCGGGTCATAATCCGCAATCCCCAGTGGCTGCTTCGCAGAAGTACAAACCATGAACCGGCCTCGAAAGCTGTCTGGCGTCAGGTAACCATGCGCAAATTCCTTCTTCCCCGGCGAGTCTCGCTTCATCTGTTTGTATGCTTCTGGTGAACCAGACAATAACAAAGCCGCATTGCCCGAATTACCCGGGTTGAATGTCGAGCCGAACATCTTGGCACACGTGTGTTGAAAATCTGCAATTTCAGGCGCTAGTTGTTTACCCATGCCCTGAAATTCCCAATACAAGGACGCACGTTCATGTTGTGACAAGGCCAGGTACTGCTGCAGCATCTCATTCATAATCGGTAAACTTCGTAGTTCTTTTCAAACATTTGGTGTCCTCTGTCGCGCAACCATTGCGAAACTTATCACTTTCACCTGAACATCTCAGGCGAACCGCGTCAAGCTGAAGATGGAACTCTTTCTCCAATTCCGCAGGCAGCCTCCAATCCGCAACTCTTTGCAGTCCACTCCAGTCCTGTGTGGCGAACCGGCGGGTTCAGCTAACGACTCGCCGCCACCCGGGGAGGCCGCGTGGAAAATTCGGTCCCGCTTCTTCCCGACGAACGAAAGAAGTACAATCAGTCCATGACCTGCTCAGATCCGGATCCGTTTCATATTCTACGCGAAATTGGTGCACCAGATTACCTCCGCGCTGCGATTCAATCAGAACCCATGGTGTGCGACCGGAAGTCGAATGTCCAGCCACGGTTCAACGCACACATTCATTTACCCCCAAATTTCTCTGCATTCGAAACCGTCCAGCAGGCAGTCGATCTGGCAGATTCGCAAGGAATCAGCGTACTCGGCGCTAGTAATTACTACGACTACTCGGTCTACGAGGACTTCGCTCGCCGTGTCCACGCCTGCGGTATCTTCCCGTTGTTCGGCCTAGAAATCATTTGCCTCGACGATCAACTTCGTGACGCCGGAATCAAGGTAAACGATCCCGGCAACCCGGGAAAAATGTACGTCTGCGGCAAAGGGATCACCCGCTTTGGCCAAACACCTACGAACCAAATGACTGACGAAGCATCAAGGTTGCTCGACAAAATCCGTCGCAACGACTCGACACGGATGTCAAAAATGGTCGAGCGTTTGGACCAAACATTCAGCCGCCACGGTCTGGACATGGGAATTGACGAAGACAACATCATCGAAATGATCGTGCAGCGGCATCAATCACCCCCTGAAACTGTTTATCTGCAAGAGCGCCACGTCTGTCAGGCGTTTCAGGAACGCCTGTTTCAATTGGTGCCTGCCGGAAACCGGATCGCAACCTTAAAGAGTGTCTTAGCCGCTCAGACGAAATCCGGCGATCCGGAAGATTCTGTGGCAATTCAAAACGACATTCGTTCACACCTGTTAAAAACTGGAAAACCGGCGTTTGTTGAGGAAACCTTTGTCAAGTTTGATGAGGCGATGCGATTGATTTTGGAACTCGGTGGCATTCCCTGCTATCCGACACTGGCCGATGGAACGTCGCCCATTTGTCCGTTTGAAGCATCTGCTGACCAGCTCATCGTGGAACTGAAAAATCGCAACATCCACGCCGCCGAACTCATCCCGGTTCGTAATTCGATCAACGTGGCCAGCCATTACATCCGTGCCTACCGCGACGCTGGAATGTTCGTAACGTCCGGAACAGAACATAACACACTCGACTGCATTGGAATGGAACCGGTTTGTCAGGACGGCCGTTTCCCCAGCGACGTTCAAGACATCCTCTGGGAAGGAACCTGTGTCGTGGCTGCCCATCAATTCCTGGTACTGCATGGCCAATGTGGATTTGTCAATAATCAGGGCAATCCCAACCCCGAATACTCCAGCGACGAGCAGCGAATCAACGAACTCGCTAATCTGGGTGCGGCTGTGATTGCCAGGTACACCGATCATTGTTCCCAGGTCATCAACGTCGGACACTGACATCCTCGCAAGAAACGATTCACACCGGTGAACCCTCATGAAAAGACCATGCCCGCAAAAAACGATCGTGGTCATGATGTTTATGAAATGTTGCTGAGTTTCTAGTTGGCAGTGTTTCCCCGGAAAATTCCCGGTCGCTCCCAAGCCAGCAGAGCTTTGCAATCAGAATCAGGTAACAAGCATGGACGAACGAGAGATTTCGACACTCGTAAAAATTTCACGCCATTACGGCAGTGATCCAGCGATCGTGCTGGCCGGTGGCGGAAACACGTCCGTCAAATCGGAGGACCGTTTATTCGTCAAAGCCAGTGGCCACGCATTGTCCACCATCGATGTTGACGGTTTTGTTGAAATGGACCGTTGCAAGTTGGCGGACCTCGCCGCGGCCGACCTGGGAGATGATCCGGAACAACGCGAAACACTTTTCAAAGACGCAATTTACGCGGCCCGCATTGCACCGGAAAAAGGCCTGCGCCCATCGATAGAGTGTTTGTTGCATCATCTGATTCCTGGAAAGTTTGTTGTCCACACACATGCCACCCTCGCCAACACTCTCACCTGCTCGGAGACCGGGCAGGCAATCGCCGCTGACTTGTTCGACGATGACTTCCTGTGGCTGCCTTACGTCGATCCCGGTTTCGCTCTTGCCCAAACCCTGCAGAATTCCTGGTCCAAGGGTGTACCCTCCGGCAACACGCCTCGCTTCATTCTCATGGAAAATCACGGCCTCATCGTCATGGGAGACACGGCCCAAGAGCTACAAGCAACGACCGACCACATCCTGCAAAGCATCGCCGCCAGGCTGGGTGCTGATTGGCAAACCGCAGGCTTTGGCCAAGTGTCACGCCTCAAAGATCCGCAGAAAACCATCAATGTCGCAGGTCCTGCGTTACGCGGGTTACTTGCAGAATCCCCGGCATTAAAAACCGTTACCTTTGACGATTCACCGGTGGCACTCAGCTTGACTGGTGGAGAAATTGGCCGGTGCGCAGCAGGCGGTGGTCCCCTCACACCTGACCAGATCGTGTATTGTACAAGCTATCCACTGTGGATCGAAACGGTGCCCGAAGAAAAAACCGATACATTCGTCGCGCGTTTGCGAACCGAAATCGATCAGCACATCGGTCAACACCACTTTCCACCCAAGGTCATCTTGATACAGGGAGTGGGTTTGTTCACCACAGGTGATGACTACCGCACTGCTAACACCGTGCGACAAGTCTATCTCGATGCGATACAGGTCATGGGAGGAGCGGCACGGTTAGGAGGGATCAAACATCTGAGTGACCGGGAGCGGACCTTCATCGAAAACTGGGAAGCGGAATCCTACCGCAAACAGGTGTCACTGGCATCTGGCGGGAATGGCAGGGCTACGGGCAAGGTGGCCGTGATCACCGGTGCTGCCCAGGGGTTTGGCCTGAAAATTGCGAGCCTGTTAACTGCGGCCGGCGCGCACGTGGTTCTCGCCGACCTCAACGAAGATGGTGTTCGGCAGGCTGCCGACGCATTGTGTCAAGAGCATGGGCCCGGGCGTGCGACCGGCCTATCGATCAACGTCACCGATGAGGAGTCGGTGGTTGCCTGTCTGCACCAGGTGGTGCGCACCTTTGGTGGGCTCGATCTGTTCATATCCAACGCCGGTGTACTTAAAGCAGAATCCGTTAAAACACAGCCGAAAGAAGACTTTGAATTTGTTAACTCCGTCAACTATTCCGGCTATTTCCTTTGTACTCAAAAAGTCGCCCCGATTCTGTCGACACAACACGCGGCCAGGCCCGACTACCGGAGCGACGTGATTCAAATCAACAGCAAGAGTGGCCTGGTGGGATCCAATCGCAACTTCGCGTATGCCGGCAGCAAGTTTGGCAGTATCGGTTTAACTCAGTCATTCGCGTTGGAATTAGTCGAGGATGGTATTAAAGTAAACTGCATTTGCCCGGGAAACTACTTAAATGGTCCTCTGTGGTCCGATCCGAAGAAGGGCTTGTTCGTTCAATATCTGCAAGCCGGCAAGGTACCCGGAGCCAAAACACTGGACGACGTGAAACGTTTCTACGAATCCAAGGTGCCGATGGGGCGAGGTTGTCAGCCCAAGGACGTCGTCGCCGCGATTCTCTACCTCATGGACCAACAGTACGAAACAGGACAGGCCCTGCCGGTGACCGGGGGCCAGGTGATGCTACATTAGACCTTGACCAACGGGGAATCCTGGCAAAGACAACCTGTCCGCTGTGAGGCTCCGGAGTCCAATGAGTGAAAGATTTTTTTTCATGACAACACTGCCACAAACACAACATGCTGTTCAGTTGGTTGGCCCCAACCAACTGACGTTGAACCGTTCCAAAGCCGTCCCAAAACCAGGACCACACGAAATGCTCTTGAAGGTCCAGGCCGTTGGTCTCTGCTTTTCTGACCTGAAGCTACTCAAGCAATTTGACCAACACGCCCGCAAGAGCGAGGTCGTAAGCGGTATCGATCCGGAAATCCTCCAGGGCATGCAGTGCTATGTGCCCGACAACCAACCGGTCGTTCCAGGGCATGAGGTCGTGTGTGAAATTGTGGCCACAGGAGACCAGGTACAACACCACCAAACCGGCGAGCGGTGCCTGGTTCAAACCGACTACCGTCAACTGCCAACCGCCGCGTCCTGCGCCGCCTTCGGGTACAACTTTGAAGGTGGATTGCAGGAGTACGTGCTGGTAGACGAACGCGTGGTCATGGACCCCGCTGGCGAACGGTTTTTAATACCTGTTAGTGCAGAAAAAAGTGCGTCTGCAGTTGCCTTGATCGAACCCTGGGCTTGTGTGGAACACTCTTACGTGAACCGCGAACGTCAAACCATTAAAGCCGAGGGAAAACTGCTGGTCGTCCGAAATTCAGCTGCGCAGGCGAAGGGCCTACAGTCTGCTTTCGCTCCCGAAGGACCACCGGGCGACATCCAATACATCACTCCGGCGGAAGCCGCTCAGGTTGCAAACGAATCATTCGACGACATCGTCTACTACGGATCCGATCGGGCGACCATTGAAATTCTAAACGACAAACTCGCACCTCGAGGACTCATCAATATTGTCTTGGCCGGTCAACCAATTGGTGAGAAGGTCGACCTCGGTGTCGGTCGTATACACTACGGCATGACACGTTGGATCGGGACGACGGGTGCGACTGCTGCTGATTCTTATAAAACCATTCCCGCACTTGACGAAATTCGATCCGGTGACCGCGTTCTTGTGATCGGTGCCGGTGGACCGATGGGGCAAATGCACGTCATCCGTAATATCTGCTCGGAAATTCAGGGCATCTCTTTAGTGGGCACCGATTTCGACGATGCCCGCCTGGCTTCTATCGAAAACAAAGCCAGACCACTCGCCGAGGCCAATGGCGTGTCGCTCCGTCTGGTAAATCCGCAGAATACAATAATTGAGGAAACATTCAGTTATTTTGCGATCATGGCCCCGCTACCCTCCCTGGTTGAAAGCTCTATTCAAGCGGCTACCGATTCTGCAATCATCAATATCTTCGCCGGTATTCCGGCGCCCACCAAACACAAAATCGACCTGGACCGGTACATCGAAAAACAGTGTTTCATGTTCGGTACAAGTGGATCGGTGATCGAGGACATGAAAATCGTGTTGACCAAGGTGGAATCCGGAAAACTCGACACGAACTGCTCGGTGGACGCAATCAGCGGTATGGCGGGCGCGGCC
>PBTE01000099.1 GCA_002726515.1 Planctomycetaceae bacterium | reverse complement strand
TGCGCCCCATTCCCCAACCTTTGTCGCGGGCATAGTTGGAGAGCAGTGCGTTGGTTAGTCCACCGGCTCCTGCAATCGAGGCGAAGGTGGCAATCAACGCCCAATCTAAATCGGGTAGTTTGCCATGTTCCTGAATGTAGCCGATCAATTGAACGCGGCGCAAGCCCTGATTCTCGATCCGTTCCTGCAATTCCTTTTGTAAGGCTTGGTTGGGGATGTCAGCAAGTTGCCGGTAGGTATTGGAACCGTCTTCGCTACGGACGGTGACTTGTTCAAACTGCCAGCTTTTGTCTTGCGGGTCGATCGTTCCCTCTGCCGTCAGGCTGATCGGCCCGTCGATTTGTTCCATGTAGAATCTGTCGGCCAAGGCTAGTTTTTCAGCCCTGGTCTTTAGCTCTTGATACCGCGTATCAAATTCTGCAGGGATCTCCTGGTCCATCCTGAAAATTTGATTTCCTGCAGTGAACTCGGTGACGACGGTTTCCGTCTCTTCAACGGTGCCGCGTATGCGGTACAGAATATCATCATGCTGCTCCGTGAGTGTGAAATGCCGACCATCGATGATCGTGTTAGCTCGCAAGGGAATTTGACCGAAACGGAGGAAACCGCTGAGTACTTCACTCATCGAACGTGACGAGATAAGACAGGTGGATACCAGGACGAGGAAGATTAAAACGACCACCAATTTGACAGTCATGATCCGCTCTAGCATTTTGTAGACGGTGCCCCCGAAGATGAGCGGCAAGAATGCGAGCAGAAACAGTACACAACTGAGTCCGTGTACCAGTCCATCGTCGCCTTGTCCCGGTAGACTTCCGAGCCAGATGGCGGCAACGGCTACGGACGCACCAGCCACGTTGTAGGGCCAAATGTGTCCAAACTCCAAGAGCGCGTAGAAGACGGTCCAAAACTTGGGTCCTGGCTTGGTGCGGAAGGCCCCGACCAGGATTGGTTCGCCACAATACAGTGCATAACGCATAAATTCAAGGTTGCAGAAAACCTGGGCAACGATGCTCAGTGTTGCCACCCATAGCAACGTGCCGCCATACTGGGCTGTCACTCCCGGCCCTGCCAGCCACTCGCCCGAACCGATCGAGGCACCGGCCATCAGGACACCCGGACCGAGCAGTGCCGCCCAACTCTTCCAACCAAGCCTGGGTGGTTTGGGAAGGTCACCTACGGTCCAATCGGGTAACATTCCTGCCGGTACGGTTTCATTTTGATGCGATTGCGGATTTTCTTGATTCATAAAACAACCTGTTTGAAGCAATTGGAAAAGTGATTTGCCGAAGGCCGTTGGATCTCAAACCGCGAAAGAAGTGACAATTGGAAGTTACCTGTCTCGTTGTACTCATGACCACCGGCGTCCCCGTCACAAACAGTTGCCGGTCCCGGGCGAAGAATTCAATGATGTTATGGCAACCCGACGATTCAAGTCAAACTGCAAAGTTTGTCTTTTAATTCCTCAGAGTTTAGGTCCGGCCTACAACAGAAACAACCGGACTAAGCTTCCTTTTACTCTGATTTCAGATCGTCCGTTCTCCCTGTGAGAGGAACCCGGTACGCAAAAAACCGACCTTCCAACTTCTGACATCTCGCAGCCCAAATTTCCGGTCAGTCTCAACAGCTTTTACCTGCCGATTGGTAAAGGGTACAGAATCCACTAGCCTATGGGCTGGCATTTTGCAGCCGGGCAACTGGTTTCTGCAGGAAATCAAGAGCTCGTGGAGGTTTTGAACCGATGAGCGAAAAGAAAAAGATGGAGTTCTTTGGTGGAGGATGGCGTCTGGCAGAGGAGACCGAATCCACCGAACCCAGTCGGATCATCGATGCTCATTTCCACATTTTTCCACAATTCGGGAGCGGTTCGGGACCGGGTAATGATGCATTGCCCTTAAAACTGTGGCAATACCACGTGCGCGATTTCACCGAATTCTGGCGCAAGAGTGATGGTAAGCGGGTCAAGCAGCGATTGCTTGATTATCCGTCGGATAACATTCAAGAGCTGCCCGACGTAAACTTCCGCATGGGTCGCTACGGCCAGGCCGACGTCACGGTGGACGGCGTCGAGTACTGCATGCAGCTCTATCCGCCTGCCCTGGAGAACCTGGAGGCGACGCCGGAGAGAATGATCGCCGAGATGAACACGGTTGGCGTTGACATGGGGGTGTTGCAGAGCGATCACGTGTACGGCAGTTGCATCAACGATTACTATGCCGAGTCGATGGCACGCCATCCTGATCGGTTCATTGGGCTGGCTCAAATCCAAGAACCGGAGGCAGGTCAGCCTGACCAGCTTGAGCGATTGGAGCGGGCTGTATTGGAACAAGGGTGTAAAGGTCTTTACTTCAGCGTCGAGTTGTTTGCCCTGCACGGTTATGTCGACCACCTGGACTCCGCCAAGTTCGATCCTCTCTGGCAGCGGGTGCGGGATCTCGACCTTTCTGTGTGGTGGTATCTGGACGCACGTCGCCGCGACCGCACAGCCAGCTTCATGCAGTACGTCGCGGAGTTACATCGCTGGGCCGAATTGCATCCCGACATTCCCGCTGTGCTCACGCATGGCCTGGTACCGGCGCCGATCATTCACGAAATTGGTGTTCCCGACGAAGTGATGTCCCTTCTGAAACGTCCGCAGATGCATGCGGAAGTACTGATGCCCGCCAAGTGGCCCGAATATCCATACGCTGAAGGGCAGGAGATGCTGCGCAAATGGCGTGACGAAGTGGGCGCGGAAAAATTGATGTGGGGATCGGACATGCCCTTTTGCGCTGGCACTTGGTGCACCTATCGACAAGCTGTCGACTACATCCGAGTGCACTGCGACTTCCTTTCATGCCAGGAAAAGAACCTGATTCTCGGAGGCAACGTGGCGCGAATGTTCAAGCTCGCTCTGTAAACAAGTCCTACAGACAAGGCGGCGGGACATGGCTATTCGTCGCTTGAAAGTTCGTGGTATAATCGTATCATCGGGGCCTTTATTCTTGAGCGAAGCCTTATTCTTGAGCGAAGATGGTTCGTCACATTTTTCTAATGGGTTTTGTCATTGGCGTGTTGCCTCAACATGCCGTGGCCTTGGAAACGGGTCGCGAGTTCTTCGAAAAGAAGATCCTTCCAGTCCTGAAG
Organism: Planctomycetaceae bacterium; assembly: GCA_002726515.1. Taxonomy (GTDB): domain Bacteria; phylum Planctomycetota; class Planctomycetia; order Pirellulales; family Pirellulaceae. The sequence continues at coordinate 12,399 of PBTE01000099.1, read as the reverse complement.
GAACACTGCTACAAGTGTCATTCGCGCGCCGTGGCGGATCCTGAAGGTGGGCTGTTGTTGGATAGTCGTGCCGGCATGCGCCAAGGTGGTGATTCCGGTCCGGCAGCTGTGCCCCACGATGTGTCCAGTAGCGAAATCATTGCAGCCTTGCGTCATGAAACGATTCAGATGCCACCAGACGCAAAACTTCCCCGGCACATCACCGAAGATTTTGTGACGTGGATCGAAATGGGGGCTCCTGATCCCAGGGATCAGGCCGATGACTCGAAGTCCGGAAATGAACAGATCTGGGAGCAGATTTACCAAAGTCGTCGCGACTGGTGGAGTTTGCGGCCCGTGACTCGTCCAGTCCTGCCACGAGGCAATCAGCAATGGTCCCAGCACCCGGTAGACCGGCTCATTCACGAATCGCTACGGCAGCAAGATCTGCAACCATCCCCGCGAGCCGACCGGGCGACACTCATTCGACGCCTGGCATTTGCCTTGACTGGTTTGCCACCCACGGCAGAGGAATGCAGCGGGTTTGTGGAAGACCGGTCGGACCATGCCTGGAAAACGCTTGTTGACCACTATCTCCAGTCTCCTCACTACGGTGAGAGGTTCGCCCGGCATTGGATGGACGTGGTACGGTACACCGATTCTCACGGCTACGAATGGGATATTCCAGCCAAGGGTGCCTGGCGATATCGGGATTATTTGATTCGAGCGTTTAATCAGGACGTGGCTTTTGATCAACTCGTGCGAGAACAGATTGCAGGCGACCTCTTGAAGAATCCCCGTTTCAACGAAGAACTCCGTATCAATGAATCGGTGATTGGACCCATGTTTTACCAAATGGGTGAAAAGCGTCATGGTGACAGTTCGCAATTTGAGGGGATCCACCAGGAGATGTTGGATAACAAGATCGATGCTCTTTCAAAGGCGTTCCAGGCGACAACCGTCGCCTGTGCCAGGTGCCACGACCACAAACTGGATGCGATTTCTCAAAAAGAATATTACGCGCTGGCCGGGGTCATGATGAGCTCCCGGTGGACTACCAATACCCTGGACCTGCCCTCCAGGAACAAAGACTTCATCGAACAATTGCGTAGGCTGAAACCACAGGTCCGTGCAGCCACTGCCACGGCATGGCTGGCTGATGTTGATCAAGTCTCTGCCGCAGCGCTTACCGAGCTTGTTCCCGAAGACACCCTGCCACACGAGGATCTGAATTTTGTTTGGCAGCAACTGACCCGTGTTCCGACTGAAAAAATTGCCGGCCGATGGGAAGAACTTCGTGATCTTCTCCTGGCAGATTCAGCTGAACGAACTGCCAATAATCGGTCTGCTTGTACCGTACTGGTCGATTTCAACAAAGAACTACCGGCAGGTTGGACGCTGGACGGTGTGGGAACCCGGCAGACGGTTCAACATGGCGATTTCCAGATCGACCAGGTGGGCGACAAGGTGATTCAAACGTTTTTCCTGGGTGGTATTGCTACGGGGGCTATTTCCACCAAATTGAATGGTGCGTTGCGGTCTCCGCTGTATCAAAACATGTCGGCTCCGTTTTTCAGTGTCCGGATGGCAGGTGGTCAGTATGCCGCTTGGCGTACACCGATTGACAACGCATTTTTGTGCAACACAGAAAAGCGTTTGACGAATTCCCAGTACCAATGGGAGTTGTTTCCGACGGGAACGGATCGTTTTCGAGAACGCCGGGTGTACATGGAGTTTGTGACCAAGGAAAGCAATCCGAATTTTCCATCCATTTACTCAAGGTTGATTCCACTGGAAGATGAAGAAGATCCACGCAGCTGGTTTGCCATCAACCAGGTGGTTGCTCATCAGACTGAAGAAGTACCCCGCGATGAAATCACGCGCTATGCGGAATTATTTGACGCTCCCTCGCCTGCTAACATTCAGCAGGCTTTGGAACGCTACCGTCGGTGGATAAAATCTGCAATCACGCGTTGGGCAGACAGTCAAAGCACTGAGCAGGATGTTTTGTTACTCAATCAACTGTTGTTGACACCGTGGATCACCAACAACAAGGACGACGTGCGTCTCAAGTCATTGGTTGAGCAGTACCGCCAGCTGGAGCAAAAGGTTCAAGCTTCACAGGCCGTTAACGGAATGGTAGATGCCGATGAGGGAATCAATTATCGCGTGAACATTCGTGGAGATTTCCACACGCTGGGGGATCAGGTGCCCAGGGGATATTTGCGGATTCTTTCCAAAGGGGCCGGGCCATTCAAAGACTCAGGTAGTGGGCGTTTGGAACTTGCGGACCACATTGCCAGTTCGGCCAATCCGTTGACGGCACGCGTATTTGTGAACCGGATATGGTACTGGTTGTTTGGCCGAGGCATCGTGGCGACGCCCAGCGAGTTCGGCCACCTTGGTGAGCAGCCCTCGCATCCGGAATTGCTTGACTGGCTGACCTCCGAGTTCATCCGAAATGGCTGGTCAACCCGCGAATTGGTGCGTCTCATTGTGACCAGTCAGACCTGGCAACAATCCGGCAAGATAAAACAAAGGGCCATCGATAACGATCCTGAAAATCGGATGCTGCACCACTTTCCCACCCGGCGTCTGGACGCAGAATCGATACGCGATGCAATATTAGCAGTCTCCGGGCGGTTGGACCGGTCGTTGTACGGCCCGACAAGCGATCCATACCGTAACAACGAGGACAAAACAAAGCGACTTTTTTTGGGACCCGTTGACGGAAATGGGCGACGATCGATCTATACCAAGGTGACGATTTTGGAACAGTGCAAGTTCATGTCTCTGTTCAATCAGCCGCAGCCCAAAATTCCGTCGGGACGACGCGATGTGACCAATACACCTGCCCAGTCTCTGGCCTTGTTGAATCATCCGTTTGTTGTTGGACAGGCGGAGCACTGGGGACTACAACGGGTTCACCAGGAGGACTCCACGATCCACAGTCGTCTGAAAGACATGTTGTTCCTGGCCTATTCAAGGTCCATCCAGCCGCAGGAACTGGACCGGTGGACAGAGGTCGTGGGGAAGTTGTCCGAATTGCATGGCGAATCGGACCGCGTCCTGTATAATCACGATGTCTGGACCGACGTTGCCCATGCCATTTTTAATACCAAAGAGTTTATTTACATTCGCTGACCGATGATTTACATCACGTGACCCGATGTTTGACCTTTACCCATTTAGAAGCCGGCGACAATTTCTACAGGAAACATCGACCGGTTTTGGTATGCTGGCTTTGGCAGGAATGGTTCGCGGCGCCGCCGCGAAACAACGCTCCATTGCCGCGTCTCCCCATTTCTCGCCCGCTGCAAAGAACATCATTTTCTGCTTCATGGATGGTGGCCCCAGCCATGTAGATACGTTTGATCCCAAACCGGAACTGAAAAAACGCGAAGGTCAGGCGATTGGGAGCGAGGCGGTGTCCCGTCTGTCTCAAAGCGACGCCGACCGGGTGTGGCTGGGAAGCCCCTGGAAATTTAAACAGCGGGGTGACAGTGGCCTGTGGGTCAGTGATCTGCTCCCGCACATTGCAGGGTGTGCAGATGATCTTTGTGTGGTGCGTTCGATGGTCGGGAAACAGCCTTTGCACGGACAGCAGGCGTTGTTGTTGCACACCGGCCGCGAAACGGGACAGGCGCCCAGTTTTGGGTCGTGGATCTCCTACGGTCTGGGTACGGAAAACCCGGACCTGCCCAGCTATGTCCTGCTGAACAACGACTGGATACCCAACGGCGGCTACGAAAATTTCGGCAGCGCCTATCTACCTGCCATCCATGCAGCCACACTGTTGCGGGCGAAAGGCCAGACCATGGATAATATTTCGCCCCGGGACAAATCAGCTGTTCAACGTCTTAAACTACAACTTCTGCGGGAACAGGATCGGGCTTTTGGAAAGACCACATCGAACGAGGATGCGATCGAGGCCACCGTTAAGAACTATGAGACAGCGTTTCGGATGCAACTGGCCGTTCCGGAAGTGGCAGATATCCGCGGCGAACCGAAGCACATTCGGGAGATGTATGGAATCGAAACCGAACATGAATTCAAACGATATTACGCGCTCCAGTGCCTCCGGGCGCGCCGCTTAATCGAACGTGGTGTGCGATTCATTGAAATCACCTGTCCTCTGGCTCACAGGAACAATTCTCCCTGGGATCAGCATAGCAACCTGGTCAAACACCACAATGAAAACGCCCTGATAACCGATCAACCGGTGGCTGCCTTGATTCGGGATCTCAGGCAGCGTGGCCTGCTGGAAGAAACGATTGTGATCTGGGCTGGCGAAATGGGGCGGACACCCCACACGCCGGAAATTACTCCCACGGTGGGACGTGACCATCATGTCAATGGCTACAGCATTTTTATGGCGGGCGGAGGATTTCAGGGTGGAATGACCTTCGGCGAGACTGATGAATTCGGTAACGCGGCTGCGGAAAATCCTTTGACGATTCATGACATTCACGCCACCATACTGCACCAGATGGGTCTGGATCATGACCGTCTGACGTTCCGTTTTGGCGGTCGGGAAGTGAGCCTGACCGATGTGCACGGGCGGATTGTGCGGGAATTGATATCAGCTTAGTGGAATCGATCCCGGCTTGTCTTTCGTCTCCCTTGCCGTGGCCTGCTTCAAACGGACCGATTTCTGTTTTTCTTTAATAGAGTTTCCCCTGGTGTACCCGCCTTCGGACCGACGGTACCGCTTGACCTGCGATGACGAGTCAAGATGATTAGCATCAGGAACACGCGGCACGGAAAGTCATGTTATGCGACCCCTTGAAATCCTGCACTTTTATTTAACACCGCCATGAGTATCCGCACTTTGACCGAACGATCTGCCGAGGTTTACGACCGGCTGAAAGGTCCGATCGTGCCGCTCAATCTCTGTTTTGACGAGTCTCGCGAAGTCGACATGGTCACCATGCGGAAGTACGTCAACTGGCTTTGCGAGCAACAAGTGCCGGTCTTGCTCCTCACGTACGGTAGTAGCGAGTTCATGTGGCTCACTGACGATTGGATTCGGCGATTGACGGCCGAATTGGCTGAAGAGATTGATGGTCGATCACTTTTCTTGGCCTCGACCAATTGGTGTCCACCTGGCGATTGTCGAAATTTCCTTGAGTTTGCCGACCGGGTTGGCGTCGACGCCGTCAAGGTACAAACCAATCCCTGGATGGTGTCCACTGCCGGGTTGCCGCCGCGCGACGCGATCCTGGGATATTTCGACTGCATTGCGGGTGCCGCCGAGATTCCCTTGGTTCTCTGGGGTCACGCCATTGCACCTTATCCGGTGGACGTGGTGCTCGAACTGGCTGGTCGCACTGAAATCGTGGGGATGAAGAATGACGATGACCCGTTCAACTACTACTACGAAATCTGTCGTGCAACCGCGAACGAGCAATTCGCCGTTTTCAGCGGGGGACTGATGCGGAATTTCTATTTCGGTTATCCCAGCGGGTCTCCGGCCTACCTTTGTCCGATTGCGCCGTTCCTACCGGACCTGGCCTTGGAGTTTTACGAGCACATGGTGTCTGGTCGCACGAGCGAAGCCTGGCAGATGGTGCTCCGGTATGAAGATCGCTGGATCAGGGAAGCGGTCCGCCTGGGATGGATTCAATCCCTGCGAACGGCGTATCAGGCATACGGACTCTTTCCCAACAACCGGCACTACCTGCCGCGGCTGACTCATAGTGAGGCACAGGTCCAGGAGGTCCATGAATGGTTGCGGGAGATCTTCGGCCCCATCGAACCTGTGGATTATTCCTAGTTTCCGTTGAAACACGTCATCGGACCGGATGAAGGATCACTGGTCGGAGTGATTTACCGAGTTCCCTGGCGGGTGATCAGGTTGTGAGCTACGCCAGAATCTCCCGCACGACACGCCCGTCAACATCGGTCAGGCGAAAATCGCGGCCAATATATCGATAGGTTAATCGCTTATGATCCAGGCCCAGCAGATGCAATATGGTTGCATGCAGGTCGTGGATGTGCACCCGGTCCTCCGTGATGTAGTACCCCAATTCGTCAGTTGCCCCGTGGACCACGCCACCCTTTAGACCACCACCGGCCAGCCACATCGTGAAAGCATGCGAGTGATGGTCGCGGCCGTTCTGGCCTTGTGCCGCGGGCGTGCGTCCGAATTCCGTGCCGCAGACCACCAGCGTGTCGTCCCACAGGCCAAGGCGTTTCAGATCCCGCAGCAGACCGGCAATCGGCTGATCCACTTTGGGTGCGTTACCCCCGTGCTGCTTCTTGAGATTGCTGTGTGAGTCCCAGTAGTTTCGCGGGTAACTGTGTGACACCTGTACGAAACGGACTCCGTTTTCTGAAAAGCGTCGAGCCATGAGGCACTGGCGACCAAACTCGTCGGTTGGTTCAGCGTCAATACCGTACAGTTCGAGAGTCTCCCGCGTTTCATCAGAAAAGTCCATGACTACCGGGGCCGCCATCTGCATTCGGAAGGCCAACTCGAAACTCTCGATACGAGCTTCCATCCGCGCGTCGTGTCCGGTGCGTTCGAGATGTTGCCGGTTCTGTTGTCGCAGTAAATCAAGTTGCCGACGTTGTAGTTGGATGTTGGTTTCGGCAGGCGCCAGGTTGGACATCCGGGCCTCCAGAAAACTGGTCGCACCGTCACCAATGCGGGTGGCCTGATAGCTGGCCGGCAGAAACGCCGATCCGTAGTTCTGAGATCCGCCATGAAACGATGAGGGACTGATTGTGAGGAACCCGGGCAGGTTGTCGTTTTCGCTGCCCAGGCCGTAGAGGATCCAGGAACCCATACTGGGCCGCATAAAACTGCCGTCACCAGTGTGCAGTTGCAGGCAGCCGCTTCCGTGTGCCACAAAATTTCCTTGCATGGAGCGGACGACACAAATGTCATCCACGCAGCTGCCGATTTGTGGAAAAAGGTCACTGACTTCGATGCCACTCTGGCCGTACTTGCGGAATTTCCACGGGCTGGCAAGCAGGTTTCCCGTGGGTGCGAAGTTGAACTTTGGTTTTTCAATGGGTACGGGTTGACCATTCAGTTGTGTCAGCTTTGGTTTGGGATCGAACGTGTCGATGTGAGATACGCCACCATGCAGGAACAAGAATATCACGCGTTTAACGCGCGGTGCAAAATGTCCTGTCCTGGCCGCGAGTGGATTTGAACTGACGGTGGACGCCTGTGCCCGCTTGTCACCCGCAGCCAGCAGCGTCGTCAGGGCCACATGACCGAATCCCGAGGAGAATTGTCGGAGGAATTCGCGACGCAAAAGAGGAGTGCGCGATGTGATCAATGGTTGCACGGTCATCGTGTTCTCAGTTTTCTGCGGCAGGTCTGGCGCATCGTACTGTCGATCGCGAGACTCTCATTTCTCGCGCAGTGTGTCAGGTAACCAGGGTGACTCGACATTCCTCTTGCACGTGCTGCACCTTTTTCAGTCAACATACAGAAACTCATTCAGACAGAACAGCAGTTGGCAGTAGCTTTGCCAAGCCGCGATTTTGCCGGGCACATGGTCTTTTTGGCCAGCCGATGTCTCGGTGATGTAGGTTTGTAGATACTCTATAGCGCTGCGCACTTCCATGTCTGTGGGGGGGCGACCTAAGGTGGCCAGGTACGCCTGCTCTACCGGCATTTTGTCAGCGAAACTTCGGACGTCCTCTTTGTCGGGTTCCGGTGCGGACCCTTCTTCTGGAAATAACTGCCTGGTCAGATGCAAAGCCTGGTCGCGAACGAAGTGGTTATTGAGCATGAACATGGATTGCGTCACGACCGTTGTGTCGTTGCGTACAGATGTGACAGTGTTCGCGTCTGCAACGTCGAACATTGCCAGCATTTCATAGGTGGCGTTGCGGATCACGGGTAAATAGATCGTGCGTCGTGGAACCTGGTACCCTTCGTAGTCAAGTCCGACGTCGGCCGCAGAAACAAGTCCCGCCTTTTCATCAACGACCGCTCCATTCTCATAGATCCTGGCCGGCATTTCGCCACCCCCGCCAACCTTGCGATCGAGTTGGCCGCTGATCGCGAGCAGTGCGTCACGAAGGGCTTCGGCTTCGAGTCGGCGCCGATTCATTCGCCACAAATAACGATTATCCGGGTCGACAGATCGGGGATCGGTAGTGGAAGCAGGTGGAGATTCCCGGAGGTGCGTGCTACTCATTCGATAGGTACTGGAGAGCATGATCAGACGGTGCATCGCTTTGACCGACCAGCCCGATTCGATGAAGCGGGAAGCCAGCCAGTCGAGCAACCGGGGGTGAGTGGCAGGTTGTCCCATTTTGCCGAAATTGTCGCTGCTGGCCACGATTCCCTGGAGGAAATGGCCTTGCCAGATACGGTTGACCATCACCCTCGCGGTCAATGGATTGGTCGGGCTGGCGATCCATTGTGCCAATTCGAGCCGGCCGCTCTGCTTCGTTGTGATCGGTGTTTGGTCTTCGCCGGCAATGATTCTCAAAAATCGGCGCGGTACCTCTTGGCCTAAATCATTGTAGTCACCGCGTAGATGGACGCGCAGGTTACGACCTCCGTCTTCCAGGGGCGCCATGATCATCAACGGTGTTTCGTTGCCCGGCAGTGTCAGCAAGGGATGTTCGGTCCACATCCAGGTGATATGCCCCGTTTCCCGAATGATTTTTAAACTTCGAAAAATACCGGCCAGAGAATAATAATCTTCAGTAGGTATCGGATCGAATTTGTGATCGTGGCAACGGGCACAAGCGACGGTCAGCCCCAGGAATGCGCGGCTTGTCACATCGATCAACTCGTCCACAATATCCATTCGCAACTGTTCGCGATCTGCTTCAGGCAGCGCCTTGGGGCCGAGCATGAGCAACGCGGGGGCAATGTGGCGACGTACGGTGACGTCAAGATTGTCAGCGGGGGGCAGCAGGTCGCCAGCCAACTGTTCCACCACGAACTGATCGTAAGGCATGTCGCCATTAAATGCATCGATCACGTAGTTGCGGTACAAATAAGCATACCGCATCACAAAATTTCCGTCGTTGGCTGTTGTGTCCGCGTACCGGACTACGTCCAACCATTGTTGTCCCCACCGTTCGCCGTAGTGCGGCGACTCGAGAAGGCGGTCTACCAGTTTTGCATATGCGTCAACCGACTCGTCCTGGAGGAACTTGTTGATTTCCTCTACCGTGGGTGGCAGGCCGAGCAGGTCGAATGTTACTCGTCGAATCAGGGTCCGTTTGCCTGCCTGGGGAGACGGGACCAGGCCGGCTTGTTCCAGTCTCGCCAGAATGAAGCGATCCAGATCGGTTGTCGGCCAGTCGTTGTCCTTGACCGGAGGGAGGGCCGGATCCCGAATGGGTTGAAAGGACCAGTGGGCCTTTTCCCCGGGTGTGAAGAGGGCTTCGTCCGTTTTTTGTGCCGGGCGCAGCGAGTCATCAGTAGTTGGCCAAATGGCGCCGCCGCGGACCCATTCCTGTAAGGCGGCAACCTGGGCAGCGCTCAGCATCTCGTCCGGCGGCATTTTCAGTTTGCCGGTCTGTTGTACCACCTGGATCAGCAGACTCTTGTCGGGGATCCCCGGCGTCACGACGGTCCCCAAAGTGCCTCCGGCAGCCAGATGTTCGGGCGCATCGAGTCTCAATTCGGATTTCTGTTGTAATGGCCCATGGCATCGCCAGCATTTATCGGCCAGCAGGGGCCGGATTTTTTTCTCGAAAAAATCGCTGGTCCGGGAATCTGCAGGGCGGACGTTTTGCACCGCCCCGCCTGGGCAGGTTTCCGAGGCCACAAGCAGCAGCCAGACCGACCCGGTCATCCATAGGGAACCGACTTTGCACATGGTTTGATGTTAACGTGGAAGCAGTGTTCTTGCAAAGAAATCATACTCTCGGGGGCCGTTATTGAGGTTTGTTTCTCGAGAGATCTGGTGGGCGGACATTGCCGGATTTCTACCCGAGACGTGGAGGAACTGGTTGCGGCAGGCAGGAATTGTGTATATTCGTCACTTGTTTCTCTGCCACGAGTTGAAGTTCTTTTGCGACCGGCGGTTTGGGAAAGTGCGAACAGGCGGTCAGCAGCTCTGCATGTGTTTTTTCGGTTTTTCCTACAGGGGACAATAATCAGAGGCGATTTAATGTTAATAATTCAGGCCGGGAAAGTTGGAAACATCTCCGTTGTTTTGATCAGCGCTATTGTTTTTTTTTCGATCGTCCTCCTGGGCCAGGCGTTTGCGGCACAAACGCCACCCAACGTTGTCTTGATTATTTCTGACGATCAAGGATGGGAAGATTATGGCTTCATGGGCCATCCGGCGATTCAAACACCCCATCTTGATCAACTTGCTCAGGAAAGTGTTGTATTTCGGCGGGGGTATGTGCCCACGTCACTCTGCCGGGCTTCGCTGATGACTCTGGTGACCGGACACTATGCGCATCGACACGGTGTCACGGGGAACGACCCGTCGTGGAAATATGCTCAGTTCGATTCACCCTTGTACAATGAACGCCTGGCCACGTTGATTTCATACATCGACCACTTTGACACATTGCCCGAATTGTTGACCGGGCGCGGGTACATCAGCCACCAAAGTGGCAAGTGGTGGGAAGGAAGCTTCGCCCACGGCGGTTTTACACATGGTATGACACGGGGCTTTCCAGAGCCCCAAGGTCGGCATGGGGATGATGGTCTGACGATTGGCCGTGAAGGTTTGCAGGCCATCGAGCAGTTTATCGACGTGGCCCTGGAGCAGGAAAAACCTTTCTTTCTGTGGTATGCGCCTTTGATGCCGCACAGGCCGCACACGCCGCCTCAAAGATTGCAGGAGAAATATCAGAACGAGGGGCACTCCGTTTCCATGGCTGCGTATTACGCCATGTGCGAGTGGTTTGATGAGACCTGCGGCCAATTGATGGGGACCCTTGAGGAAAAAGGAATTCGGAATGAAACATTGGTTGTTTATGTGGCGGACAACGGCTGGATACAGGATCCACAACGCGACCAATGTGCACTCCGCTCGAAGCAGACTCCCTACGAAGGTGGTGTACGCACTCCCGTTATGTTCTCCTGGCCACGGCGATTGAAGCCGGCCGACCGCGAAGAACTGGTCAGCAGCATTGATCTGGTGCCTACGATTCTGGCGGCAGCATCGGCGAAGACACCCGATGACCTGCCGGGACTGAATCTTCTACCACATCTGGAAAGCGGCAGGAAAATCTCGCGCGAAACTATTTTTGGCGAGTCCTTCGCCCATGACATCGCGGATCTTAATAACCTGGAAGCTTCTCTGCTGTTCCGATGGTGCATCGAGGGAAAATGGAAGCTGATACTGACGTACGACGGGGAGGTGAATCGTTACAAAATCAGGCATCCGCGTACGGAAAAACGGCCGCAATTATTCGACCTTTTGCAGGATCCGCAGGAAACGACCAACCTTGCAGCCGGCCACGAGAAAGTTGTTGCCCACCTGGTGCAGAAGATTGCCGATTGGTATCCCATCAATGAACGCCAAGTGTTGACAAAATTTGAGTGAACCGTGTACGGGCGAATGCCTGTCTCCGGGTCGATGAGGAAAATTCCGTGGACCAAAGAGAAATCAGAACGGTACTGTGTCCGGCCAGTCGTGAAACACCGCGTAATGTTGAAGCAACGATTCTTCCCTTTGACGACGGTCGTCTGTATCTCGCTTACTCGGCAGGCGAACGTGCGGACCACATCGACGGTGGAATGCCTGAGGGGGGAATTCGGATCATGGGCAGGTGGTCTGATGACGAGGGTGAATCCTGGTCCGGGCCGTTTCTGATACGTGAGTGCCTGGGAGTACCCAACGCGATGGAACCTTCCTTTGTACGCCTGCCCGGTGGGCGAGTGTTGCAGGCTTACATGCAGAGGGATACGTACGTGACCGGTGGTGACCCCTTTGGCCAGATGTGTCCCATGCTCACGTATTCTGACGATGAATGCCGGAGTTGGTCCGAGCCGGAATGTATTACCGGCAGCGAGACGGAGTATTTCACAACGAATGACCGTTTAATCCGACTCAGCACCGGACGCATCCTCTTACCGGTGGTCACAGCTCCGGAGATGGCCAGCGTTCGCACCTGGCTTAGCGACGATGAGGGTGTGACGTGGAGAAAAAGTGAAGGTGCGCTGCAGGCTCCTGACCAGGTGCGCTACTCTTATCCGATCGCTGTGGAGTTGGCTAACGGCGATGTTTTGCTATTGCTTCAGAATTCAACAGGCTGTCTCCACGTGGCGCAAAGTTGTGATGGCGGAGATAGCTGGACCTTGGTCGGCCAGGATGGGCCTGCACCTTGTCCGGCGACCTGCAACGCCTGCCGGCTTCCCGATTCCACGGATTTGCTGCTGATTTGGAACAACCACACGCATCGGACCAACCTCACTGCGGCGATCAGCCGGGACAACGGTCAGACTTGGACCAACTATCGACTACTGGA
>PBTE01000230.1 GCA_002726515.1 Planctomycetaceae bacterium | reverse complement strand
CACTGCTGCCCATGGCGGACAAATGGAGATATCCTAGCCTGTTATTTGAAATTTTTTCGACTTTAAGTCGACTTTGGTCTACCCAATTTCTGTATTGGAGTTTGGACCACTCGGTGCTGGAAAGCAGTTTATATTTAACGCTCCGAGCACCCTTCATATCAGGCTTGGTATTCACGGAGAATTCTACAAAACGGCCACTCTTCACGTTAAGCATTTTGTGAAGAGTTTCACTTGATGAGATGCGGTGTTTATCAATGGCTAATACATACTCACCTGGGCTGATATGGGTTCTCTTGTATGAGCCTGGTGTGCGCGCGGGAACCTCTTTTACTCGGAGCCCTACACCCTTGTATTCGTAATCAATTGTAAACCCTAAATGTGGAGTGCTTACACGAGGAGTTTCAGGGGTGGCCGGCTTCAGTTCTGAATGAGATGCGTCTAGTTCTCCGACCATCATTTGCAGCAAAACCGCAAATTCTTCATTTGTGTCTACGCTGCGCAACCGTGCAAGATATTTGTCGCGAAGGCCATTCCAATCTCTGCTGTGAAAATTTGCATCGTAAAATCGGTGATGATACGTCTTCCAAAACTTGTAAAAAGCTGCGGTTCTCATGGCGAATACATCCTTTACCCAATCTGCAGTAAAGGTAATTTTCTGCTCTGTGGCGCTTTCGAGTTTCGTCATATACATGTTTCCGCCCTTGATGAAGGTCGCGCTTTTTCCATTTGAGAAAATCCGCAGGGCAACTCTGCCACCGTCGCTGTTTATTTTTTTCACCTCGCGGCCGCTGTAAGAAACGCGGTAGACATTGCCGCTGGATAGAAAGTAGATTTTGCCGTCTTTGGTAATTGTGAGATCAGACGATGGATTGGTTGAGGTTATTTTTTGGATGCGCTCGCTTATCCGACTAAATTGAATCTTAACTTCAACTGGCTTGCTGGGTTTTACAAATTTCTCATCTGTGTCCGATGGGCGAAATTCATCAGGCAGCAAGGCCACGCGGTATAGGCCATCACCCGCCCGGTCGCTCTGAAAATACAGATACTTTCCGTCTGGTGACCATGTAGGCTGACTGTGAAAGGCGCTGAGTTGGGTTATGTTTTTGGGCTCACCACCTTCAGCGGGTATTATCCAAATATTGTATGAACCATTTCCGGTATGCGTGGTGTAAGCAATCCATTTCATGTCTGGTGACCATTCATAGTCGATGCCACCTCGGCCTCGCATATGAATTCCCGGTAATTTAAGAATGCGTTTATCTTTTCCATCTGATAATGCGAGTCGATATAGCCCGCCCTCGGGACCGGCGGCCCAAAAATACAGGTGTTTGCCATCAGGAGAGACTCTGAGCCTAACGATGGTTTCATCACGTTTCCATAGAGGCCGTTGACTTCGCTTTTCTAGATCATATTCAAAAATGCGAGTATTGCCTTCACGGTCGGAAGTGAAATAGATTTTTTTTCCATCAAGAGCCCAGGAAAAATCTGAATCATCTCCGGCCCAAGTGGTTAGTTGCGTTGCGATTTCATCGCGCGACTTCTCAACTCCGCTTGCCTTAAAAGCTTTTACGGTCCATATGTCGCCATTAAGGCCGAACATCATGGTCTTGCCGTCAGGCGATGGCTCAGCCTCTGTGACACCGGTTGTGGATTTTTGAATCTCTTTTGAATTTCTCTTCTCATCAATATTGGTCAGTAGTTGAATGCGTTGTGGTTTGGCACTGCCACTTTTCAAACGCCATAAACCATCCAAGTGTTCAAACGCAATGTCACCGCTTTTGGCTGCCACGGTAGGGTAGCGCACGGAATCTTCTTCAAAGTGGGCGATTTGTTGTAGGTTGCCATGTAGGTCGGATATCCGGAGGTTGGGCGCGCGTTTTTCGTTGTCTTCATACTTAGAAGGTTTTTCGTTCAGATGAGCCAAGGTGGGTGTTGCCTCCCCGGTTGTAACTGAAAGTATTCTCTTTCCATCTGGCATAAATTGAGCGAAAAGGAACTGTTGGTCTTCACCCAAAATTTTTGATCTTTTTTTATCTTTGAGGTCAAATAACCAAATTTGCGATGCTGCAGATCCCCTGTAACGAGGTCGGTACCATGGCATTCCGTAACGTCCATAAATCATCATATTACCATCAGGAGACCATCGCGGGTAACGCATTGAGGCATAGTCTTTGCAGATTAGCTCGGTTTTGTAGGTCCCTGCATTGACCGTGTATATGCCGTAATTAGGGCTATCCCGACGTGCGCTAAAGGAAATGCGTTGTCCGTCAGGGCTCCAGCCGAATGGGAGCTCACTTCCTGAATGCCAGGTAAGTCGGCGAGGAGTGCCTCCATCAGATGGCATGATGTAAATATCCCAATTTCCATTCCGCATACTACCGAAGGCAATCCATTTTCCGTTCGGAGAAAAAACCGGGTAAGCATCGTATGCGAGATGGTAAGTTAACGGGCGAGCCCGCCCGCCGGAAGATTTGGCCTTCCAAATGTCCCCCCGATATACAAAAGCAAGATCCTTGCCGTCAGGACTGAGGGCAGGATGTCGCGCACCAGACACTGGCTTGGGAGTTGGTTCTGGTAATTGTGCCGTTACATTGGCAACTGTAATAACTGCTGTGAACAGTGTAATCAGGGGCTTCATGTGTGGTTTTTGTACAAAGTAAGTACTTAAAATGCAACGGTTTAACAGAAGACGTATTATGCCCCTGAATCGTGGTGCCATTTTTGTAATTCCACGATATTGCCTTCCGGGTCAGTCATATAAAGCAAAGTAAGTGGTCCCGCACCGGCTATGTCGATGGTGACCAATTCACCATAATCTGCGCCTCCAAGTTCCTTGATCTGTGTCCGTTTTGCCTCCACATCATCCACTTCGAAGGCCAAGTGTGCAAACCCTTGGCGATTTAATGGACGAGGTTGGTCAGGGGCATTTTCGCTAAAAGTGAATATTTCGATCGTTGGGCCGTTTTTCCCGTGACCGGGAACTCTTAAATGACGGCCACGTATGCGCATACCTGGCATCGAGGTAAGTGCATCGATGTGTTCTCCGTGATGGTCGCGTTCAGTGCTCACTGGCTCGCAGTCAAAGACTTCCCGGTAAAAATTGCAAAGCAACTGCCAGTCTGCGGCAATGATGTTTACGTGTGCGTAACGTGTCGCCATGGCCTAAAGGTAATGGTTGTTGCTTGATCAGTCACCACGATAAACACATCGTGCATTGCAGGTTTCCGCAACCTCAATGGCGGTCAGTTGCGGCAGAATCGGCTTCAGCCTATCCCAAATCCACTTGGCGATGTTTTCGCTTGTAGGATTCCCTAATCCCTCGATTTCGTTAAGATGATGATGGTCGAGCTGTTTCCAGAATGGGTCAAATGCGCCTGCAATATCTGCATAGTCTATCAACCAGCCTAAATCCGGGTCACATTCACCTGCGACTATCACATCCACCTTGAAGCTGTGTCCGTGCAGACGATGGCATTTGTGATCCGGGGGGAGTTTCGGCAGTGAGTGGGCTGCTTCGAATTGAAATGTTTTTCGCAACTCAATATTCATTATGATTTTTGGCATTACATTTCCCAGTCAGTCCAGCGCACGTAGTTGCCCAGTGCCGGACGACCGTCGTGTCGCCATGTTAATGGCGGATTCTGCATCTTACCAATGGGGCAGACTCTGGTAACACCCCAGTGCGCAAGTTGGTGAACCAAGTCCGAAGCGTCAAGTTTTGTCGCGGCAAGGCCAACGGTGCTTATCTGGTTGCGAACCATCTCAGCGGTGCGCAACACTTCATCAAGGTCAGCGACTTCTCTTACATAGACAAAACGGTTAAGGCATGAGGTGGTAAAGCCCTGTTCGTGATCGAAGACCACTGTCCACGCCGTGGAATCTTCACTCTGCCAAAGCCGGATGTCGCCGGTATTTGCAGCTCGCATTTCGTGAACGGATCGGAGTTCTGAGATATTCGCTGCAGTGGACGCAGGCAGGTTGCCACGTGGTTCGTTACGTTCCTTTTGGTCGAGCGCGTCGGCTAGCATTTGGGCAAACTGTTCACCGCCAACAATACCTTCAGCCTGTATATAAAACACGTGAGGTGAAAGGCAACCATGTTGGTCCCAGGCGGCCACGTCGTCTGCAGCCAATGTTGCCTGTTCGCTGGCGATGGCTCGTGTCATCATGTCTTTACTGATAAATCCAAAGCTCACGCGATGACCGTGACTCAGGAAATGAGTTTCTTCGGGCAATCGTTTTCGGATAGCTGAAAGTGTTTCGTTGCGGCCAACGGCCGTGATGCAGTTGGCTTCAGCAAAGAGTTGGTCCTCCAAATGTGCCTCTCCGCCCTCCCATTCGGCAAGCTCAAGGCAGGCGCCGAATTTGTTGTGAGCTTCGTAAATTGAATGGGCAAAAAGGCGCGGCAAAAATCCAGCACCTTGGGCGCACTTGACGAATTGGGCCGAACCGATAAGCAGTCCGTGGATCATGCACATGAGAGTGGGGCAGGGGAGGTTGCCGGCGGTGATGTGGCCAATCAGTTCCGGGCCGACAGCCATTGCCATCCGGTTTTCCAATCGCTCCTCCGGAATGGATGCGGGCCTGTCGAGTCTTTGGGAATCACCAAATTCTTGGGACAGCAGGTTATGCAGGCTTTCCTCTGTGATGCGCCCAAAGAATTGATCGAGGCCCTTGCGAAGGGTTTCGAGTGAAAACCCCATATTCTTCGGGCCTTCTTCCAGGGTGAATTTGCGAAAAGGAAAGAGGTCATCGCACCAATTGTTTGCCAGGCGCGCGATTACTTTCACCACATCATCGGTGGACATCTCATGAATGTACTGGCGCCGGTTCCGTTTGATCTGTCGCAAGGCCTCACGAAGCATGCCCGGATCAAGACGTGCCTCAGGTGGCAAATCGATCAGGAAATAGTTGGGGAATTCAAGTTCAGCCATGGGTGGGTGCTGTTTCGGTTTGTTCGGCCATGCGTTTGCGCCGAATCCAGTCAAGGCAGCCAACGCCCAAAAGTGTTACCAGCATCACCCCACCAAGCAACACATAGTATCCTTGGTAGGCAGCAGTTTGAGAGGCCCGATTCCCCATGTTATCCACCCAATAACCACACATCCAGTGGGCAATGGTGCCCGCGCCTCCGGAGACAGTGAGGTAAAACCCAACCACACGTCCGCGGACGGCTGGCGGCACGGCTTCCATCATCAGCGCCTCGATCATTGGGTAGCAGGCCATGAAAAAGAAACCGTGCACGATGAACATGGGGATTGTCCAGCTGATGGTGAGCCGTGGAATGAAAATGGCTGTTGCCGCGCCGATTGTCAGCGTGAAAGCAATCCAGCGCGTCCGATTTCCGGCGCGATCGCTGAGATATCCAAAGAGCGGGTTGCTGATGATGGCAGCGAGGAAAATGAGGCTTAAGGCAAATCCGGTGCGGGCAAGGTTCCATCCATGTGCTTTTTGCAGGAATAATGACCCGAGCGTGGAGACTCCGTTGCCGCCAAAATCTCGCAGGCCAAATGACAGAATGGCGACCGCAAAGACGACCCAGATCAAACGGGATGGGAAAATCGGTTGACGAGGCTGTCCCTTGGTATTCTTGGAGGTTTTCATAGGCAGGGAGTCAGCCAGCAAAAAAAATGCGACTGCGGCTGCAACGCCAGCAAGCCCCAGTTCCACAACGGGCGTTCGCCAGTCGCCGGTCATCTCAGCCCGCCACCCAGTATAGAGTGGCCCGAGGAAAAAGCCGAGGCCACCACCGATTCCCACAATGCCAAAGGCACGACCCCCTTTGCCTTGAAACAAATCAGCTACAAGAGCCATGCCTGAAGGATGATAGAGGCTCCCGCCCAAGCCCGCCACAATAACTGAGGCTATTGCCAGTGGATAAGTGTGTGCACAGGCTAGCCCGGCAAAGCCCAGTCCATTTATTGCAAGCCCAACGGCCAGCAGCTTCCTTCTGTTTAGGCGATCGGCAAAAGTCCCTGCCAGAAAACTGGGTGCGTAGTAGGCCAGCATGAGCACCGTGAGCAGGAGAGTTGCTTCATCCGTGCTGGATAGATCAAAGTCTTTTTGGATTTCAAGAAACAACGGAAGTAGGGCGACATGGTAAAGGTGCGTGAAGAAATGCAACACCGTTAACAGGCCTAGCGTCCGGGTCTTGTGAGGGGTTTCGGGCATTTAGGCGAGATTCAGTGAGCATCCTCTGGATTCAGTCAGAGGCGTGCGGCCAAGCAGCTCAAAACCATCCTCATGACGCACAGCGAGATCGCAAGAGCGCACCGCAAGTACAGAACGCACATTGGCCAGGTCGATCACTTCCAGCACGCCGGTTGCTCCAAGCGGCACCTCACTGCCGTCTTCAGGAGACACGATCCGTGTGCGTGCCCAGTGCGGAAAACGAAATCGTCGTGTTCCACCCTGGCCCGCGCGCGTGTCGTAGGCTTGCGAACTGAGTTCGCACATGCCGTATTCGCAGACTATGTTTTCGGGAGGCACGCCAAGTTTGCTGGTAATGAGGGCGTGCAGTTGCGTTTTGGATAATTCACGGGAACGCCCCTTATATCCGCCTGTTTCCATCACACTCGAACCGGATGGCAGCTTCAGTGGCTCAATGCCATCGCAAAGGTGAACGAATGAAAATGCAGTGCCCGCTAGGGTGATCGGGGTTCTATTTTCTCGGAGAAACTGCAATGTCTCATCAATGTCAACTATCCAGGCATCGTTTTTTGCCTTTCCGGTAAAGCATGGTTCGCTAAATTGTACGCTCTGCAACATGTATGCGAGGGACGAGTGTGGTGCTTGGATTGGGGGTGGGGTTAGCGCCAGCATCCTTTGTTTTGGTTGAAGATGTTGGTTGAACCAGTGTGACAATGATTCCTCGTAAAGCGCGAGTGACTCGGCATTGTGATAATGGCGACTGGGTTCACTTGAAGTTGTGCCGCTTGAATGAAAGACATTGGGCCGGTCGTCGGGGGGTAAGCTTGTAATTTCAAACTCTTGAAATGCATTCGTCGGTATAGCGGGGATCGTACGGGAGTCTTTCGGGGTTATGTGGCGTAGGTCGCAAAGTCGACGATACGGCTCGACTCGCTCATATTGGAGGGCGAATAGCTCTTTGGCCAGCCCGTCGAAACTGCCTCCTTCGCCGCGAATGTATTCAAATATACGGGCGATAATGTTTCTGAAATGTGTGTCCATGCGGTTTTGGTTAGCCGATAGGTCTGACTCGGTGCGCCGCTACAGCCAAAGTAATAATGGGCTAACGAGCGGGCTTTTGCCAAGGCACGCGTCCAGCGCGTTGGTAGTGAAGTCGAAGGGCGGCCTTAAGTGTGTTGTACATTTGCCGGTTCTTTCGGGCTAAATCGGTGGTCTCAAGCGGATCGTCCTTTAGGTTGTAGAGCTTGAGGGGTTCATCGGGCTGGTTGTGGACGAGTTTCCAGTCGCCGCGCCGGAAGGCGTGATAATCCTGCCCGTTATAACGGCCGCCCCCTTCGCGGCGCACAAAGACAAGATCGCGTTCCAGTTTCTGTGGTTTTCCAAGAAAGGTGGATAAAAGGCTGATGCCCTTGACATAGGACGGCACCCTGGCGCCAGCTACCTCGCAGAGGGTGGGGTAGAAGTCCATGCTGATTCCGTGAATGTTGCTGCGGGTGCCAGGCCGTATGTGAGCAGGCCAGACGGCACAGGTGGGCACTTTTAGCCCTCCTTCATACATGTCCTGTTTCCCGCCGCGATGATTTCCACATCGGGCGCCAACGCTGAGTTGCCCGCCGTTGTCACTGCTGAAAATAATAAGTGTGTTTTTGTCCTGGCCGTTGTTTTTCAATGCGGCAATGACCTGGCCGATGCCGTGATCCATGTGCTCGATGAGAGCCACCAGCTTGGCGCGTCTATCAGTGATGCCGTTTTCCCGGGCTTTCACTTTTTCAAACCACTCCTTTGGCGGCTGGATGGGAGTGTGTGGGGCGTTGTAGGCGAGGTAGAGAAAGAAGGGTTTCTGCTTTCTCTTGCGGTCGTTGAGGTAGTCAATGGCCCATTGGGTAAAGAGGTCGGTGGCATGGCCGGGCGGATCAATTTCCTTTTCGTTTTCCCGGAAATAATTGATGCCGTGGCGGCGATGTTTGTAGTAGTCATCAATCATGTCGCAGAGAAAGCCCTTGAAGTGGTCAAAACCGCGCTCGTTGGGACGATTAGGGCTTTCCAGGCCAAGATGCCATTTGCCGACAATGGCCGTGTCATAGCCGGCAGCCTTTAGGGGCTTGGGCAGCAACACCGCCTGGGGCGAAAGCCAACCCCAGTTGTTTTGTGGATAAGTACGAATGACTCCGGGAACGCCGACAAGGTCGGGGTAGGTGCCGGCAAGGAGCGCTGCGCGTGTGGGGCTGCACACGGGACAGTTGGCATAAAATGAATCAAATCGCATGCCCGAGGACATGAGGGTATCAATTGCCGGTGACTTAAGGTCAGGCGCGCCGTAGCTGGAGAGATCGCCGTAACCGAGGTCGTCAACGAGTATAAGCAGGATATTTGATTTTGCTTGGGCACTCAAGGTGGCTATTGCCAGGAAAGCAGCAAAAATCCAAGCGCGAAATTGTTTAATGGGCATGCGGTGATTTTGAGTAGAAGTCGCTGTGCGGGTCAAGGCTGTTACGGCAACTTGGCGATTCATCTCCGGCTCTTTTTATGTATCCTATTCCTGAGTGCCGTCCATTAAATCATCCACCTTTTTCTTGATGGCTTCATCCATCTTGATCAAGGGTGGCCATTGTCGGTGGAACCCGCTTTCGCCCGGGAGTTTTTTGGTGGCGTCCAAGCCAAGTTTGGTTCCCGAGGCGATATCGGTCGTCGCATGGTCGAGGACATCTGCGGGTCCGCGGGTAAATAGAGAATCGCGCTGAGGATCGGTATTGGCACCCAGCCGAAAGAGGACTTCGTTGGTGTTGTGCACGTCCACATCGTCGTCCACCACGATAATGTACTTGGCGAACATCATTT
>PBTE01000098.1 GCA_002726515.1 Planctomycetaceae bacterium | reverse complement strand
CATGAAACTCATCACCTGCCCCATCAACGGTCCTCGTCCTCTGCAAGAATTTCAGTATGGAGGCGAGTTGCGAGAAATGCCGGATCCTGATCAGGCAGACGACAGCGGCTGGGGCGATTACGTTTTCCATCGGTCGGGTGAGCCGACCGTCAAGCGAGAGTGGTGGTACCATCTTCCCAGTGGCACATGGCTTGTCGCCGAACGTGACAATCGCTCGGATGAAATTGTGCGAACGTATCTTTACGACGCCAAGGAAGAGATAGGAAAGTAGCATTGTGAATCTGCGTCTACCTCCACAGCCGGGTGAATGGATCGACCGCTCCCGGCCGATGGCCTTTCGCTTTGAAGGGCGCGACTATCAGGGATACTTCGGTGACCTGATCAGTTCGGCTCTCTGGGCCAATGGTGTACACATGCAGGGTCGTAGCTTCAAATACCATCGACCGCGCGGTATCTACAGCCTGGCCGGGCACGATGCCAATGCGGTCTTCGAGGACGAAACCAGGACGAATATCCGAGGCGATCAGGTAGGTTTGCGATCAGGGATGGACTTGCGGGCCGTCAACACTCGAGGGGGTCTGGATCGTGACCGGCTGAGTATTGTCGATCGATTCAGCAAGCTGATGCCGGTCGGGTTCTATTACAAAGCGTTCCACACTCCGCGGTGGCTGTTTCCACGCTATGAAAAGCAGATACGCCAGATTGCCGGCCTGGGAGCCATACGGGCCGGGCGAACCGCCCAGCTGACACCAAAGGGCTACGGATTTTGCCAACTCCTGGTGGTGGGCGCCGGTCCATCCGGATTGTCTGCGGCGCTGGCGGCCGCGGACCAGGGAGTCGATGTGCTTCTTGTGGATGAGCATGCTCACCTGGGGGGCAGCCTGAGCTGGCAATCCGGTGGTGATGAAAAATCGCGAGAAGTTTATCAGGAACTGGTGAACTTGGTACAGGCACATCAACGCATCACTGTGCGTACAAAGACTCAAGTCGCCGGATGTTATGCTGATCTGTGGGTGGCATTGGTTGATGACGTGCGACTCACCAAGTTGCGGGCGCAGGCAATGGTAGTGGCCTCCGGTGTGATGGAACAGCCGGCCGTGTTCGGTAACAACGACCTTCCGGGGGTGATGTTGGCGTCGGCCGCACAGAGGCTGATTCATCTTTATGCTGTGAAACCCTGGCAGCAGTGTGTGACTTTGGCTGCCAACAGCGACGGCTATCGCGCGGCTCTTGATCTGCACCGAGCCGGGATTTCGGTCGCGGCCGTGGTCGATTTGCGTGACGATGCGGGCGATTGCTATTTTGCCGCTCAAGTGCGCCAGGCGGGCATACGCGTGCTCATGGGTTCGATGATCTACGAAGCGGTGCCGGGTGCCGGCAAGAGGTCGATTCGGGGAGCGGTGGTGTGTCCGCTGGGTGAGGATGGATGTCGCCGGGAAAGTCAAAGTCAGGTGATTGACTGTGACGGGATTGCCATGAGTGTCGGTTGGGCACCGGCCGGGGCTCCCCTCTACCAGGTGGGTGGAAAATTTTCCTATGACCCAACGGTGGAACAACTGGTACCTAGAGAACTGCCCCGCAATGTTTTTGCCGCAGGGCGGGTTCGTGGTGTCTTTGGGCTGGACGATCGCTTGATGGACGGGCGCCGCGCTGGCCTTGAGGCGGCACAGAAACTAGGTCATGGCAGTGATGAGTTGCCGGCGAAAATTTCTGTCGTGGGTCCCGCACCGAGCCATCCCTACCCTATTTTCCGACACACGAAGAAAAAGAATTTTGTCGAATTGGACGAAGACCTGCATTTCATCGATCTAGTCAACGCTCACCAGGAAGGTTTTGACAACATTGAACTGATCAAGCGTTATTCCACGGTGGGGATGGGGCCCAGTCAGGGAAAGATTGCCAACATGAACGCCGTGCGTGTTCTGGCACGGTTGAATGGAGATTCGATCGACCAGACCGGTACCACGACGTCGCGGCCATTTCATCAACCGGTACCATTCGAGTATCTGGCAGGTCGGCGGTTTCATCCCACGCGCCGGACCCCGATGCATCGCTGGCACCAGAAGACGCAAGCCGAGTTTATCCACGCCGGGTCCTGGTTGCGGCCCGAATATTATGCGAATGCTGGCCAAGATCGTGAAACCAGTATTCTCCAGGAAGCCCGTCACGTTCGAGAATATGCCGGCTTGATGGATGTCAGTACGCTGGGAAAAATCGAGGTGGCTGGACCGGACGCTGTGACTTTTTTGGAACGTATTTATACGGGTCGATTCGCGAAACAAACCACCGGTAAACTGAGGTACGTTTTAGCCTGTGACGAGATGGGAGTTGTGATCGACGATGGTGTTGCTGTCCGTTTGTCTGACAACCATTTCTATGTGACAGCCACCACGTCGGGCGCAGCAGCTGTCTATCGAGAGATGCTGCGTTGGGCCCTGATTTGGGACCTGGATGTGCAATTAGTCGACGTGACCGGACACCTTGCCGCTATGAATCTGGCGGGGCCCCAATCGCGAGAAGTTCTCCAAAAGTTGACCAGCGTGGATGTGTCGCCCGAAGGTTTTCCTTTCTTGGGAGTTCGTCGGGGAGAGGTCGCTGGTGTGCCTGCCAGTTTGATGCGTGTTGGTTTCGTCGGCGAATTAGGATATGAGATTCATGTCCCTGCCGGTTATGCCGCACACGTTTGGGAGGAGATCATGAGGGCGGGTGCGAGCAGCAAGGTTCGACCATTCGGTGTTGAGGCGCAACGCCTGTTACGTCTTGAAAAAGGACATTTGATTGTTGGCCAGGATACGGATGCACTCACGAATCCGTACGAGGCAAACATGGCTTGGGCTGTCGCCCGCAAGAAACAGTTCTTTGTGGGACAACGGACGCTCCAGATCCTCAACGAGCGTCCCCTGACTCGCAAATTAGTGGGTGTCAAAATGGCTCCGGGTTACAGAGGACCCTTTCCGGAGGAGAGTCACCTGATCATTGAACAGGGAGAAATGATCGGCCGTGTCACGAGTTTTGCGCCACAGTCGACACTCGGTTATGGCCTGGGGCTGGTGTTTGTCCATCCTGACCGGTCGGAAGCGGGTACGAAAGTTCGCATCTGCGTGGACCGAGGAGCTGAAATCGAGGCAGAAATTGCTCCCACTCCGTTTTACGACCCGGACGACCTGAGACAGAAGTGAGCGGACCAGCCAGATGTCAACAGCTATACCACGTACCAGTCCGATCGAACATTTGCTCAACGGTATTACCCAGGTAGGACCCCGGCAGACCGAGGTCCGACTCGCCAGTCCATGGACAGATGGTCCTCCTGACAATACGGCTTTGCAGAATTTATTGCTGGGCGACCTTTCCGGCAGTACAACCAAGTTTGGCGTGAAGGGTCCCCGGGCCGCTTCATTTCTTGAGTCGCAAGGAGTGCAATTACCGGCTGACATCTATGCGACGGCCGCCTATGGAGTCGAGGGGCTGGTGGCGAAGCTTGCCGAGCAGGAATATATTCTGGAAACAGCGGTCAATGATCCGGTTCTGGAACAGTTGGAAAGTGGACTGAGTGAGTCGCCTGCCGGATTACTGCGGGTTGAACATCAGGAAGCAACCTTTCTTTTGTGTGGTCGTCGGGCGAATGAGGTCATGTTACAGGTCTGTGCACTCGACATGTCTCAAGTGCATCCGGGAACACTTGTTCTGACCCGGGCGGCGGTGACTTCCTGTGCCATTCTACGTGAACCGTGGCCAGAAGTGTTAGCTTATCGGATTTGGGTCGATGCCAGTCTGGCGGAATATCTTTGGGAAACGCTTTCCACGATCATCGGGTAACTTGTCGCAAGGCGGTTCACCCCGACACGAGGGTGTCGGCAGCGGGTTTCAGGGCACTAGGCGAAGTTCCTGCTTTTGTACACAATCAGTCACACTGAATGGACGGATGCAGTTTCCCGTTTCCAAGACATCGGATGATGCAATCAAGTGGTAGCGAAGGAGGTTTCAGTGAGGCGCAGTAGAACGATACAAAAACTACGCAACGACGAACTTGTGCGTATTTGTGGAATGGGACACTACATTCCGCCTTACATCCGACACGCAAAAAAATTCGGTTATGACTGCATCTGGCTGGATTTGGAACATCGGGCCATGGAAACCCGGGAAATTCAGGCATTGCTTGCTTTTTTCCACCTGTACGATGTTGATTGCATGTTGCGACCCCCAACCTTGGAAAAAAGCCGTCTGTATCGTTATTTTGAAGATGGTGCGTCAGGCCTGATGATTCCTCACGTCTCCACGGCTGAAAAGGCGCAGCAATTGGTACAGGCGGTCAAGTTTCCACCGCTTGGCGACCGTGGTATCGATGCTGCTGGTTTGGATGCAGACTTCAGTCTTCCGGACCATGCTGCCTACACGCAGGAAGCAAACCGGGAAACGTTTCTTGTGGTACAGATTGAAACTCCTGAAGCGGTCGAGAACGCGAATGAAATTGCGGCGGTCGAAGGTGTTGATGGTTTGTTTTTGGGTCCCGGCGACCTGGGTATCAGGATCAGCAATCAACCAAAGTGTGGTTTAACGGTGGAGATCGCGCGTCAAAAAATTGCGGACGCCTGTCAGAAACATGGTAAGGCCTGGGGGCAGCCGGCAGGCACACTGGAACTGTTGCAACAACTTCATGCTCAGGGCGCACGGCTACTGGCGCAAGGGGGCGATTTCCAGGGTGTCATGAAGATACTCGAAGAATGTTCGCGGAATTTTGATGAAGTTGGCGGTAGCAGCTGATCGGTTGTTGGACCGCTTGAACCCTTCTTTCTGTTTAGACTCCGTCGAAAGCAGAAAACCCCCCGTCGATAGGGATGACGGCTCCCGTTACAAACGTGGCTTCATCGGACAACAGCCACAGGACTGCACCGGTGACTTCCTGCGGGTCACCGAACCGACCCATGGGGACGTTCTTCAGGATGGTTTCACCGCGAGATGTCAGTTCCTGCGAATTTTTCTGTAACAACAGGAAGCGGTTCTGTTCGGTGATCATGAATCCGGGTGCAATGGCGTTTACCCGAATCTTTGACGAGTGTTCCTGCGCCATGTGAACTGCTAACCACTGTGTAAAGCTGTTTGCCGCCGCTTTTCCGTTTGAATAGGCGAGCGCGCGAGAGAGAGGAAGCCCGCCGCCGGCCGAGGTGATGTTGACGATCGCTCCGGCTTTCTTTTGGGCAAACAGTCGACCGATTGCCTGGGACGGAATGACGGCGCTCAGGTAGTTAAGGTCCATGACCATGCGGGTGGCTTCGGGATCGATATCAAAGAACTTTAAATCTTCCGAAGTTGTGGTACTTGGATGACTGCCACCGGCGCCGTTGACCAGAAATTCGATCGAACCGAAATGCTCGACAGTTTTTGTGACGGCTTTTGCGACACTCGATTTTGATACAACATCGCATTCGACTGCCAAAGAACTCCCACTGCTGAATTGGTTCAACTCGTCGGCCCTCTCCTGCGCTGCCGAGGTCGAGATATCCCAGATGGCCACACCAGCTCCGGCGGCGACGAGAGCGTGTGCGATTTGTCCACCGAGTGCCCCCCCGGCACCGGTCACAACGGCAGTTTTTCCATTGAAGTCGTACATCGTTTTCCGTTTACCAGAATGATTGAATTAGTGAACCCGGGTCGGCAGGGGTTCCATTCTATGTGGACCAGGCCGGATAGAGAAGAACGGGCCGGATGCAACGGTTTCCTTTTCTTAGCAGGGGCGTAGCAGGTGCGAGAATCTTTACAGAGTGAACCAACCATCTCAACGAAAAATTGTCGCGGTGCTCGGTTAAAATGGCCGAGATAAGAGAGCGTTTTATGTGGTGAAACAAAACTCGCTGTGGTGCATGAGGAAAGCGGGATTTTGTGTCTGCCAGGTCTGCCAATCTTTGTTCCAATCAATTCGCGGCCAAAATCTTGCCGCCTGGCTCGTTGTTTTCGAACAGGAAATGATGAATACTTCAAAGGATAGGTGCAACAGCCGTAGTCGTATTTTCTGCCGAAAAGCCTGACCAGATGAAGTTCACCGTACCGTTGAAAAGTCGGCTCTCACGCTTTGCCTGGTGCGCGCTGTCGATGAGTTTTCTTTTGACAGCGGGAATTCTATTTACCGATTGGTGGATTTGTTTGCCCGACGATGTGGTGTCCAACTACGTCGGAAGACAGTCATGTATTAAGTGCCACACGAATCAGGCCCGGCAGTGGCTCGGATCTCACCATGACCTGGCGATGGATGTTGCCAGCCATAAATCGGTTCTCGGAGATTTTGAAGGTGCAGAACTAAGCCATCACGGAGTCTCTTCGCGTTTTTTCCGTCAAGGTGACAAATACCTGGTAAACACGGAGGGCCGCGAAGGCAGGATGGGTGACTTTGAAATCAAGTACACCTTTGGGGTGGAGCCTCTGCAACAGTATCTGGTTGAGTTGGACCGGTCTTCCGGGTTGCTTCCCGAAGACGTAGGGCGTTTGCAAGTGCTACCCCTTTGTTGGGACACAGAGAATCGGAGATGGTTTCATCTGGATCCACCTGACGTCAATGAAAAAATTTCGTCAGATGATGCTCTTCACTGGACAGGTGATGCGCAGAATTGGAACTACATGTGCTCAGATTGTCATTCGACAAACGTTCAAAAATGGTTTGATTTTGACACGGACACGTACCACGCGACTTTCTCGGAAGTCGATGTGAGCTGCGAGGCTTGTCACGGTCCTGGAAGTGTTCACGTCGAGTTGGCAACCAGCAGTTCGGTTTTCTGGGACCGAAAGCGAGGTTACGGGTTGGCGCGTTTGAAAGGAGGTAGCTCGAGAAATGAGATCGACATGTGTGCAACTTGCCACTCACGGCGACGAATGATTCAAGCGGGCTATATTCCTGGCAAACCCTATCACGACTTTTTTGTTAACGAGTCCCTGTTGCCCCACCTTTACCACGCGGATGGGCAGATTCTGGATGAGGTCTACGTGCATGGATCTTTTGTCCAGAGCAAGATGTATCACAAAAGAGTCCGTTGCACGAACTGTCACAACCCTCACACAACTGAATTGAAGTATGAGGGGAATCGAGTTTGTACGTCCTGCCATCAACACCCGGCGGGTAAATATGACAGCCCCGCGCACCATCACCATCAACCCGGCACCTCCGGGGCCGCCTGTGTTGATTGTCACATGCCCGAAAAGACATATATGGAAGTCGACCCGCGCCGTGATCACCAGTTACAAGTTCCCCGACCCGACCTTTCCGTGCAACTGGGAACGCCTAATGCCTGTTCGGGTTGCCATCTTGAACGGACACGTGTGAATCCGGAAAAGCGAGAAGCACTGGGCGAGTATTCAAATTGGCTGGACGCGGTCAGTTCGGGAGACAGCGAGATTCAGTCGGAGTTAGAAGAGTTAGATCGCTGGGCGGCTGAAAAAGTTGTCGCCTGGTATGGCGGACCCAGCCGGGAGAAGCAAGATCACAAGTTTGCGGCTATCTTGTCGGCAGCACGCCGTGGAGTTCCTGCTGTGGAGCCCCTGTTGAGGAAGTTGTGTAAAGACAGGCGAGTTCCGGCGATCGTGAGGGCAACGGCAGTCGCCGAACTGGTACAGTTCGAAGGTGGGCACGTTTCCCGCTCGCTAAGCGATGCACTTCAGGACCGTGACCCACAGGTGCGGCTGGCGGCAGTGGACGCCTACCAGGTCAATCTTGGGAACACCAGCATGTTGGAAAGTATCTGCCGCGATTTGGCTCCTTTGTTGGATGACCCACGTCGCGCGGTAAGGCAGGCAGCGGCTCGAGCCCTGGCGGGTGTGCCGCCTGGAGGGCTCACTCCGCAGCAGGTGGAACTCCGTGAAAGAACGCTCAACGAATGGCGAGGAAATTTGGGACGTACCGAAGCACCTGCCCTTGCCCAGATGAATCTGGGTATACACTATGAGCAAACAGCCACCAGTGCCAAGGAGTTGGAGCGCGCCATCGAGTCCTACGAGAAATCGATTAAGCTGGCACCAAATGTTGTGGGTCCTCGATCCAATTTGGCGAGTGTTCTGGAAACGCGATTGTCTCTCAGGCCAGCGCTGGAAGAACAGGTTCAAAACAGGTTACTAGGCCAGATCAAGGAGCTTCGTCAGCAGGAGTTGCAACTTTTGAAGCGTGATTTAACCCTGCTTCCTGATTCGGTTCTTCCGGCAGTGCGTGCCGCAATGACTCATCGCTACGGTTTGTCACTTTATCTTTCCGGAAACCTTGTTGCCGCTCGGAAAGCTTTGGAGGCAGCCGTTCGATTACAACCGAACCATCCACATTATCTTTTTCTTTTAGCCAAGTTCTACGAATCTCAACAAGACTCGGACCGCGCGCGTCAAGCCGTGAAACGGTTGCTGAAGTTGAGGCCGGAAAATGAAATGTACCACGTGTTTTTTCGTGAGTTGCAAGCGGATTCAAACTAGACGCTGGCGTGCCTGCGAGTGCGAGGGACTCGAAATGGAATGTTTTCAAACTGTGCCGCGTGGGGGTGCCCAGCTCGGGGAGGGGGCAAAGGGCCTGACAGCGAAAATTTAGAACATGTACCAACACAACGGTGGCAGATAGGGGGGGCAACTGTCATGGACGAGGTCGAATTCGCGGTCGGTGGAACAGGTAGAAGTTCGACCTTGCGCAGGTTCCGGCAGTATCTCGGAAATTAGGGGCGCAATTGCGCAGAGAAGTGGGGGCAAAAGCCGGTCAAATCGAGAATGCTGTTTTGACATGTCCTGAAGATCGTATTGCTCATGGAAGCACCGGTGTGTCAGCCCGTGCAAAAAAAGTCAACTACTGAACACAGCGAGCACACACGTGGTCAGGCCAAGGTCGCCAAATTTCCAACAGGTTTGATCTTATTGAATTCGTCTCACACCATCTTCGACCAATTTCATCCGGATTTGTTCGGCACCGGCTACCTGACGCTGGCACGGGCATAAGCAGGCAGTGACATTGCCGGCGGTGTGCTGTCGGTTATTGCAGGCAGGACATTCCCACACGCGGCGTCCATCGTACTTGAGACGCTCGAAAGGACCCTTCACGTTCACTCTCCTGGTGTGATGCCGAACTAGCAGGCGGGTAACTTCTGCGCACGGTGAAGCTCTGCTGTTGGCAAGGTAGCGGGGTTTGTACCAGTGGCCACGGGTTAAACACTCTTACCTTGGGTTGTGAAAATCTTTCCACCGAGGCAGGGTTAAAGACTCACATTTGCTAGGATACCAGTTTCGTTAGAATCTACCTACACTGACATCGACGAATTGGCACTGAACCAGAATGGTATTGAACTGGTGGAGGGGAATTTTGTGTACCTTCCGGTGTCGAACCGAAACGCTGTAGATCCGACTGGAACCAATCGATGGATACTCCCAACCAGATTCTGATGTGTTCACCGAAGTACTACGGGATCGAGTATGAAATCAATCCCTGGATGAATACAGAGCGGCAAGCGGATCACCAACTGGCCATTCGGCAGTGGCAGTCACTGAAACAAATTTTTGAAGAATTGGGAGTCCAGATTTTAGAATTGGAGCCAGTCGCAGGGTTACCCGACCTGGTGTTTACCGCAAATGCAGCCATGATCCACAAGCAAACTGCAGTGGTTTCGAGTTTTCGGCACGTACAACGTCAGGGGGAGGAAGAACACAATGAACAGTGGCTGTTGCGGCATGGTTTTCAACTGAAATACCCCCCCGATGATCAATATTTTGAGGGAGCGGGTGACGCTCTGTTCTGTGGTGATACTTTGTTCGCTGGCTACCGCATGCGGAGCGATGCGGCCGGTCTGCAGGACATCGGAAGAATGTTCGGTTGCCGGGTCATTCCGTTAGAGTTGGTGGATACCAGTTACTACCACTTGGATACCTGTTTCTGTCCACTGAAAGCAGGCCAGACCATTTTTTATCCAGCCGCTTTTGACAGTTACGGTCGCAAAGTGCTTAGGGAACTGGTCGACGACTTGATCGAAGTTGATTCCGAGGAAGCCCGTCACTTCAGTTGTAACGCTGTTGTTCTGGGAGAAACCGTCGTGACCAATGAAGGATGTCCGAAGATGTGCCGTCAACTTAAACGGCGCGGATACAGGGTCGTCGAAACTCCGTTGAGCGAGTTTGTCAAAGCGGGTGGGAGCGCAAAGTGTCTGACGTTGCGACTGGATGGTGAAGATGCAGCCAGTTGGTCAGCGGAGACAGAAGGATAGGGGTCGGAAAAACGTTGGTTCGCGGGTTTGATCCCTCTTGTCCGGATTACGAAGCACCCGTGTTGTCCAATCGTACAGTAACAGCATCTGCTGATTCGTGATCCAACTCGATCAGGCTGCCATCGGGCAGGACGAACGTCCATAAGTTGCCTTCACCTCGGCGCGGACCGGCTGTAATTTGGGTTTCCTCTTGAATCGGATGATCCTTCCGCCCGCCGGACACGCTGATGACAGTTGCTTGATGCCCCTGACGTAACAGGCTGGCCTTAATTGTCGCTCCGGGAACCAGGTCGATAAAGTCTTCCGGGATTTCTGATCCATGAGGATCTCGTAGAGGGTGTCCCAGTTTGTCGTCCAGGTAGTCGACCGTGTTTTCGTCGTGTAAGTGTTCTAACTGATGTGCCGTGAGATGAAGTTCTGCTTCCGGCGTCCCCACGTGCTCCAGGTAGGTTTCCCATAGCCGGTGGGATCGTAGCAGCCGACGGGCTTCGTGCTGGCCGACATCAGTGAAACCAATTCCCTGACGGTCTTCTTTCAGTAAATGTTGACGCTGTAGTTCGCGAACAGCTCGTCTTACCATGTGCTGGGGCGATTTTATCTGTGCGAGGATTTCATGAAGTGGTACATGCTGGCGGCCGTCGTCCCGAATGAATCCCAGGATATCTTCGAGCAGCGTCTGGGGTGCCAACTGATAGCGCCGCCACCAGTCGGCAATCAGGCCATACCGGGGTGCGATGCAGAGCAAGACGATGAACTGAAATGTTCCCACGACGACGATCATGGGCCCCGGTGCCACGTTTCCGATCCACGAGGACAAGTAGAGGCCGACGACGACACTGAGGACTCCGAACACCGGGGCGGCAATCACCATGGTGCGTAACCGGTTGGTGACCAAATAGGCAGTCGCCGCTGGGGTAATCAGCAACCCCACGACGAGGACAACTCCCACGACTGGTACCGCACTCACCACGACCAGTGAAGTACACGCGGTCAGAAGATAATGGACACCGACGACTGGAACACCAATTGAGGCGGCCATGATCGGATCGAAGGTGGTGATCTGCAGTTGACGAAAAAAGAGAATCACGACGCACAACACTAAGGCGCAAACCGACGCGATCATCCATAAGTGTCCGTCTTCGACCGCCAACACCATACCCACCACGAAATCAAACAGGTGAATATGGATGCGGTCACTGAAGACCGACGCTAAAATGCCTCCCAGAGCGAAAATCCCGGTGTACATGATACCGATCGCAGTATCTTCTTTAATTCTTGACACTTGGGAAACAAAGCTGATTGCGGATACTGTTACCAGGCCGGCCAGCAAGGCACCGATGATCATAGCTGGTGCGTGGGCTTCGTAACCGAAGAGCATCTGCATGAATAGGTATCCGGAAGTTACCCCGGCCAACATGGCATGTGACAATGCATCTCCGAGGAATGCCATGCGACGCAGCACAATAAAGCTTCCCACAACACCACACGCAATGGCTGACAAAGCTGCTCCGATCAAGGCCTTCTGAAAGTGAATGCCAGTCAGCGGTTCGATGAAGGCGTCCAACAAATCTTGCATTAGGAATTCTTTGTTGTCTGAGAAAGGTCGGAAAAAATCCGCAGACTGCCTTCGTAAACTTCACTAAGCAAGCGTCGATGAAGCACCGCTTCAGGTGAACCAAAGGCATACAGACGTTGTTTCAGCAAAATCAGGGCGTCAAAATATTCTGCTGCCGTGGTCAAATCATGGTGCACGACGAGAAGTGTTTTACCGGCCTGTTTGGTCTGTTCGAGCACGTCCAGGATGGCACGCTCAGTGGCGGCGTCGACCCCTGCGAAGGGTTCATCCAGTAGCAAGATGTCGGCACCCTGGGCCATAGCCCTTGCCATGAAAACACGTTGCTGCTGTCCCCCGGAGAGTTCGCCGATCTGCCGCTTGCGATAGTGCGACATGCGCACCATCTCCAGGGCGTCATCGGCCAGTTGCCATTCCTGTTGACCCAGGTTTTTCCACCACGGGACGTGTCCGTAGCGTCCCATGAGCACCACCTCTTGCACGCTGACCGGAAAATCCCAATCGACGGATCCCCGCTGTGGGACATAGGCAACACGGCCCTTGGCATGGGCAGCAGGTTCACCAAACAGGTAGACAGTGCCAAAATCGGGTTTTAGAAATCCTAATATAGCTTTAATTAAAGTGGATTTTCCGGATCCGTTCGGTCCAATGATTCCAATCAGCTGTCCTGCTGGCACCTTGAACGAAACATCCAGTAACGCAGGAACCGGGCCATAACTCACGGTCAGGTTGTCTACAAGAATGGCTGGATTCGTTGAAGAATCGGAATTATCTTTCGAAGATTGGTTCATGGAAAGCGATCACGAAATTGCTGATTCAGTTCCTGTCAATCGAAAGGTCCGCCTGCGTGTGTTCTGTCTCGGGTGCTGCCAATATCACCAAATTCACCGTTCCTCTTACAGGTTCACCGGGATCCGACCAGACTGTCTGGTCCACGACGACTTGTTCATCTCGAAAGATGCGGAAACGCAGGCCTCTGGCAATCTTTGAATCTTCTCCGGTCAGGATTTCAAAGTAAAATTCATTTCTACCGGACAGTTCATCATTTCCTTCTACCACATGTTCTAACGGATGGACTTGCAGCGTTGTTCCTGCCTGCACCGGGTCGGTGGCCCGAATGATGTTCTTGCGACGGAAGGTTACCAGTACAGTCGGCTCGTTTTCCAGATCGAAGGCAAAAGGGTCTCGTTCGGCAGGAAAGGTGAGCATTAATTCCAAACGAAAGACTCCAGGCGCGACGAGTTCAGGGAGAGCGTCTACCTGAACGGTTCCGTAATTGCGGGCAGACATATAAGTGTAGAGCCCACCCAGGATGAGCGTCGAAACGACAATGGCCAGAGTGGGGCGTATCACAATCTCTGCCGCATGGCGTGCGGGTCCTACTTCAGTGTGTCCACGATGGTCAACACATTTTCGCGCATCATACCTAGATAGGTTTCTCCGGACGTTCCGGCATTCCCCATGGAATCCGAGTAGAGTTGACCGCCAATCTCAACACCCGCTTCTCTGGCAATCTCACGGATCAAGCGAGGATTGACGCTTGTTTCTATGAAGATGGTTTTCACTCCGAAACCGCGGATCGAGTCAATCGTTTCCTGCCTTCTTTCCGGTGTGAGACCAGCACCCGTCTCTGCGCCGGTCGACCAACCCACCGGCGCAGCAGCCTGGAATTTGTAGGCTTTGCAGAAATAATTGAAGGCGTCATGACTGGTCACCAGGACGCGGCGGTTGGCCGGTATCGAGTTGAATTGCCGCTGAATCCACAGGTGAAGTGTTCGTAACTGGTCCAGGTATAACCGAGTACGTGCCTCGTATTCCAACTGGTGGTCGGGGTCAATCCGGGAGACTGCCTGCTGAATGTTTCTCACGTAAATCGATGCATTCTGGGGAGAAAACCAGGCATGCGGATCTCTGACCAACTTGCCTGCTTCGGTGAACTGCTCGGGATTGATCCCCGTGGTGCAAGTTACCAGAGGTTTGCGTTCGTCCTCGGCCAAGGTGCGCATCCAGTCTTTTCCTTCTAAGTGCCATCCATTCTCAATGCAAAGATCAGCCGTAGTGATTAGTTCGCTGTCTTTGGCAGTCACTTGATAGAGATGTGGATCCTGACCGGCAGCCAGCACCGACTTGACCTGCCAGCGGTCACCCACCACCTGCCGAGCAAAGTCGGCTGTCTGGGTTGTGGAGCAGACGATGACGCGTCGCGGGGTGTCATTTGCCTGGAGGGGGCTGAGCAGGAATGCCCAGGCGAGAGGTAAAAAAATAAATTCTCTCATTTTTTGCAACAGACTGATGTGAAAGGTGTCAGGGACCCCGCCGCGGTCGATTTTTTGACGAGTCAAAATCTCTCCCAGTTTAGCGAATCGGGGGCACCAGTCAAGAAGATTGGGTTCGGCTGGCCCGGTCGGGTTCACCGCTGCGGCACCCTGGCGGCGTTCTCGGGCCGTTTTTCGCGATTGCGTTTCCTGGTGGAACCACCGGCAAGTCCGACCGAAAAGGTAATGGAAGACCACCTGACCGGGGTGGTCCGCAGCGGTGCAGGGCGGCGTTTACGCTCAACGTCTGCCGATTTTACCAATGGCGCCGCCCTGCACCACTTGGAGCGGTTGCATGAATCTTGAGAAAACGTTGAAAAGGCCATGTCATGCCACTTCACTTGTCACCGAATTTGAAATCGAAGGCGGCTTTAAGCGTCTTTACAAGGTACACACAACGGGGGTATTGCCCCTTGCCGCCGATGTACCCGCTCTTGCGATGGTAGGAAGAGGTCCTTTGGTGTCAGCATTGGGCGTAGAAAGTTGACCCCTGCCGTTACGAGTTGTAAACTGTTTAGATTGCCAACGGCGCGATTGGAAGCGAAGGCAGTGAGCGGCCTATTGCGATTCAACCAGGGCCGGGTCCACCATGGGCGTGATGTATTACAAACGATTCCGCATGGAGCTCGATTTACGTAAGTTGGTCGCGCCGAAGTGGGATCTGCCAGCAGGTTACAGCCTTGTTTCCTGGCAGGAAGATCTCCTGTGGGACCATGCGGAAGTCAAATATCACAGTTTCCGTACCGAGAGTGACGCCAACGTATTTCCGTGCTTGGGTGATCGCCAGGGTTGTTTGAGTCTGATGAGCGAAATTTCCCGCAAGGAGTCGTTTCTACCGGGTGCAACGTGGTTGGCACGTTACGACACGTCCCATTCACGCAAATGGGAGTACTGTGGCACGATTCAAGGAATCCAGGATGCAGGTATTGGCTCGATACAAAATTTGGGAGTCATTCCTGAACACCGAAATCAGCGACTCGGTACGTTCCTGCTGTTCAAGTCTCTGGCTGCATTTCGAGATTATGGTTTGCTGCGAGCCCAGTTGGAGGTTACGGCGCGCAATGCTGGCGCGATCCGCCTGTATGAGCGCATAGGTTTCACCAAACTTCGTGCGGTCTACAAGATAGTTGAAGTCAGTCATGCGTAGGTCACGGATGTAGACAATCCCTACGAGGAGCAAATTGCCTCAAGAAATTTTTATTCACCAATTCAACAATGGGCTGGTACTGCTGGCCGAGCCGATGGAATGGCTGGAATCTGCCGCCTTCACGATGCTGGTTCCTGCAGGATGTTCACGGGATCCGGAGCAGTTTGCCGGGTTGAGTAACGTCACTTCAGAGATGTTGCAACGAGGTGCCGGGTCTCGAGACAGTCGGCAATTTGTCGAGTCGCTTGAGAATCTCGGTGTCGATCGTACTTCCGGAGTCTCTAATTCGCACACGACCTTTGCCGCTGCCATGCCGGCAGTCAACCTGCACGAGGCGTTGTCGATTTACGCCGATCTGGTACGGCGACCTTGGTTTCCAGCGGACCAGATGTCCGAAGGATTGCAAGTTTGTCTGCAAGAAGTTTGGGCATTGGAGGATGATCCCGCACAGCAGGCAATCATGCAATTGAAGAGACAGCATTACCCGGATCCATGGGGAAGATCATGCCAAGGTACCGAGGAATCGTTGGCAGAGATTACCATCGAGAATGTGCGGCAGCAATTTGAGGAAACCTATCACCCCAACGAGACAATTATTGGAATCGCCGGAAAATTTGATTGGCCGACGCTGTTCGATCACGTGGCGGGATTGTTTGAGGATTGGAAGCCTTTCCAAAAGGGAAAGATTCAGGCGGGATTACCTCAAGAGAAGTACTGGCATAAGAAATGTGATTCGACGCAGACGCACCTGGGAGTGGCCTATGACAGCGTTCCGTACCGGCATCCGGATTATTATCAGGCGCGAGGGGCTGTTGGTGTGCTGAGTGACGGTATGAGTTCACGTCTATTTACGGAAGTCCGTGAACGCCGGGGCCTCTGCTACACGGTTTACGCTGCGATGCACTCATTGCAGGACCGAGGTTCAGTGCTTTGTTATGCGGGAACCAGTACCGATCGGGCGCAGGAGACGCTCGACGTGATGATGGCAGAGTTGGTCCGTTTGAGCCAGGGT
>PBTE01000097.1 GCA_002726515.1 Planctomycetaceae bacterium | reverse complement strand
GGCCGAGGTGACCAGCAGGACCAGCGGCTTGTCGAACCCGACCAATAGAATCACCGTGCCCAGCAGGATCTCGCCCCAGAGAAACAGGTAATACAGTTTCGAGAGTGACCAGTTGTCGTTGTCACGGAGGTAGTTGATCTTGACGATGTCGGTCGAGATGCGAGCGGTTACATCCAGGACGCCCAGTTCGGTCGTCAGCAACACGGCAATACCCATCACCAGGAAACCCAGTTTCAGCAGGCCGCCTCCTGTGACCCGTTCACCGATTACCGTCGCCTCGCCCCAGACGAAGTCCAGGCCATCGCCGTAACGGTCCATGCCCGGTTTCAGCACTCCGTCGGCGTCGTAGAAGACCGAGTAGGTCATCAGCGACATCAGGCACAGGCAGATCACGCAGGTGACAAAGAACGACAGCAGGTGTTCGATATTCGCCGACCGCCACCAACCCAGCCAACGGTTCCGGTTCTCGGGGCTGTCGGGAAACAGGAACCCGGTGTCGGTGATCGCCTCCTGCTGACCGGTCAACGGGCTGGTGATCCGCCCGATGAACTGGCCCATGCCGTACCCCTTGTCCTTGATAAAGTTGCTCTGGCCCAGGTTGGTCGATCCACCGGCCCCGGCAAACGCCAGCGCGCCCAGGAGACTGATGAAGGTCAACCCGGTCGCATCCAGATCGGGCATCTGCCCGACGCTGACGATTCCAGAGACCATTGCCGTCACGGCATCGCCACGGATCAGGACAAATCCCAGGCCGATCACGATCACCACGATCATCCCGACCAATACCATCTGGATTCGCTCGACCGTGTTGTAGACCACCGGTCCAGCCGTTAGGGCAATTCCTACCAACCACAGTCCGGCGATTCCCAAGTACGATACGTAGCGGGCTTCATACGTCGCCACGCCATTTTCTCCGACCACTTCGTTGGCCCCGAAGATCAACCAGCTGAGTAATTGGCCAGCCCCGGTAGCCCAGCCGGGCCAAGCCCAGGGCAGGATATTCAGCAACAGCAGCACCCACGCCCAGTGCCGGTTGAGCCGGCAGAATCCTGTGATCGCACTCTCACCGGTCGCCAACGTATAACGCTCAATCTCCATGTTTAGAAAGAACTGGGTGATCACCCCGAGAATGCAGGCCCAGAAAAATATAAAACCTGATTTGTAGGTGATGTAGGGCCACATGACGAACTCGCCGGACCCCAATGCCAATCCGGCCAACATGATGCTCGGACCAATCATCTTCTTCCATGAGATCGGTTCGGGCAGATCGCGATACCTCAAAGGTTGCAAGGTGCCGCGAGGAATGACCGTGTCAGGGACCACCGAATCGGCAGTTGATTGTGGGTGCGAATCGGCCATGAAAAGGAAACGATGCTCTAAGTCAACATTCAGAAATCGTTCTGTCCAAGTTTTCCTGAACGCTCTTCCGATCACCTGACAATCGCCGGGTCCACCGTCGATACAACCCAGGTCCGGAAACCGTATGAGAATCCAGTTGCTACGAGTCGGTAGTCGAATCCTTCCTGTCCGGGATGTCAAGCGGTGGCGATTTGTATTGAATCTCTCCCCGCTCAAGTTTCATTCGCCAGTGTTGAACGGCCTTTCTTCTTTGGACGGCCGTGTGACGGGGATTGTAAATCGGCTTGACTTCCATGATCCGTTTCAAGTTCTCCAGGGCTAGGACTCGGTAATCCATCTCGCCATGATTCAAATATGCCACCAGTTGTCGCGCTCCTTGCTGTTCTAATTCCGGAGCATCGTAACCGTCCAAAAGTTGAAGGAGTGCGGCAGCATCTTCGCCACGGTGTTTTTCAAAGGCAGAGGCCACCTCTTGAGCAAAATCGCGATCGCGGGCTAGCGCGAATTGCAATGATTTAAACAGACTTTCCCACCAAGGTTTTTGTGTAACGTCCCTAAACGCCTTGATGGCCGGTTCGAATTCTCCCAGATGGATCAAGCACTCGGTTGCCAAGGCGCGCACATCTTTTCGACGTTCTTCTGAAGCTTCATTCTTTTCCAGCAGTGTCAAAATCAATGGGCGATTCAGGACGATATCCTGTTCCAAAGCGACCGCAGCGCGGTGGTCGATCTCTGCAATGTCACGGCCGCTAATCCAGTTCGGAAATTTTTCAATGGAATCCACTTGGCCAGCGGCCTCGTTGTAAAACTGCATCGTCTGGCCGGCCATAATCGTTTGCGGCGGCTGATCAGCCCCGGTCAGTTGAATAGCTCCACTGGTGGGGATGAACCGTACTTCGTCGTGGGCAGCTGTTGCACGTGAATCGGTGCCCGGCGGGTGAAATCGACGCACCTCGACCGCCAATTCCGACTCGGCATCGCGGAATTCAACCCGCAGCTCCCGATTTGGCAAATCCAGGACCAACGGCGCATCGGCTCCACTCTCCGGTTTCAGCAGGACACGGCCAAAATGGATCTTGATCTTCGGTTGCAGGGGATCCTGGGCGTGCAGTTGGACCAGGGTGCCGCCAATCAAGGAAGCCCGTAAGCCCGCGGACAACAAGATCTGTGGACGGTATTTTGGTAGCGACATCAAACGATCGCCAGAATGCAAAGGCGCGCGTGGACCAAAACGGTACCAGTTTTTCGTTTCAGCGTTGAAATGGACCAGCACCTGCTGGTCGGAAACATACCGCCCCATGTCAATCGGTTCCACAGATTGAGGTTCGCTCTGTAGCGGCTCAATGAGGTTCACTTGCTCGATTGTCGACACCTGCCCAACTTCACTCGTTGTGTCTTCGTTAACCGTGGCAGTCTCTGACTGATCGGAAGAAAGGATCGCCGAATTAGCCACACTCGATTCTGACGACTGAGAAACCACGTCACCGACAGGTGGATTCTCCGCGCGACCTGGCTGCTGACCCTCCTCTGACAGTTGCTGACCCTCCGCTAACAGCAGTGAATCCCCTGCGGGGTTCTCACTCGGATGCTGGGTCTGATCTTCAGCGATTTGGAATTCTTCCGGCAGCGGTTCTACAAATTGACTCTGTGCCGAAGTGAGTTCTGCCACTCCCTCCCCGTTTTGTTCAATGGCCCCCTCTCTGAACTCACCACCGGTAAAGGCCACAAATGCCGGATCCAACATTCCGAATTTTGCCAGTCCGCCCAGAGTCACTGCTACCGCCAACAAAAAAATGGCCACGATCGGCCCCCAGCTCCGTTTGGGGTCATCGCGCAAGTAGTCGGGAATCTCTGGCCCAGATCGCTTCGATTTCTCCACAGCAGCGTTCACCGCGGCAGTGCCTGCCGAGAACTCTGCCAACCCCGCCTCAACCTGAAGACCTGTCTCCAACGAGGGATCCTCTTCGATCTGCTGCCTGCCAACACGGTACATGCGATCCCGTGTGGCAACGCTGACTTGAGCAGGTTCACCCAATACTAACGTCAGGATCTGATGGCAGGACGCAGCTTCTGCCAAATGGACATCCGAGTCGAGGCACACCTTTTCAAAATCGGATACGTGGTCATCTGGAAGGGTACTATCGAGATATTCCGACACCGTGTTTGTATCCCGACCACCAGCTGTTTCATTGAGTTCCGGTGCCGGTAATTTTAATCGTCGAACACAACCCCGCGTTCGATGTGCCAAATCTGTGGCAAATCGACTCCCTTCAATTTTCTGTCCGATTTCATGCGTGTCATCGGAATCAAGTACCTCGTCCAAATACGCCAGCATCGTCCGCAAAGTCAGTCGCATCGGTTCGCTCCCTGAAGTCTCAGAAATGCCGTCGACAGCAGCCAGTACGATTCTGTTAGGCCACTCTTATTAGTGCGGCACCGCTGACGATTTCGTACATGATTCCGGAAATAAGCAGTCGCTTGAGCCCCGTGGGGGGCGCAAAACGCCAGTCGGCGAGGGATTGGCCAGAAGCGACTGTGGAGCAGAGGATTGAAGAACCGGCTGCTTACAAGCCTGCCGCCGGATTTTTTTTCACGAACAAGCCCAGCAGACCGCTGGACAGCTCTGCTAGCGGTGCCCACTGGTATTGCATGATCGCAGCCAGAAAATTCCGTCTACCCGGAACCTGCATGGGAGTCGTTCAAGGGAAGGGCCGGAGGCCCATCGGAGAACGTCAACAGTGCCCCTACCGAAATCAACAAGATAAGTGTTGCGGGCACCGCCGGATGAAGGTTGGACCAATCACCCCGTGCTGTCGCCGGGCATGATAGCACGGGCGGACGCCGGATTAGCTTCCAACCGTCGACCGTTCTTCGCCACTCACCGGCTTGGCCTTTCTCTGGCGTCCTGATTCGGGCGATGTCCACTTCGGTCTCGCCTCTGAAAATTTCCAGGACGCAACCCGACAGCAGCATACCCAGCAGGAAACCAAGAACGAATTTTGGATTAAGCAATTTTCGGATCCTCCGAGTTAAACGATCATCATCTCCAAACGGGATGACGTGTTAAAGAGCGACGGACTCTTAACAACGCAATCACGGGGCCAAATGCGGCCCAGTCCGAAAACGCCGTAGTAACTGGTGTGGGCACAAGTCTTTGGGAGATATTGGCCGATCTGAAACAAGGATCAACTGTGGTTTCCAGGCAACGTCCTGTGGTCAGGACACCACTGGAGGAACTGGACAGTCATTCCCGAACTCGGGGTGAATGACGCGATTGGCCGGGCGTGACGTTTTTCACAGTTTGCAGCTGGAGTGGAGGGGGCCTGTCTCGTCGCAAATAAGTGGAAACGGAGTGTGGCTGTTGGGTCCGTCCCCAAGGCTGATCCTGGCCCTGAAAAAGATTTTAAAGACCCGGCCTGAACGGCACGAACCACTTGCATCGCTTGAAAAAGCTGCCAGTCCGGTCACATCACCAGGAATGGCCCGCCTGTGCCGCCTGATTCCCGGCTGCACAAGGTCCTGAAAATAGGCTACCCGGGCTTGCTCTCCGGATCGACCTCTACCAGCGCTGCCGGGACAATTCCTCTAGTTCACCAGCTCCCGCGAGTTGGGATCCTCACGAGAACTCTCACGCTCCTCCTAGATTTTCCAACTCTCTCGACTGATGCGAGTTCGCTCGATGAAGCACAAGGTCTGTCTTACCGGTCCAATCGGACACTTCCCAGGGGACGTTTTGTAAATAAAAGCTTGGGCTGAAGCAGCACGGAGGTTAGAATTAGGGGAGTTCTTTTTTTGCGATGGCAGAGTTTCAATTGTTAAACAGGGTTCTGATATCGTGTCGGAATACGTTCGTAATCACCAACAGTTGCTTGTCGAAGAAGCCGAAGGGTATCTGGATCTCATCATGGTCTTCGCCGATCGTTGGCCTGTCGCGCCAGCATTACGTGACCGGCTCGCAGAAAGAACGTTGAAGACACTGGATAAGATTGAATACCTCGACACGGAGTTATCCCACGTAAACTATTTGCGCGGAGAAGCGCTACGCTGCATGGAAAAACATCGGGAAGCTTTAGTGCCTCTGCAAAAAGCAGCTCAACAAGATCCGGCCAACACTGGGGCCTGGCTCGCCTTGGGATGGTGCTACAAACGATTGAATCGTCTCGACCTCGCTGTGGAAGCCCTCGAAGAGTCGCTGATGGTTGATTCTTCCGGTGCCATCATTCATTACAACCTGGCTTGTTACTGGAGCTTGG
Source organism: Planctomycetaceae bacterium (assembly GCA_002726515.1). GTDB lineage: Bacteria > Planctomycetota > Planctomycetia > Pirellulales > Pirellulaceae. The sequence goes on along the minus strand of PBTE01000097.1, from coordinate 11,173 downwards.
CTTGTAACACAGAACAGGCTCTTCATCACCTGGCCGTTGCTTTCGACATTGATCCAAACTATCGCGACCTCGTCGCCAACGAGCCCGATTTTGATTTTTTGCGGCCCAACGACGATTTCCGCATGTTGACCGGCGTGGTGGTGTGAAACTGCAACCCAAATCGCTGATCACGTGGGCGGTGACCTGCCGAGGACTGTTTCACCTGTCTGATTGTGCTCCGGTTGGGCTGGATCTACTCGTATCGGAAACATAATCCCGAGCCTCGACGAAACCAACCCACAAAGATTTTATGTCGCGCACCACTAAAAAAGTATAAAAGCTGGCACCAACACCAACAAGCAGCGCCAGACGCGCGACAGCCGGTAGCGAGCCCAGGAATTCGACTTCTTCCTGCAGGAAGTGAACGACCACTCCCATCAGGCATGCCGCCGCCAAGGGTCGTAAGATACCGCTGAGGATCGGCCTAGCACGTACTCCAGCTGTCCTCCAGCTGAACAGCGTGTAGGGAACCACGGTTGCGATCAGCGCCAACGAATAACTCGTGGCAAGCCCTAAGGCGGGACCGGTGGTCACTGAATCTGAATTTAATCCCCAGTAGGCCCCGACAACAAAACTCAACAAAATACAACTTGTGACAACCACTGCTCCTGCAAACAGTCGATCAAAACGTCCTACTGAAGCAAAAATACCGGCCACCATGTTGAAATAGCCTTGGACCAAAACCGCAGGCGCAAGCAATTTCAGGATCTTCCCCGCCTCCATCCATGCGCTGCCACCAACCGCCAATATCAAATCCTCGGAAACTAGAAACAGCCCCACGCCACAGGGCAACAGGGTGAGGGACACCATTCGATAGAACATTGTCAAGAACGCTTGATAGAGTGTCCGTTCGTGCACAGCACGAGACAAAGCTGGTAACATGACACGGAGAACCGGTGCATTCACCAAGTGGATGGGTTTCAGCATCAGTTGAAACGCCTGCGTGTACATTCCCACCATCGCCAACCCGGCCGGACTAGCACCGGCCAGAAGCACCAACAGTATCTTGTCAAGCTGCTGGCTCAGTCCCAAGACAAAACTACTCAAGCTCCAGTAAATACCAAAAGGGACAATGCGGGCGACCTTGGAGATGTGGCGTGGCCAGCCGGGACGCCAAGATTCGAAAGTCCAGACAAGTGCCGCCAGCACCAACAGTTCAACATACTGCTGTACGATAAGCGCTCCCACATGATGACCGAGTAGAGCGGTGACAATTGCGAGAATGCCACCCACAGATTGAGCCGTCAGACGTGCCATCACAAGTGGCTTGAATTTGAGTTCTCGTTCGAGCAGCGCCTGATGTTGAACACTGAGCGGAAACAGAAGCACTGTTCCGGACATGGCGATAAACACCCAGCCGGCTGCCGGTGAGCCACCGAACCTGGTCACGAGTAACCCGCACCCCGCCACCACTGCGGCAGAAACAAGACCACCTACCTGCAGCAGCCAGAAAAAAATGTTGATTTCGTCATGTGATTTCTGCGGCCGCTGTACGGTAACCACATCCAGCCCCAGCGTGGACATGGACCGGAGTATGAGAATGAGGGGCAGACACATGCCCAAAAATCCATACGGTTCGGGCCCCATAAGCCGGTATAGCACTGCAAACAGCGAGAAAGAGATTAGTTGAGACGCAAGTTGCGCACCCAACAGAAACAGGGTACCGTGACGAACGTCTCGCCCCAGCCGATGGAAACCATGCTGCTTCTGGTCGGTCCCTGATATCGGAATACGGTTTTCGGACGTCAAGTCGAATCACCCTGGAACTAGTCGTGAAAATTCTAAACAAAGCCCGGAGAGCTGGCGCGGCAGTCAAACATTCTGGAGAACCCGCGCATGCAGTCGTCGCGAGCCATCCTGCCCCTCCTGTTTACCGCGCTCCCGCCTGCGAGCCCAGCAAGATCATCCGGGTGCCGGGCATCTCTGATGCGACTGTGAAATACTGAGCTGGCCCTGCAACTCGGCAGCGAGAATACCTGTCGTCATCAAGCTGCGGCAAGAGCAATTAGGAGACGCTTATCTGAGGAGACCGGAGCAGATGTGGCGGTGTTTCAGGCGATGATCAGCGAGCCTGTCACAGAAACCATTTTTACAAGGTTGTTGCCACTTCTGGCCTACTGATCTTCACTCAATCCTCTGAACCTCAAATCGTCTGTGGAACCGGCGACTTCGTACCCTCCGACCTGGAGGTTCACGTCTTGTTCCAGTTCTTCAATCTGTCTGACCAACTGGCTCTCCCCCGAACCAGATCGGCTGTCCAAATAGTCCAGCCAAGTGTAGACCGTGGGAGTCATGAACAGGATAAGAGCAGCCGGAGCAAAACAGAAAAACAGGGGAATTGTCAGAATGACGGGAGTTCGATTAGCCTTTAATGTGGCAACCTGCTTGCGAGTTGCCCGAAAATGGTCTGCCTGTTCCTGCAAGGGCTGTGACAACTGGGTCCCGAGTTGATCACCGTGACCCAGCAGATTGGCCAGTTGACGGGCTTCTGGAATGTCCACCCGTGAGGCAAAATCATTCAAAGCACGTGACAAGCTGCCAACCTCGGCCTGCCGTTTCATGATCTGTAGTTCGGAAGCCAGAGCGGGGAAACTCGTGAGATTACGAGCCACGTGATCCAAACTGGCCAAAACTGGCAGTCCGCCACTAAAACACATGCTAAGCATGTCCATCATGTCGGCCAGTCCATTTCGGATCTCGCGGACACGGTGTGCTTGCCGGAAGTAGACGTAAAGACGGGGAGTCACCGACAAAGCGGCGGCTATCAGTAACCCGCCGATCAACACGATATACGATTGTTCGGCCGGCGCAAGCAGGGCCGCTGTGAGGGCTAGAATCAATGCCAGGGCCATCACGACAAATCGAATTGCATAAATGCTGCTGCGCGCACCCGGACTGTACAATCCAGCCCGTCGCAACAATTGGGAAAAATCTTCGGCCTCTTGCCGCGATTCAGGAATTACCCCAGCCAAAGCCGGAGTCAGCCCACCAAAAATCCCGTCTCGAAAAGCATCTTCCGCTTTCGCTGGCTCTTTGGCTTGCCGGCCACGGCCAAAAACGAACCTGACAATAATCAAAACGAGCAGAACCAAGCCCAGCACCAACGCGGCAATCCACCAATTGTTCTGCAACCACAACCAAATTATTTGCATTGATTCATTCATGTTAATAATTCAAACGACTCAATCGCCAAATCAGAAAAATTCCAGTCACTTGCAGCGCAAGAGACGCAGTCAGCCAGAAGGGTCCCGACGCATGGGTTGAAAATGCTTCCAGGTATTCGGGTGAAATAAACCACATGTAAGCCAGGCCAACTACCAACACAACGACAATGGCAGAAGCGGAAAAACGACTACCGGCCGTTACCGATCTGACATGGCCATGAAACTCCTGACGGTCACGAGCCGACCGTGCCAGACGTTCGGTGAGTCGGGCCAGATTTCCCCCCGTCGTCTGATGGACCATGACAGCCGTGGCAAACATGCGGAATTCCGGCAAGGGTATCCGCTGCGCCATTTGCTCCATGACCGATATCGATGAATTGCCAAATCTCAACTGCGAGGCGCATTGGCCGAATTCGGTGCTCAGCGGCCCGTGCAGTCCGGAGGCAACCGACTCTGCCGATTGTTCTAAAGAGTGTCCGGCCCGGACTTCATCCGCCACCAACTGCAAGGCTTCCGGCAACTGGTAGCGCATGGTGCCGACTCGCCGCCAGCGAAGGTAGGACAACCAGGCAATCGGCAGAACCGTGCCAATCAACGCCCCCAGGGCGACTGCCAGCAGATTCTCCGAGATAACGAACTGCGTCGCTCCTCCCAACACAGTACAACCCACGATCAAAGTTAAAGCACTGGGCACGTCAAAATTGGAGCCAGATTGGTTGACGAGCTGATAAAACCACTGGTCAAATCGCCCGGCATGAAAATTCTTCTCGCGATAGTAGGTCGCAATCTCGTTAGCATCCGCATTCAGTTTTAACCGCCGATCGATCTGATGGTAACGACCCGAAGCGACGTCTCGGAACATGTACACCAGAACCATCACGATCAGCATGCCCAGCAAAAATCCGGTAACAATTCCGATGGTGCCGATCACGATGGATCCTCCTCAAACAGATCATCCAATAAATCGTCTTCTGACTCGTGGTCCAAATCTTCATCCAAGTCCGAACTTAAATCGGCTTCTGAAATATCATGTGGCTCTTCCGGAACTCGAGTTTCCGGCGGTATCGACAATTGAACCGTTTGACCCTGGGCTGGCGTGGCTGAATGTAGGTCGCGCTGAACAAACAGACTGCCTGGCAGGTCAACTCCGATTTCTTTCAACCTGTCACAAAAACTTGGCCGATATCCTGTGGCACAAAACGTACCGGTGGCCGTCCCTTGATCATCGAGATGATGCTGTTTGAACTCGAAAATCTTTTGTAACTCGTATTCGCCTTTCTCCAGGCCCACAAGCTCTGAAATCCCCATCACGCGTCGTACACCCCCCTTCAGTCGCGCCACATGAATCAGGACCGTTAAGGCCGAACTGATGTACCGCCTGACAACGCTAACCGGCAGATCGAATCCGGCCATCGAAACCATCACCTCCAACCGCGATAAAGCGTCATGAGTATCGTTGGCATGAATGGTCGATAAGGAACCTTCGTGACCCGTGTTCATCGCCTGCAGCATGTCCAGCGCTTCGGCGCTACGAACTTCGCCCAGGATGATACGGTCGGGTCGCATGCGGAGTGAATTGCGGACCAAATCTCGTTGCGTGATCTCTCCCGCCCCTTCCACATTAGGTGGGCGGGTTTCCAGAGAGACAACGTGCTTTCTCTGCAGGAGCAACTCGGCTGAATCTTCAATCGTGACCAGACGCTCGCTCAACGGAATGAAACGTGAAACATTGTTCAGTAGAGTCGTTTTCCCGGCCCCTGCACCACCACTGATCAGTACATTCAGACGACCTTCGACTGCGGCGGCAATTAACTGGATCATTTCAGGACAGATGGAACCGAGTTCCATCAGGTCGTTCATCTGGAGGGGGGTGTGGCCGAATCTGCGAATGGACAAAATTGGCCCCCGCAACGAAAGCGGGGGGATGATTGCATTGATGCGCGACCCATCGGGAAGCCGGGCGTCCACCATCGGTGAATTCTCATCGATACGACGTCCCACGCGAGCGACGATGCGACCGATAACCTGCCTCAAATGTTCATCGTCAGCGAACATCGTCGAGGTCTGCTCCAACTGACCAAATTTTTCGATGTAAACTTCATGCGGACCATTGACCAGAATGTCCGACACTGCGGGATCCTGCATGTACGGTTCCAGCGGCCCCAGTCCGAAGGATTCAGCAATCAGATCCTCGACCAGACGATCCTGGTCCACGGCAACGGGAGGCAACGGGCGATTCTGTAGAATACCTTCGGCCATCCGTCGTATGTGCAACTTCAACTCGTCCTCTTCCAAATCGGCCAACCGAGACAGGTCGAGTGAATCGAGTAATTCGCGGTGAATCGTCGTTTTGAATTTTTGGAACTCCGCTTCTCGAGAGGCTGTCGCTACCATGGTGTCACCTGGTCCATTTTCCTTGTCCGTCGTTGCAGAGTCGTGATGTAACACTGGGAACTTCATGACCCACGCCCTTACTGTACCAGTCGGATCTTATGAATGTAAATATTTTCAGGGACGCCCGGATCGGTTTCCGCAGTGAAGTGCACTAAAAACGCTGGTTCCACGGTCACGCATAATTGATCATCCGTTCCACCGATATTCCTCGCACTCACGACCGAAGCGGCTACGAATCCCACAACGTTCAGTGGCTGAAGAAATGGGCCCTGATAGAGCGGAAAAATACGGCGGCTGTCAACCGCGTCGTTGGCAACCTCATCAAACGCCTTGACAATCACGTCCGTATCGCTGGGACTGGTGTTGGAAGCCCCCAGTGACAAAGGAGATTCCGGGGTGGCGGGGCCGAAAAACGGGTCGGCAAGATCACTCGGTAAGATTCCAGTGCGCACCAGGTTCGGAATGCCTCGTAAATTGAGTGGCCGCCCCTGGCCAACGTCAACCAGGGCGCCGTTCGCCAAACCCGGCCCTCCGAAGGGCTGCAGGACAACGTCCAGTTCCAACATGTTGTTCAAGTTGGAATCTGTACCGCCGGCCGGGCGGTCGGCGAACCAGGCGGACGCTTGAATCGCCAAGGGCGCCAGTGGAGTGGCCACGGTACTGGTAGGTCGAAACCCAACCACTCGACTGTCCAAGCACGCTACCCCAACTGTGGTGATGTCTGCTGCCTCGTCAAAACCAAAACCACGCATCAACATCAAAACAGGATTAGGACCTGTTGCATAGCGATGGAGTTCGACACGCAGTGCATTGTAGGGCGTCTCCGAGAAAAAGACGGGAGACTCCACACTGGCCACGCGGCCCGGAATGACGGTCACATTTTTCGAATCCAGTCTTGAAGTTGCTGGTGCGACGCGGTTGTTAGCGCGCCGCATCCAATCGACGCTGTCTTCTGCCTGAACCTTGTCGTCCCATTGTTGACCCGCGCGATCCTCGAGCAGTTGCTCGTCCAGGAGTCGTTCCACCGCACTCAAAGCCAAAATATCACTTCGACGCTGTATGTCCCGATTGTTGAGAACCAGCCAAATCCAGTTCAGTACCAGCATCACGAGAAACGCACCAGTCATCAGAAACAGGAGTACCAAGAAGGTCAGGGCGCCTCGACGATTCGCCCGTTTCCGGCCGGGACGAAGACGCCTGGAGGTCACCCATCTGATCCACGGTGGTCGCGAACAATTCACAGTTCAAATCCCGGAAGGCTTCGATTCGCGGGCGGTCGTCGCTGCAGGGCAAGTTCGGCTTGTTGGTCATCTCGCCTCGAACGTTCTCGACTCTCCCGCGTTCTCTGTCCTCAATGGTTTCCAATTGCCATCATAGCCCGCTCCGTAAGGCTCTTCTCGGAGAGCGCGGTACGCCCCCTGATTTCGTTGTAGTTCAGCAGCGGCTGATCGTCGCTTTTGACCACTTGTAGGGCTCGATCAAAAAAACTCGTCATTCCATCTTGCTCGTGATCATGTGACGCAGCGATGCGTCGCCGACTCTCAACCCCTGCTTGCGATTGCTCCCTTAGTCGCAAAGCTGCTCGGCCAGCGAAAAAAGAACTGGCCGGAACTTTGACTCCCGATTCCCAAGACAGCCTCGGGAAACGTTCATCCACCACAGTCTCCGAAACAGACTGCGAGAAAGCTGGCTGGTTCCGGCCTACTGGTTCCGAAACTTTCCCTGATTCTTGAACTGGTGCTGCCAAATCGACGCCGAAGTATTGGCTATCCTGAGAATCAACACGTGACGGCTCGCGGGAGCGTCGCCCCCGCTGCCCTGGTTGCGACGCCGGAGTCGATGATTGCGTGTCCGGCTCCGGGGTCGAAGGTGCCGTGGCTGCCTTGGACTCTTTTACTTTGTCAGGTCCGAACTGGATGTAAGTTGGTGGTCCACTACCACGATAGACTTCAACCCGATACGGTTCTGCGGCCACAGGCGGATCGGGTGGCGCGGGTGGTGTCGGAAGCTTTTTGAGTTTGACCAGTTGATTGGGATCCACAATGTCGTCCTGGGGACCAACCCCGGCATGGGAACCAACAATGCTGACGCTTAGCATCCCCATCTCTTCGGCCAGTGTCAGTTCGTTTGTCTGGTCAGGCGTTACTTCAACTACAATCGTTGTTAAATCATTCAGGTTGTTCCCGCGCGGCCCTTGCGGTGGAATGACCACTGCCAGCACCCGGATGTTCTGCATCAAGGGTTTGGTAAAGATTCCAGGCAAACCGGGTTTCAAAACTTCCGGATGGTCCGACTCAACGGTGAGAGAAATGTCGACGATCGAATCATGACCGATGATGGTACTTCCATACACCAGGCCCGCCACTTGTATTGTATGAGCACGCATGCCCTCAGTGATGCGCTGTGGAACTCGTTCGATTGGGTTTTCTCCAATCGAATACAGCATGTCTTCTGTGATTACCTCTCCTGCCGGAATGGTTTGCTTGGTGAATCTTGCTACTGCGATGTTTAAATTGGTCAGGTATCCAGGTGGAGAAGGTTCACCCGCCCTCAGATCAGCAAGTTCCAGAGCTCGCCGGTCAATCTGCTCGCGTTGCCTGAGATTCACACGGGCAACGACAACTTGAATTCCCGGTTGTTCCACAGGTTCAGGACGCTGGGCCATCTGCTTGGCTACGTAGGCAAACACCAAGCCCCCCAAAACGGCCATGACGAGGAGCGCAATCGTACCAGGGCTAATAAGTCTCACGAATTAGTTCCTTAAACTGACTGGTGGATTCATGTGGATCAAAAGGCCAGTCCGTTCCTCCTGCGAACTGCATTCATCCAGGAGGAAGGTGCCCATTACTCCACCCGCATCACGAATGTTTGTTGTAAATCAGTTCCCGCAATTGTTATACCAACTAATGATAGTGCGTTAGGCGCCACCTTGGTGGCCCCTACTCGAACAGTGACTGAAACTTTATCGCCAGTTCTGGCTTGGTCTAACGGAAATTTCGACGCCGGCTGATCGTTGACAAAAATCAACACCTGGGTGTATTTCTTAAACGACCAGCCATCCAATGCGTTGTCCACTGATTCGCGCACCGAACCAATTGTGGCACCCGGTAATGCCGCCTGTCGGACCCCCGAATGAGCTGCAGCGCTCAAGGCCTGAGATCCCAGCAGCAGCATGCTGAATTGTACAAGCGACAGCCCCGCCAGCAGCAGGATTGGAAGGGTAAGTAACATTTCCACGGTCAACACGCCACGACGTGGGCCGGACTGCTTGTTTGCTGTTAAATTGCGGTCCATGGTAAATTCTACATTCGTCTGTTAGCCAAGGTTTGTGAACCACCACGGTCTGACCTAATCTGATGGTAATGCGACCCCGGGAGCACAACATTTCAGCGCAAGGTCAATTCAAACACTTGCCCGCCCTGCGACATTGTCAACCAAGCTAATACGATCCAAGTGCCCAGTGCCACCGGCACGGCAAAAGGCAAAATCCGCTGGGGCCCCGATCGCTGCTTACCCGAACGTCCTTTTGCCAGATAGTTTCGCTGGACTGAACTCACTCCTTTCGTTGCCGCAACCTTGACCATGACTCCCAATGCCAATACAGCGGCCAAAAACACACTCACCACAAATACGTAAAGCAGGTGAGTTGGTCCGAGCCAGGCACCCAGTGCAGCCAGCAACTTGACATCACCCATGCCGCTGCCACCCAACAACCAAGGCAAAAGGAGCAAGCCAAATCCAACCGCCAAGCCGGCGAGCGACAACAGAATTCCCCATCTCCCCTCAAAAAATGTATGGAACAAAAGACCAAAAACAGCAGCGGGAACTGTCAGGTAGTTAGGGATCCGATGCAGCCGAATGTCGACCACTGCTGCCGCTATTGCATAACAACTCACCACACTAATAAAAGCGATCGAGGTGAGTGTATTCAAGTTGCAGCTCCTGGATCATCTTTTGTTAAGGTAGGCTTTGTATCTTTCTCTCAATCAAGCCAACTTCGCAGAAAATTCCTGGTCGCTGGCATGTACATCGTCAAAGGGCAAGTGGCTCGAGCCCTGTGTGTTGTGTCCCCGCTCATCGAAGACCGGGGCATCGTCGGTAAATACACTGTCCGGTATGCCACGAGTTGCAACCCCGGGCGAGGTATAACTCTGATCCAAGGATATCGACACTTCGGCGATATCTCCTGACTCGTCAATGCTCGCATTCCGCGTGGCGGCAATACCTCCCACAACACCCATCGTCAGGAGTGTCAAAAGCAAGATCCAGTCGAAAGAAAGAACTCCTTCCTGTTCTCGCCAAATACCCTGCAAGAGATTGTCGAATCGCCTGGCCATCCGCGGTTCCTTTTCTGTACTGGCCCAAGTGCTGAGCAAGCTGTCTCTAAATAAAACAATAGGTCAAAGGATCTTTTGGCGGCCAATTAATGACAGAAGTCACCCGATCGAAAACGATTGGGTGACTCCCTGCTGGAATTCATCTAATCACTACTGTCGACACCGAACCTACGAAGGAGCGTCTACGTCGAGCAGGTAGTTGCCAGTTTGACCGTTGAAGTTGTCGTTCCGGTTGCAATCCTGAAAGACGGCCGAATCGACAAAGAACGAATTGCTGGCACCCTGATCACTTGTATCATGCACTTCGATACTCAGTGGATGCAGCACCGTGTAGGACTGGTCCAAGGTCAACATGGCCTGCGCCACGTCGCCCAGCTCGTCAATGATTGCATCGCGGACAGCGGCAACGCCCCCAACAACGCCAATTGTCAACAACGTGACCAACAGAACCCATTCAAATGTGAGAACACCGTCGTCCTCACTCCAAATTCTTTGCAAGATTCTCTTCACGGATGGCTCCTTTAATTAACGTTTCAAGACACGAGAAATGGAGGTGAGGTCGACAACGGCCCACCGAAGCACCTCGACCTTCAAAGACACCGTTATCCGCACATCTATAAACGCATTTTCTGTGCCTATAGCGAAGAAAATAGTGCGCAAGAAACAGGATCGACTTCCTAAAGCCTTGCTGAGCTGAACTTTAGTTCAATCGCCGCAATTGTTCCTGAAAGTCGGTGGAGGAGTTGCGGTACTCAGACCGTCAAACATGCGGGCCGGTTGTAACGATTCTCCGTTTAAGTCTCTAAGCGTGACGTCAAGATTGCTGATCCACTTTCGCAAGAGAAGCAGAGGCTGTGCCGTCATCGGCAACACGAGAAAAGTTAATTTTGGTTGTTAGGGATTAGTTACAAATTGGAAACAACTCGTGACATCGAGTCGGAGTGACCGACATCTTGTCCCGCGACAAGTGTCTGCCGGTTCTTGACAACGAGCGTTGTTAAAAATTTGTAACCGGTGATGTCCGGGTGAATTGATCTCTAAAAGAAAACTCCGCAGCACGAAGGGCCGTTCGTACTGCGGAGTCACGTTAAAAAGCGTACCGGAAATTCCTCGTTAAGAGAAATTCCCGGCTGACAACCCCCCAGCTTTTGTACCAGTCTGAGTGAGAGGATCGGGTTCAAGAAACTAGGCTGTGTTCTGGAGGATTGAGCGTAGCGAAATCCGGAAGAACACAGCCCG